>DATIQL010000266.1:0-29893 GCA_035470905.1 Casimicrobiaceae bacterium
CGCAGGTTTCCGCTGGGGAGTCGCCAAGTTGGTTAAGGCACCGGATTTTGATTCCGGCATTCGAGGGTTCGAATCCTTCCTCCCCAGCCATTTCCGTTCGCCGACGCCACGGCGCTGACGGACGTCCGTTCCCGGCATCCGATGCACCCTTCCGACACGACCCCCTCCGTTCTTCCCCGCTGCTCCCGGGGCTGACCCAGTCCCACTGTTCCGGAACCGAGTCGACACATGTCCTTCGAGCGCATGCGGATCTTCACCGGCAACGCCAACCCGAAGCTGGCCGAAGCCGTCTGCCGCCACCTGAACATCAGCCTCGGCCGCGCGGTCGTCGGGCGCTTTTCCGACGGCGAAGTGATGGTCGAGCTGCTGGAGAACGTCCGCGGGCGCGACGCATTCATCCTGCAGTCTACGTGTGCGCCGACCAACGACAACCTGATGGAAGTGATGGTGATGGTCGACGCGTTGAAGCGCGCGTCGGTCGCGCGGGTCACGGCGGCGATTCCCTACTTCGGCTATGCGCGGCAGGATCGCAGGCCGCGTTCGGCCCGTGTTCCGATCACTGCGAAGGTCGTCGCCGACATGCTGGCGACGGTGGGCGTCGATCGGGTGATGGTGATGGACCTGCACGCCGACCAGATCCAGGGCTTTTTCAACATCCCGGTCGACAACATCTACGCGACCCCGGTGCTGCTCGGCGACCTCTGGAAGCGCAACTACGACAACCTGCTCGTCGTGTCTCCCGACGTCGGCGGCGTCGTGCGCGCCCGCGCGATCGCCAAACGCCTGGATTCGGATCTCGCCATCATCGACAAGCGCCGGCCGAAGGCCAACGTCGCGGAGGTGATGAACATCATCGGCGACGTCGACGGCCGCACCTGCGTGATCATGGACGACATCGTCGATACCGCGAACACGCTCTGCAAGGCCGCGACCGCGCTGAAGGAGCACGGCGCGCAGAAGGTCATCGCGTACTGCACGCACCCGGTGCTGTCGGGCGGTGCGGTGCCCCGCATCTCGGCGTCGGACATGGACGAGATCGTCGTCACCGACACGATCCCGCTGTCGCCCGAAGCGCAGGCCTGTCCGAAGATCCGGCAGCTCTCCTGCGCCCAGCTCCTCGCGGAGACGATGACCCGCATCTCCAACGAGGAGTCGGTTTCGTCCCTGTTCACCGAATAGGCGCCATGACCGATTCGATCGCCCCGGACCTCGCCGGCAAATCCGTCCTGATCACCGGTGCGTCGACCGGCATCGGCGCGGCGGCGGCACGCGCGTTCGCGCGCGCCGGATGCCGCGTCGCCATCCATTACAACGCGAGCCTCAATCGCGCCGAGGAAGTGGCGGCGGACGTGCGCTTTGCCGGGGCGCAGGCCTTCCTCGTCGGTGGCGACCTGCGCTCGTCGACCAAGGCGCGCGAGGTCGTCGACGCGGCGGCTGCGCATTTCGGCGGCCTCGACATCCTGATCAACAACGCGGGCGGCCTGGTGCAGCGCAGGCCGGTCACCGAGATCGACGACGCGTTCTTCGACGAGGTGATCGACCTGAACGTCCGCTCGCTGGTCGCGGCGAGCGCCGCGGCGGTGCCGCACATGCGCCGGACCGGCCGCGGCAGCATCGTCAACGTGACGTCGATCGCCGCGCGCAACGGCGGCGGCGCGGGCTCGACGATGTACGCATCGGCGAAGGGTTTCGTGTCCACGTTCACGCGCGGGCTCGCGAAGGAGCTCGTGCGCGACGGCATCCGCGTCAACGCCGTGTCCCCGGGCGTCATCACGACCCCTTTCCACGAGCGCTACTCGACCCCCGCGATGCTCGAGACGTTCAAGGCGTCGATCCCGATGAACCGGCTGGGGACCGCGGACGAATGTGCCGGGGCCTTTCTCTACCTCGCGTCGGATGCACTGTCGGGGTTCGTGACCGGCCAGATCCTCGAGGTCAACGGCGGCCAGCTGATGCCGTAGCGCCGCGGTAGCCATCGGACTGCGGGCGGCGCAAACTCGAGGCAGGGAAGCGAGCCGCGGTCGCGGCGAGCACGTCAGGTTTCGCGAGGTTCCCCATGGCAACGCCCCCCGCATCTGGATCGCCCGCCACGCCGCGCATGCGCGAAGGCCTGGCCGGGCTCGGCGCGAGCCTGCGCACGCTGCACCGGGTGCTGGTCGAGCGCTCCCGCCGCGATTTCGAGCGGCGACGCCACGCCATACTCGGCGCCGGCGAACTGCTGAAGCTCCTGACCAGCGATGCGCATTTCGCGTGGTTGCGCGAGCTGTCGGAGCTGATCGTCGACCTCGACATCTTCCTCGACGTCGATCCGGCCCCGGGCGACGACGACGCAGCCGCGGTGCGCGCCGAGGTCGAGCGCCTGCTCGCACCGCCGCCGGGCATGGCGATCGGCGCGGCCGCCGACGCGGCGCCCGGGGGCGCGGAACGGGGCCCGCCGGCCGGTCCGGTTCCAGGTGCGGGCGCCGCGCCAAGCCCCGCCGCCGGCGACGGGTTCGGCGCGCGCTACTGGCCCTACGTGCACGACGACCCCCAGGTCGCGATCGCGCACGGCGAGGTGAAGCAGGCGCTGCGGCGCCTGCCCGATCCGCGCGACATCGACGAGGCGGCGGTGCTGCACGCCCGCCACCTGTTCCGCGAAGCCCGCAACCACCGCGTCTGACCCATCGGCGTCGGCGCCGGGTGCGGCGGCCGGGAGGCGGCATTCGCGATTTTCTGTTATGATTTAAGGCTTTCCGCGTGCCGGCCGGCACGCGGCGTCGACCATGGCGGACGACCGGCATCGATCCCGGAAGGCCGCAGACCACCCAGAAGGAGTCGCCACCAATGGCCACGATCGAATTCACCGCTTTTGCCCGCAGCACCGAAGGACGCGGCGCGTCGCGCCGCATGCGCCGCACCGGGAAGACCCCCGGCATCGTCTATGGCGGGACCGCGAAGCCGCAGCCGATCGAGCTCGACCACAACGCGTTGTTCCATGCGCTGCGCAACGAAGCCTTCCATGCGTCGATCCTGTCGATGAAGGTCGACGGCGCCACGACCCGCGTGCTGCTGCGCGACGTGCAGATGCACCCGTTCCGCAACGAGGTGCTGCACGTCGATTTCCAGCGCATCGACGAGTCGAAGAAGATCCACATGAAGGTGCCGCTGCACTTCATCAACGCGGAGGTGTCGCCTGCAGTCAAGTCGCAGGGCGCGATCGTCAGCCACGTGATGACGGAGCTCGACATCGCATGCCTGCCCAAGGACCTGCCTGAATTCATCGAGGTCGACCTGTCGGCCCTCGACACCACGCATTCGCTGCACGTCTCGGGGGTCAAGCTTCCCGCCGGCGTGAGCGCCGTCACGCACAGGACCGGGGACCCGGTCGTCGCCACCGCGGTCGTGCCGAAGGCCGCGGTCGAAGTCGAGGAGGCCGCCGCCGCCGCCACGGGCGAGCCCGCCGCGGGCGCCGGCGCAACGGAGGCCAAGCCGGCCGAAGCGAAACCCGGCGAGAAGAAGGAAGCGGGCAAGGACGAGAAGAAGAAGTAGTCGTTCGTGTTCGAGCGCCCCGCACGCGTGGTCCCGGCCCGATGCCGGGCGGCGCGTGCGGATGCCGGCCCGCCGGGAGCTGCTGTCGGCGGGCCTTTCGTTTATCCGGCTGACGATCGATGAGCATGCCGATCCGACTCGTCGCGGGACTGGGCAATCCGGGCCGCGGCTACGTGGCGACGCGGCACAACGCGGGATTCTGGTTCGCCGACGCGCTGGCCTCGACGCTTTCGGCGCCGTTCGCTACGGAGCCCAAGTTCGCGGCGGACGTGGCCCGCGCAGGTGCGCTGCGGATCTGCAAGCCGACCACCTTCATGAATGGCTCCGGGCGCGCCGTCGCCGCGATCGCGCGCTTCTACGGCATCGCGCCGGCGGAGATCCTGGTCGTGCACGACGAGCTCGACCTCAAGCCCGGCGAGGCGAAGCTCAAGCTGGGCGGCGGCCACGCCGGGCACAACGGCCTGCGCGACATCCATGCGCAGCTGGGCGATGCGGATTTCTGGCGCCTGCGGCTGGGCATCGGCCATCCGCGCGAATCGCAGGCGCCCGAGCGCGAGGTCGTCGACTACGTGCTGAAGGCGCCCGACGCAGACGATCGCGATGCGATCGAATCGGCGATCCGGCGCGCGATCGGCGCCTGGGCCGACATCGCACGCGGGGACATGGAACGCGCAATGCTCGCATTGCACACACGACCGCGCGACCGGAGCGTCGCGCCGAACGGGACGGGAACATGAGCGTCAAATGCGGAATCGTCGGGCTGCCCAACGTCGGGAAGTCCACGCTGTTCAATGCGCTGACCAAGGCGGGCATCGCCGCGGAGAACTACCCGTTCTGCACGATCGAGCCAAATGTCGGAATCGTCGAGGTGCCGGACCCCCGGCTCGCCGCGCTCGCCGCAATCGTGAAGCCGCAGAAAGTGATCCCCGCAACGGTCGAATTCGTCGACATCGCCGGGCTGGTCGCGGGCGCATCGAAAGGCGAGGGGCTCGGCAACCAGTTCCTCGCCAACATCCGCGAGACCGATGCGATCGCGCACGTCGTCCGCTGCTTCGAGGACCCGAACGTCGTCCACGTGGGCGGCAGGGTCGACCCCCTCGCCGACGTCGAGACGATCAACACCGAGCTGGCGCTGGCCGATCTCGCGACCGTCGACAAGCAGATCGTCAAGGTCGAGAAGCTCGCGCGTTCCGGCGGCGACAAGGAGGCGCAGCGCCTCCATGCCGTGTTTGCCAAGGTCCGCGCCGCGCTGAACGAGGCGAAGCCCGCGCGAACCGTCGATCTGTACGAGGAGGAGCGCGCGCTGCTTAAGCCATATTTCCTGCTGACGATGAAGCCGACGCTCTACGTCGCGAACGTCTCCGAGCACGGCTTCGAAGGCAATCCGATGCTCGAGGAGCTCGCGCACCGCGCACGGGCCGAGAATGCGCCGGTGGTCGCGATCTGCGCGGCGATGGAGGCGCAGATCGCGGACCTCGACGCCGGGGACAAGGAGCTGTTCCTCGCCGACATGGGCATGACCGAGCCGGGTCTCGACCGCCTGATCCGCGCCGGATACGATCTGCTCGGACTGCACACGTATTTCACCGCCGGCGAGAAGGAAGTCCGCGCGTGGACGGTCGCGAAGGGCGCGACGGCGCCGCAGGCCGCGGGCGTCATCCACACCGATTTCGAGCACGGCTTCATCCGGGCCGAGGTCATTGGCTACGCCGACTACGTCGCGCTCAAGGGCGAGCAGGGGGCGAAGGAAGCAGGCAAGATGCGCCTGGAAGGCAAGGATTACGTCGTGCGTGACGGCGACGTCATGCACTTCCGCTTCAACGTCTGAGAGCGGCAGCAGGCCGCGCGGAGGCTCCCGATGCGCAAAGCCGTCCGGCACCCCACGCGTTGGCTGGCGATCGCCGCCGCGTCGCTGCTTGCCGCCTGCGCCACGCTGGTGCCCGGTCATCCACCGCGGATCGACGTCGTCGGCGTTAGCCTCGACCGCGTCCTCGGCCCGGATGCCTTCTTCACCGTTTCCGTCACTGTGTCGAACCCCGACGACCGCGACGTCGTCGTCGACGCCCTCGATGCGACGCTGTCGATTGAGGGACAGCAGGTCGCCAGGGGCGAGTTGAAGGCCCCTGTCCGCGTCCCGGCGCACGGCAGCGCGGACGCCGAATTCGCGGCGCGCGCCGGCATGGAGTCGGTGCTGCTCGCGGTCGCGAAGGCCATGCAGCGCGGCGCGGCGGCAGTCCCGCCGGGCGGCGGCCCGCCCTCGCTGCACTACGCGATCGAGGGGCGCGCGCGGTTCGCCGGCGGTGCGACCCTTCCGTTCTCGCGCAGCGGCGACATGGGGAGAGCGAAGTGACTGCGCTGCAATTCACCAAGATGCAGGGGCTGGGCAACGACTTCGTCGTCGTCGACGCGATGCGCTCGCCGTTCACGCTCGCGTCCGCCGACATCCGGCGCCTCGCCGACCGTCGTTTCGGCGTCGGCTGCGACCAGGTCCTGGTCGTCGAGCCGGCGCGCGAGGGCGCGGACTTCCGCTACCGCATCTTCAATGCCGACGGTGGCGAGGTCGAGCAATGCGGCAACGGGGCGCGCTGTTTCGTCGTCTTCGTGCGCGAACACGGCCTCACCGACAAGCGCGAGATCCGCGTCGAGACCGCAGGCGGGTTGATCGTGCCGCGAATGGAGGACGATGGCGAGGTGACCGTCGACATGGGGGTGCCGCGGCTGCGCCCGGACCAGGTTCCCTTCACCGGAGGCACCGGCGCCGTCGTCGAGCCGCTGGACGTCGACGGGACGATCGTGCAGATTTCCGCGCTGTCGATGGGCAATCCGCACGCGGTGCAGATCGTCGACGATATCGACAGGGCGCCGGTCGCGACGCAGGGCCCGCTGATCGAGCGCCATCCGCGCTTTCCGCAGCGGGTCAACGCGGGATTCATGCAGGTCGTCGATCGCGCTACCATTCGCCTGCGCGTATTCGAGCGCGGCGCGGGCGAGACGCTCGCCTGCGGGACCGGCGCCTGCGCCGCAGTCGTCGCCGGAATCCGGCGGGGGCTGCTCGATGCGAAGGTCCGGGTGATCACGCGCGGAGGCGATCTCGCGATTACCTGGGCGGGCGGCGATGCGCCCGTCTGGATGAAGGGGCCCGCCCACACCGTCTTCGAAGGCGAGTGGCGCGGCTGACGCGATCCGCGCAAGCGCCTCCGGATCGACTCACGCTGTCAACGATCAAGGACCTGGATGGACGCGAGCGCCGTCGCTGATTACCTGAAGCAGCACCCGAATTTCTTCGAGGACTATGCCGACGTCCTCGCCGAGATCTTCGTGCCTCACCCGCACGGCGGGCACGCGATCCCGATCGCCGAGCGCCAGATCCTCACGCTGCGCGACAGGATCCGCGATCTCGAGCGGCAGCTGGGCGAGCTGGTCCGCCACGGCACCGACAACGACGTCATCAGCGAGAAGCTGCACCGATCGACGCTGGCGCTGTTCGCGGCGAACGATCTCGAGACGACGCTGGCCGTGCTATCGCACAGCCTCAGGGAGGATTTCGCCGTGCCCCAGGTCGCGATCCGTCTCTGGGGCACTGCTCCTGGTGGCCCCGCGCTTCCCGAGCTCGGGGAGGTCTCCGCCGAGGTGCGCAGCTATGCCGACCACCTGCGCGGGCCCTACTGCGGGCCCGAGGCCGCGCATGAGTCGCGCAGCTGGTTCGAAGATGGACAGGCGTTGACCTCGTTCGCGCACCTGCCGCTGCGCACCGACGCGACATTCGGCGTGCTCGCTCTCGCCAGCCGCGATCCGCAGCGCTTTCATTCCGCGATGGGCACCGTCTACCTGCTGCGGCTCGCCGAGCTCGCGAGCATGGCGATCGCCCGTTTCCTCTCCGTCCCCTAGCGCGGCCGCGATGACCGCGATCGTCGCAGCGCCCGCCGCGTCCAACGACAACGCCGCGCAGTTCGACGCATTCGCGACCTACCTCGCGCCGCGTCCCGCCCACACGCGCAATGCGTATCTGCGCGACGTCGCCCGGCTGCTGGCGCTGGCCGGCGCCGCGCCGGTTGCGCAGCTCACGCGCGCGCAGCTGATGCGTTTCATCGCGACGTTGCATGCGCGCGGGCTTTCGGGGCGCAGCCTGGCGCGGACCCTGTCCGCGTGGCGGGCGTTCTATCGTTTCCTGCTCGAGCGCGACCGTACGCTGGGCGACGACCCCTGCGCGGGCATCAAGGCGCCGAAGTCGCCACGGCGGCTGCCATCGGCGCTGTCGCCCGAGGAGGCGGCCCGGCTCGTCGCGATCGATGACACCGACCCGCTGGCGCAGCGTGACCGTGCGCTGTTCGAGCTCGCGTATTCGTCCGGTTTGCGGCTGTCGGAGCTCGCGCAGCTCGACATCGGCGCCTGCGACCTCGCCTCCGGCGAGGTGCGCGTGCTCGGCAAGGGCAGCAAGGAGCGCATCGTCCCGGTGGGCGGCGCGGCGCGCGAGGCGCTGACCCGGTGGCTGGGCGTTCGGACCGGGCTCGCCGCCGATGGCGAATCGGCGATGTTCATCGGCCGCCACGGGCGCAGGCTCTCCCCGCGCGCGATCGAGCGCAGGCTCGCGCACTGGGCGATCAGGCAGGGCCTGCCACGCCACGTCCATCCGCACATGCTGCGGCACTCGTTCGCGAGCCACGTCCTGCAATCGTCGGGCGACCTGCGCGCGGTGCAGGAAATGCTGGGGCACGCATCGATCGCCAGCACGCAGGTGTACACGCACCTCGACTTCCAGGCGCTCGCGAAGGTCTACGACGCCGCGCATCCGCGCGCGCGACGCAGGAAGCGCGGCGCCGGCTGACTGCGCGCAGCCGGGGGCCTTCAGCGTCGCTGCAGCACGCTGTCGGCGGCATCGAAGAACGCCGCGACCATGCGCGTGTGCCGCCGCTCGTTCAGGCACGCCACGTGCGTGTGCGTGCGCACGTCGGCGTCGACGATCGGCACGGCGCGCAGGCGGCGGTCGGGGACGAGCTCGACCTCGGACACGGCGGCGACGCCCAGCCCCTCGAGCACCGCCTCCCGTGCGGCTTCGCGGCTGCCGATCTCGATCGCGATGCGCGGGACCGTATCGGACGCGCGCAGCGCGTCGTCGAGCGCCTTGCGGGTCGTCGATCCCCGCTCGCGGGCGACCATGGATTCGTTGGCAAGCTCGGCGATCCGGATTCCGCGGCGGCGGGCGAAACGATGATCGGTGCGCACGAGGATGACCACCCGGTGCGAGCGCAGCGGCGCGAAGTGCAGCCGGTGGTCGGGCGCGTAATGGGCCAGGACTGCCACGTCGGTGCGGCGATCGAGCAGTCCGTGGAGGACCTGCTCCGAGTTGCCGGTCGCTATCGCCAGCTCGATGCCGGGGTGGCGCAGCCTGAATTCACCGAGGATCGCCATCACGTGGTAGGGCCCGACGGCGCCCACGCGCAGATGCCCGGCGCGAAGCTCGCCGGTGTTCTTGAGCAGCGCGAGCGCCTCCTGTTCCTGCTCGAAGATGCGCTGCGCGATCGCATAGAGGGCTTCCCCGGTGTCCGTCAGCGCGACGCCGCGGCCGCGGCGGAGAAAGAGCTCGATCCCGTAGTTGGCCTCGAGCGCCCGCACCTGCGAGGTGACCGTGGGCTGGCTGACGTGCAGCGCCCGCGCGCCTGCCGTAAAGCCCCCGTGGCGCGCAACCGCGTAGAACGACCTGAGGTGGGCGAGACGCATAGAAGTTTTCTATGGGTTCCCTGCAACTTTTGTATTGGCTGAATGCTAAGGGCCACCCTGATACTGTGTCCACTGTCTGCGGCGGGGAGGCCGCAGCGTCGCGGCGCCTTCGGGCCCCGCGAAAGCCCAGTCCGCCACTGCGACCGGGGGAGGCCGCGATGGGATGGACGTTCCAGAATCCGGTGCAGGTGGCCTTCGGCGACGACGCGCTCGCGCGCCTGCCGGCGGTGCTCGGCGCGCGCAAGGCGGCGCTCGTCGTGTTCCCGGAGGCTGCGGCGCTCGGCTACGTCGAGCGCGTGACGCGGTTGCTCGGGACCGCGCTGGTCGGCACGATCGACGCCATCGAGCCCAATCCGGACGTCGCGCATCTGTCGACGCTGCACGGCCGGTTCTGGAGCGATTTCGGGGACTGCGACGCCATCGTCGCCATGGGCGGGGGCAGCGCGCTGGACACCGCCAAGGTGCTCTCGGTCGCGCCGGCCGCGGGGGGCTTCGCCGAAATGACGCGGCTGCTCGCCGCAGGCGCCGGATTCGTGCCCGGCCGGGTCAAGGCGTTGATCGCCATTCCGACGACCGCCGGCACCGGCAGCGAGGTGACGCCCTGGGCGACCGTCTGGGATCGGGCACTGGGGCGCAAGTATTCATTGCACCTGCGGGAGACCTGGCCCGAGGCGGCGATTGTCGATCCCCGGCTGAGCGCGAGCTCGCCGCGCGCCCTGACCCTGCATTCGGGCCTCGACGCTCTGTCGCATGCGCTCGAGGCGATCTGGAACGTCAATGCGAATCCCGTTTCGGACCTGCTCGCAGTGTCTGCGGCGCGGCGCATGCGCGCGACGCTGCCGCGCCTGATCGACAATCCGGGCGATGCCGGGCTGCGTACGCAGGCGGCCCTCGCCGCACTGGAGGCGGGGCTCGCGTTCTCGAATACGCGCACGGCGCTCGCGCACTCGATCTCGTACGAAATGACGCTGAGGCACGGATTGCCGCACGGAATCGCGTGCTCGTTCACGCTGCCGATGGTCCTCGCGCGCGCCATCGGGCGGCGCAGCGACCGCGACGAGGCGCTCGCGCGGGCGTTCGATGTCCCCCTTGCGCGCGCCCCCGACGATCTCGCGAAGTGGCTCGGGGGCCTCCAGGTCAGCACCGAGTTCGAAAGCTACGGCGTCACGGCGGAGGAGTCGCGGGGGCTGGTCGAATCTGCGCTCGCGGGACCGCGTGGCCGGAATTTCATCGGAGCGACACCCGGCTGACTCCGGCCGGGGTACGGCTCCGAACAACGAGGAGGAGCGATGGACTCAGCAATGGCGGGAAATCCGGCGGGAACCTTCGGCGCGCCGGTGGCGGACGAGCGCAGTCGCAAGCTCGTCACCCTGGCAAGTCTGATCGGAACGACGGTGGAGTGGTACGACTTCTTCATCTACGGCACGATCACCGGCCTGGTTTTCAACAAGCAGTTCTTCCCCAGCGACGACGTGTTCGTGTCGACGATGCTCGCCTACACGGTCTACGCGGTCGGTTTCGTCACGCGTCCAGTCGGCGGCATCCTGTTCGGGCATTTCGGCGACCGCATCGGACGCAAGCCGCTGCTGGTGATCACGCTGCTGATCATGGGGATCTCGACGTTCCTGGTCGGCCTCGTTCCCACGTATGCGTCCATCGGCGTCGCCGCGCCGCTGCTCCTGCTGTTCCTGCGCCTGCTGCAGGGCATCGGGCTGGGCGGCGAGTGGGGCGGCGCGGTGCTGATGTCCTTCGAGTACGCGCCGCGCGAGCGGCGAGGCTTCTTCGCCTGCTTCCCGCAGGTGGGGCTGGCCATCGGCCTCTGCCTCGCCACGGGCGTCGTCGCGCTGCTCACGTCGGTGCTGCCGGACGCCGCGTTCCAGTCCTGGGGATGGCGCGTCGCGTTCCTGATCTCGATCGTCCTCGTCGGCGTGGGCCTCTTCGTGCGGCTGCGCATCCTCGAGACGCCCGAGTTCGCGCGGGTGCGCGACGGACGCAAGATCGTCGCGGTGCCGGTCGGCGAAGTGATCCGCGACTACAAGAAGAACGTGCTGCTCGGCTGGGGTGCGCGCTACATCGACGGCGTCGTGTTCAACATCTATGCGGTGTTCACGATCGCTTATCTCGTCGGCATCCTGCATTACGACAAGACGTCGATCCTGTCCTCGATCTCGATCGCCGCATTCGTGCTGATCTTCACGATCCCGATCTTCTCGCGGCTGTCCGACCGGATCGGGAGGCGCACCGTGTACGGCTGGGGCGCATTCGCCTGCGGCGCCGTCGCGTTTCCGCTGATGTGGGCGATGCACTATTCGGGAAGCCCCCTGGTCGCGGGTCTGGCGATCGTGCTCGCGTTGGGGGTCGTCTACGCGCCGGTGTACGGCCCCGAGGCCGCGCTGTTCTGCGAGCTGTTCGACACCCGGGTGCGGTACACCGGCATCTCCGTGGTTTACCAGGTGTCGGGAATCGTATCGAGCTCGATCACGCCGCTGGTCGCCACCGCGCTGCTCAAGGCCAACGACGGGCAGCCCTGGTACATCGCCGGCTACATCGCGGTCGTGGCGCTGATCAGCGCGCTCAGCACGTGGATGATGCGCAGGACCTTCTGAGAAAAAAAGGGCGCCTCTGGGGCGCCCTGAATCACTGCCGAGGAGAGACGACTGACGGTTGATCGCGGTGGCGATCCGCCGTGATCCGCGCCGTCGCCGCGCCGTGGCGGCATGACGGCGGCGCGGGTACTTCATGCGGTCATTCGATGCGCTCGCCGTGGAGGCTGAGGTCGAGACCTTCGCGCTCCTGCTCTTCGGTCACGCGCAGGCCGATCACCATGTCGATGACCTTGAGCAGGACGTAGCTGCCCACGCCGCTCACGACCAGAGTCGTTGCGACTGCACCGAGCTGGGTCATGACGCTGCCGTCGACGCCGCTGATGTCCTTGACGTTGAGCACGCCGGTCAGGATCGCGCCGATGATCCCGCCGACGCAGTGCACGCCGAACGCGTCCAGCGAATCATCGTAGCCGAACCATCCCTTGACCGTCGTCGCCGCGAAGAAGCAGCCGATGCCTGCCGCGATGCCGATGACCAGCGCTCCGAACGCCCCGACGAAGCCCGATGCCGGGGTGATCGCGACCAGGCCTGCGACTGCGCCCGAAGCGATGCCCAGGACCGAGGGCTTGCCCTTGGCCATCCACTCCGCGAACATCCATGCGAGCGCCGCGACCGCGGTGGCGAACTGCGTCACGAACATGGCCATGCCGGCGCGGCCATTGGAGGCGACCGCCGAGCCGGCGTTGAACCCGAACCAGCCCACCCACAGGAGCGATGCACCGATCAGCGTCAGCGTCAGGTTGTGCGGCGGCATCGCTTCCTTGCCGTAGCCCACCCGCTTGCCGAGGACCAGCGCCGCGACCAGGCCCGCGATGCCGGCGTTGATGTGCACGACCGTGCCGCCCGCGAAGTCGAGCACGCCCTTGCCGGCCCAGTAGCCGGTCGGTTCCCACATCATGTGCGCGATCGGCGAGTAGATGAGCACCGACCACAGGCCCATGAACCACAGCATGGCCGAGAACTTCATCCGGTCGGCGAACGCGCCGCAGATCAGCGCCGGGGTGATGATCGCGAACGTCATCTGGAACATCATGTAGACCGACTCGGGGATCGACGACCCGAGGTGCGACACGGAGAGCTTGCCGTCGGCGTTCAGGAACGACATGCCTTCCAGGAAGAACCGGTCGAACCCGCCGATGATCGGTCCGCCCGGGGTGAACGCCGTCGTGTAGCCGACGACGACCCACAGCACGGTGACGAGGCAGGTGATCGCGAAGCTCTGCATCAGCGTGGCGAGGACGTTCTTCTTCCTCACCATGCCGCCGTAGAACAGCGCGAGTCCCGGGATCGTCATCAGCAGCACCAGCGCCGTCGACGTCATCATCCACGCCGTGTCGCCGCTGTTGATCTTGTCGGCGGTGACCACGAACGGCGCGGTCGGCGCAGGCGGCGCTGCGGCAGGCGCCGGTGCGGCGGCCGGAGCCGTAGCCGCCGGCGCCGCAGCCGCAGGCTCGGGTGTCGCTGCGGGTGCCGCTGCCGGGGCCGCCGCGGGGGCCGCGGTCGTGTCGGCGGGCTTGTCCTGCGCGAACGCCGGCGCGGTGACGCCGAATGCGCCCAGCAGCGCGAGGACCATCAGGATTTTCTTCATCGGTGGCTCCCTTACAGCGCGCCCGCGCCGGTTTCGCCGGTGCGGATGCGGACGACTTGCAGAAGGTCGAAAACGAAGATCTTTCCGTCGCCGATCTTGCCGGTCTTCGCGGCTTTCTCGATCGCTTCGATGGCGCGATCGAGAAGATCGTCGTTGAGCGCGGCTTCGATCTTCACTTTGGGCAGGAAATCGACGACGTACTCGGCGCCGCGGTACAGCTCGGTGTGGCCTTTCTGCCGGCCGAAGCCCTTGACTTCGGTGACGGTGATTCCCTGAACGCCGATTTCCGACAGGGCCTCGCGGACCTCGTCGAGCTTGAACGGCTTGATGATGGCGGTGACCAGTTTCATGACTCGTTCCCCGTGTTGGGCGTGGATTTCGGATGCGTCGTCGAGCGATCAGCCGATGTGCCGGCTGCAGCGATCAGAACGTCCTCTGGACGAAAACCGTGCCCGTGGCTTTCCCGATGTTGCGTCCGGCGAGGGTGTAACCCGCATCCTTCGCGTTGGTGTCGGTGTAGTACGCGCCGAAGTTCCAGCCGTTCAGCGCATAGGTCAGGCCGAGCTTCCAGTCGGTGTAGTTGAGGTTGTCGCCGTTGTTGATCCCGTTGGTCTGGCCCTTGTATTCCTGGCGGCCGACATGCGCATTCAGGGTCAGCGCGTCGGTCAGCGGATAGTTCGCCGAAAGGTCGAGGTACCAGCTGTTGTGCGAATCGGGGATCCCGAAGAGATTGCTGACCGCGTGCGAGTACTTGAGTGACGCCCACTTCCACGACCCCGAGACGTAGAGCTCGGTCGAGTCGGGCTTGGTGACGCCTTCGAGGTAGCTTCCCGGGTAGTAGTAGTACAAGGCGCCGACGTCGATGCCCCAGTCCGGCGTGAACGAGTAGCGGTAGCCGCCGTAGAGGTCCCACTCGAGGCTCGCGCCATGGTCGACGACGCCCGCGTCGTGCAGCCAGCTGATGTTCGATCCCCAGGTGCCGGCATAGAAGCCGCTGGTGGTCGTCAGGTCGAAACCGCCCTGGAACGCGGGCTTCTGGTCGGTCTGCGTGAGGCCACGGAACACGTACTGGCTGTAGATGCCGAAGTTGGTCGTGATGGTGTAAGGCGGCGGCGGCGCCTTGGCGTCGGGAGCCGCAGTCTGTCCAAAGGCAGGCGTGGTGGTTGCGGCGATGGCCGCCAGCGCGATCGCGCCGGTGGCAGAATGCAGCTTGTGCAGCTTCATGGCGTAGGGCCCTCTGGGTGAAAAAGACGTCCTTCCGGGCCTACCTTTGCATTTCGCGTGCCGGGTAGAAAAATGCTTTGTATTTCAATGAATTGCAGTCGAATTCCGGCTTCTCGCGCGAGCTTGGAACAAGGCGTTCGCACCATTGTGGAGCGCGGTGCAACCCCGGTGCACGGATCTGGCGCATCCAGGCGTCGGCACCGCGCAAGGTCGTCCTCTTCCGGCGCGGCGGTGCGCGAACCGCGCCCGTTCCAGTGCGCCTGACCACGGCTGCAGGAGACCATCGATGCTGAATTCCGCGACACTCGACGAACTCGCCGCCCGCATCGGGCGGGCGATCGAGGCTTCGCCTGCCAAGGACATCGAAAAGAACGTCAAGGCGCTGTTGCAGAGCGGGCTCGGCCGGCTCGAGCTCGTCACCCGGCGCGAGTTCGATGATCAGGTCGAAGTGCTGCGCCGGACCCGCGAGAAGGTCGAGCGTCTCGAAGCGCGCGTCGCGGAGCTCGAGGCGCACATCGGCGCGACGAACCACAGCGGTTGACGCCCGCGGTCAGCGATCCGTCAGTCGGCTGCAGGCGTGGTGATGCGGCCGGGGATCGCCGTGCGCGGCGCGCGCATCCGGCGCGCGACGGCGTCGGGTCCGCGTCGGAAACCCCCTGCTCCATCAACAAGTTGAGAGGCCGTTCGGCGGTCCGCGGGCAGCCGGACGGCGTGCTGCCCGCGCGATCGCGATCCGTCAGTGATCGGCCAGGCCCCGCACGGCAAAGTGGCGGCATCCAGGCACCACCGAAGCGAGGAGCACGCCGTGAGAGCCACCGCCACCCAACTGATCGAGACGATGAAAGCATCGTCGCGCAAGCTCGGTCCCTACGTGCTGCTCGAGTTGCTGCTCCCCGGCGGGACGCTGTTCGCGCTGGCGCTGCTGCTCTATCGCAGGCAGTCGGCGATCCGCGACTGGGTGATCCATGTCGCGGACGCCACGCGGCGCGCGATCGCGGGCTTCAGGCGCACGCACGCACCGGGTCGCGCGCTCGTCCGGATGGCCGAGTGCAAGCGGAGTCGGGGCCCGACTAGAGTTGCGCTCCCGGGCCGCGCGGCGATGTGCTGCGCGATGGCGCCGACGGTCCGGACCATCAGTGCGAGCGGGGGCCCGATTTGGCGGTCGCGATCGTTCACAGCCGGGGGTTGTCCGGGGTCGCTGCACCGCGGGTGAGTGTCGAGGTGCATCTTGCCGGCGGACTGCCGGGGGTGCACATCGTGGGGCTTGCCGAGACCGAGGTGCGCGAGGCGCGCGATCGGGTGCGCGCGGCGCTCCAGAACGCGCAGTTCGAGTTTCCCGCGCGCAAGGTCACGGTCAGCCTTGCCCCCGCCGACCTGCCCAAGGAGTCGGGACGCTTCGATCTGCCGATCGCGCTCGGGATTCTCGCGGCGAACGGCCAGATTCCGCTCGAGCCTCTCGCCCGCCACGAGTTCGCGGGCGAGCTCGCGCTGACCGGCGAGCTGCGCGCAATCCGTGGCGCGCTCGCGATGGTGCTCTCGGCGCGGCACGACGGTCGTGCATTCGTGCTGCCGACCGCCTCGGCCGACGAGGCGGCGCTGGTGCCGAACGCCCGCGTGCTTCCTGCGCCGTCGCTGCTCGCCGTGTGCGCACATCTCGCGGGCACGACCGCGCTGCCCGCGCTCGAATCCCGGGCGCCGTCCGGCAGTCCTGCAGCCGGTCTCGACCTCGCCGACGTGCGCGGGCAGCCGCTCGGCAAGCGCGTGCTCGAGATTGCCGCGGCAGGCGCCCACTCGCTGCTGCTGCGCGGTCCGCCGGGCACCGGCAAGTCGATGCTCGCGCAGCGCCTCGCGCCGCTGCTGCCGCCGATGACCGAGGACGAGGCTCTCGAGGCGGCGGCGATCGCCTCGCTCGCCGGACAGTTTCCGATCGAGCGCTGGTTCGTGCGGCCGTTTCGCGCACCCCATCACACCACCAGCGCCGTCGCGCTGGTCGGCGGCGGCGGCGTGCCGCGCCCCGGCGAGATCTCGCTTGCGCATCATGGCGTGCTCTTCCTCGACGAGCTGGCCGAATGGGACCGGCGCGTCCTCGAGGTGCTGCGCGAGCCTCTCGAATCCGGCGTCATCCACGTATCGCGTGCCGCGCGACAGAGCACGTTTCCTGCGCAGTTCCAGCTCGTGGCGGCGATGAATCCCTGTCCCTGCGGCTGGCTCAACCATCCGAGCGGCCGCTGCGGGTGCACGCCCGACCACGTGCTGCGCTACCGCAGGCGCGTCTCGGGCGCGCTCTACGACCGCATCGACATGGCGATCGAGGTTCCAGCGCTCCAGACGGACGACCTGACGTCCGTTGCCGCACGCCTGGACGGAAGCGAAACCGCGATCGTCCGCGAGCGGGTGATGCGGGCACATGCAACGCAGATCCTGCGCCAGGGCAGGCCGAACGCACGCCTCTCGCCCGCCGAAATCGAACGCCAATGCCCGCGGTCGGCGGGTGCCGAGCGCCTGCTCGCCCAGGCGATGACGAAGCTTTTCCTGTCGGCGCGCGGCTATCACCGCATCGTCAAGGTCGCGCGGACCATCGCCGACATCGCCGGCAGCGATGCGATCGAGGCGGCCCACATCGCGGAGGCGATCGGCTACCGGCGCGATGTCGGCTGAATCCGCGCTCCCGCGCTCCGGTATCATGACAGGCTCACATGAATGCGCCTGGCGAACCTGTCGAAGTTGCGCAGGATTCGCGCACGGAATCGTCCCGGCTGCGCGAGATTCCGTACAACTACACGTCGTTTTCCGATCGCGAGATCGTCATCCGCCTGCTCGGCGCACCGATGTGGGCGCTGCTCGACGATTTGCGCAGCGAACGGCGCACCGGCCGCTCCGCGCGCATGCTGTTCGAGGTTCTGGGCGACATCTGGGTCGTCGAGCGCAACCCCTACCTCCAGGACGACCTGCTCGACAATCCGCGCCGACGCAAGCTGCTCGTCGACGCGCTGCACCACCGCCTCAACGAAGTCGACAAGCGACGCATCGCGAACGTCGATGCCGACACCGGTCGTGACGCAAACGTCGCGAAGCTGATCGCGGCGGCCCGCGGCGCCGTCGAACGCTTCGCTGCGTGGTTCCCGGAAACCGCGGCGCTGCGCAAGCGCGTGCAGCGCACCCTCGGCCGCTGCACGCGCCGCGACAACATCACCTTCGATGGCCTGCAACGCGTCTCGCACGTCACCGACGCGACCGACTGGCGCGTCGAGTATCCGTTCGTCGTCCTGCATCCCGACACCGAGGACGAGGTTCGCGCCCTGGTTCAGGGCTGCATCGAGCTGGGCCTGACGATCATTCCGCGCGGCGGCGGCACCGGCTACACCGGCGGCGCGATCCCGCTCGACGCGCGCTCCGCCGTCATCAACACCGAGAATCTCGAGCGGCTGTCGGCCGTCGAGCAGGTCGTGCTGCCCGGCCACTCGGAACCCACGCCCACGGTCGACTGCGGCGCAGGCGTGGTCACCCGGCGCGCGATGGACGTCGCCGATGCGAGCGGCCTGGTATTCGCCTGCGACCCGACGTCGGCGGACGCCTCGTGCATCGGCGGCAACGTGGCGGTCAATGCCGGCGGCAAGAAAGCCGTGCTCTGGGGAACGGCGCTCGACAACCTGGCGTCGTGGCGGATGGTGACGCCGGATGCCCGGTGGCTCGAGGTCACCCGCCTCGACCACAACCTCGGCAAGATCCACGATGCGGCACAGGCGAGCTTCGAGCTGAGGTGGCTCGACGAGGACGGCAAGTCGGTCGTGCGCAGCGAGCGGTTGACGATTCCGGGAGGCGGCTTCCGCAAGACGGGACTCGGCAAGGACGTCACCGACAAGTTCCTGGCGGGCCTTCCGGGCGTGCAGAAGGAGGGCTGCGACGGCATCATCGTGTCCGCGCGCTTCATCCTGCACCGGATGCCGCCGGCGATCCGCAGCGTGTGCCTCGAGTTCTTCGGCCAGGCGCGCGAGTCGACGCCGGCGATCGTCGAGATCAAGCGTCTGCTCGATGCGACCGGCGAACGCGCGGGCGGGGCGCGGGTGCGGCTTGCGGGTCTCGAGCATCTCGACGCACGCTACGTGAAGGCGGTCGGTTATTCGACCAAGGCCAAGCGGCATGGCTCGCCGAGGATGGTGCTGATCGGCGACATCATCGGCGAATCGGACGACGCGGTCGCCAAAGTGGCCTCCGAGGTGATCCGCATCGCCAATGCGCGCGGCGGGGAGGGATTCGTCGCGGTCTCCGCGGAGGCGCGGAAGAAGTTCTGGCTCGACCGGTCGCGCACCGCAGCGATCGCCCGGCACACCAATGCCTTCAAGATCAACGAGGACGTCGTCATTCCGCTCGACAGGCTCGGCGACTACACCGACGGCGTCGAGCGCCTGAACATCGAGATGTCGATCGGCAACAAGCTGAGGCTCGCCGACCGGCTCGATGCCTACCTCGCGGCGCCCGACGCCGAGCACCTGTGGCGGCCCGGCAGCGAGGCGCGGCCCACCGCCGAGCAGCTCGGGACGGCGCTGGCGGACGCGCGTGCGCTGGTGGCGTCGGTGCGCGCGCGCTGGCAGGACCTGCTCGACCGCATCGACGCGACGTTCCCGGCGCTGCAGAGCCATGAGGTCGTCGTGTCGTGGAAGACGGAGCTCAGGGCGCCGCTGGAAGCGATCTTCGCCGGCCGCACGTTTGCGCCGGTGCTCGCGCATTGCAATGCGATACACGCCGAGGTGCTGCGCAGCCGGGTGTTCATCGCGCTGCACATGCACGCCGGTGACGGCAACGTCCACACCAACCTGCCGGTCAATTCCGACGATTACGCGATGCTGCGCGAGGCGAACGCCGCCGTGGCGAGGATCATGGCGCTCGCGCGCTCGCTCGGCGGCGTGATCTCGGGCGAGCACGGCATCGGCATCACCAAGCTCGAGTTCCTGTCCGACGGCGAGCTCGCGCCTTTCGCGGACTACAAGCGACGCGTCGACCCCGAAGGGCGCTTCAATCGCGGCAAGCTGCTGCGATCGAAGACGCTGCCCGCCGACCTGACGAACGCGTACACGCCGTCGTTCGCGCTGATCGGGCACGAGAGCCTGATCCTGGAGCAGAGTGCGATCGGGAAGATCGCCGACTCGATCAAGGATTGCCTGCGCTGCGGCAAGTGCAAGGCGCCCTGCGCGACGCACGCGCCGCGCGCGAACCTTCTCTACAGCCCGCGCAACAAGATCCTCGCGACGTCGCTGCTGACCGAGGCCTTCCTCTACGAGGAGCAGACGCGCCGGGGGGTCTCGCTGCGGCACTTCGACGAGTTCGGGGACGTCGCCGACCACTGCACGGTCTGCCACAAGTGCTACAACCCCTGCCCGGTCGACATCGACTTCGGCGACGTCTCGATCGCGATGCGCAACCTGCTGCGCGAGGAGGGCAGGGCGAAGTTCCGGCCGGGAACCGCGGCGGCGATGTTCTTCCTGACCGCGACCGACCCTGCCACGATCAGGCTGGTGAAGAAGGTGATGATCGACTGGGGCTACCGGGCGCAGCGCATTGCGCATGCGCTCGCGAAGCGCGTGGGCCTCGCGCGCGCGCAGACGGAGCATCCGCCGGCAACGACGGGCGCGACCGCGGTCAAGGCGCAGGTCGTCCACTTCGTCAACAAGCCGATGCCGGCGGGCGTTCCGAAGCGCACCGCGCGCGCGCTGCTCGATGTCGAGGACCCGGCGGTCATCCCGATCATCCGCGACCCCGCGAAGATGAACGACGATGCCGATGCGGTGTTCTACTTCCCGGGTTGCGGATCGGAGCGGCTGTTCTCGCAGGTGGGGCTGGCGACGCAGGCGATGCTCTATCACGTCGGCGCGCAATGCGTGCTGCCGCCGGGCTATCTCTGCTGCGGCTACCCGCAGACCGCGGCAGGCAACCACGACAAGGGCCAGCGCATCGTCACCGACAACCGCGTGCTGTTCCACCGCGTGGCCAACACGCTCAACTACCTCGACATCAGGACGGTCATCGTGTCCTGCGGGACCTGCCTCGACCAGCTGCAGAAATACGAGTTCGAGAAGATCTTCCCGGGCTGCCGCCTGCTCGACATCCACGAGTACCTGGTCGAGAAAGGGGTGAGGCTCGAAGGTGTCGCGGGCGTGCGCTACATGTACCACGACCCCTGTCACACGCCGATCAAGGTTCACCAGCCGCTCGAGGTCGCCAGCACGCTGATGGGTGCCGACGTCGCGCTCTCCGACCGCTGCTGCGGCGAGTCGGGGACGCTCGCGACCTCGCGCCCCGACATCTCGACGCAGGTCCGGTTCCGGAAGGAGGAGGAGATGCGCGATGGCGCCGCCGCGCTTCGCGCCGACGGATTCGACGGCACGGTCAAGGTGCTGACGTCGTGCCCGTCGTGCATGCAGGGCCTGTCGCGCTTCTCCGACGATGCGGGGACCGACGCCGACTACATCGTCGTCGAGATCGCCCGGCGCCTGCTGGGCGAGACCTGGATGGCCGATTACGTCGCCCGCGCGAACCGCGGCGGCATCGAGCGCGTGCTGGTCTGAAGCGGCCGGCGGCGGGCAGTGGCCAGCCGCCGGCGGTCAGCATCAGAGCTTCTGCGCGGTCACGTCGGTGCAGCCGGTCCAGACGATTTGCTGGAAAGGATGGCCGTAGTAGTTCGCCGGATTGCGCAGAATCATGACGGCGCACGCATGCCCCGTTGGGCCTTCCGCCGAATCCAGCAGCCAGCCGGCGCCGACAATGGCGTCACCGTCCAAACCGCCGCCGCCGACGACGACATAGGCATCGCTCAGCGGATCCCATCCCGCGGCGCCGGCCCAGATACTGTTCACGTGATGGTAGATGATGTAAGGCACCTCGGGGCCGCCCTTGGAGCGCAGATACTGCGCGCCGTCGGCCGTTACCGACGAGGCGAACGTCGTCGAGATGTCCCCGCCATCGTAGTACAGCGGACTTGCAGGCAAGGCCCAGCGCGAGCCGGCGAGGAGGGCGGTGCGGGCCTGCGCTTCCTCCGCCGTCCCGGTCGGCACGCAGAACGCGACCCCCTCCTCCGTGAACCCCGCCTCGCGAAGAGCCGTGCGCTGTGCAGCGTGCGGGGTGTAGGCGTGGTTCGGCGCGTCGTTGCGACCGTTGTTGTAGAGCCGGTACACCGGAACGTTCCCGACGCCGCATTGCCCCTGCGCATCCGGCGTCGGCACGTAGAACGCGATGCCCTCGTAGGTCCAGTCCCGGTTGGCGGCGACCGCGCCGCACTCGGCCGCCGAGGCCGAAAAGAAGTGCGTCGGCTGCGAAGCGAAGGCCCCCGTGTAGTACCGGCAAACGGGAGCGAGGCCCTGCCCGGGCGCGTCGGAGACCCGGTAACGAAGGCCGGTCCGATACCAGGCCCACTCGGTCTTCCCGTCGAGGACCGCCATTTCCGCCGGATCCGCGGTGACGAAGTAATGCTCGCTCGGGACGTGGTAGTACTCGACGGCGGTGACGTTCGCGCCCATCGCGGGCCCGGCGGCTCCACTCGCGACCAGCACCGATGCTGCCAGGGCAACGCTGCGAATTCGGGTTCCCATGATGACTCCCTCGTTGTGGCTGTGACCGCAGGACCGGCCAGGTTCGACGAGGCCGTGGAAGGACACACCAGATTCCGTCAGTGCGCTTTGGCCTGGGGCGACGGAATCGGGCGCGTGCCGGGCTGACCCTGGCGTTGCGGCCGGGACGGCCGGGAGCCCGTCATTTCGACGTCTCGATGTCCTTGTTCCGGAGCCTGATCGCGGGTTGCGCCTTGATGGCGGCGGTGTGAAGCGTTGCGCGGCCATCCTCGGCGGCCTGGGCGAACGCGGGCACCGCAGGTGACATGACTGCGGGACCTTCGCGGATCAGCCATGGCGCGGCGAACAGCAGCGCAACGTAGAGCATGGCCAGCCCGACGGCGATCCGCGCGGGGCGGTCGAGCCTGTGCCATGAAACGAACCGAAGGAGCAGGTCCGCGATGCTGCGGTCGCGCAGGGCGGTGGCGGGATCTGGTTTCATGGTCATGGCCTCGATTGGAGCGGCAGACTCCGATTCTCCAAAAAATTCCGCGGCGGCACTCGGCCAAACGGTGATCGGATCGTCCTTTTGGGCGCGCCGCCGCGGCTGGAGGAAACCGGGTCCCGGCCGTGGGCTTCGGATCTGGGAGTCCACGGCGGATTCCATGGTCCCGAGGCTAGGCGATCGGCCGCTGCCGCGCGCCGTAGGAATGCCCAGGAATGCCGCCGAAAAATCGCATCGTGGGCGCAGCGTTCCGCGGCCGCGCGCCGCACCGGACGGAAACCTTGCGGCAGCCGATGCCCGGGTCCGCCTCCGCCTCTGTGGCGGGCGTCCGCCCCGGCTGCAGCTTTCCGGCGGCCGCCGCCTGCCGCCGGTCGGATCGGTCCCGGGAGGTCTCGCCCGGGCTCCGGGCCATATGCTATAAGCATGAAATGTGCATCAATGCCGGGTTGGCCAACCTCAGTCGGATTCGTGGCCGCTCCGGTGTGTTTTGCTGGAGGTCGCCATGCAGGAAGCAGTCCCGGTGCTAGCAGCGCCCGACGTGACCGACGAGGGTCCGGCCGCGGGACCGGACACGCCCGGGCTCGCGTGGACCGACGGCTCGGGCGCAGCGAAGTGGATGAAGGCGCTCCCGCTGTCCGGCGTGGGGCAGGCGTATGCGGCGCTGCTCGGGCAGCTGCGCGCGATGACCGTCGCCGACCTCCCGCCGCGCGAGCGCGCGACGATCGCCGAGCTCGCGCGGGACCCGGTGGCGCACCTGCACACCGAGCTCGCGCGCCGCTACGCCGGCAAGCCCCAGCCCGCTGGCGAGCGCGAGCGCGAGGCCGCCGAACAGGCGATCGCGCTGTGGCAGGCGCTGTGGGTCCAGTATTCGTCCTGCCTCAAGCCGCTGCTCGAAGGCGACACCGAGCTGCAGGGCGTCAAGGCGAAGCTGCTGCAGCGCGCGCTCTATGTCGGCAAGCAGCTCGTGATCGTCCACGCTCTCGCGCGGCGCGTCGCTCCGCCTTCGCTGTGGCAGGAGCTGCATGCCTATTACCGCCTCACCGAAATGCTCGACTGCGCGACGGTGCGCGTCTCGGATCCGCTGATGCCGGACGCCGAGGGCCTGTCGTGCTTTTCGATGTACAGCCACGCGTTGCTGATTGCGCTGGCCGATCCCTATGCGCTGACGGTGCGGCAGATCGAGCTCGTCGACCGCTGGCTCGGGCAATGGGCGCGCAAGCTGTTTCCCTGCGCCCAGCAGCGGGAGAACGAAGGCGCGCTGATCCTCGTCGACCTCGAGGGAGAGCGCGGCGCGGTGCTCGCGAATGCGGCGCCCGGCGCCTCGTCGTCGTCGATGCGCTTCGGCTATCCGGGGAAGCTCGCGACAAGCATCCGCGGGCGGCTCAAGCGCCTCGCGAACGGCGCCAGCCCCGCCGATCTGGAGCTCGGCGACGACGTGTCACAGGACACCGCGATCACCCTGCTCACCCACCTCGATCTGCACTGGCTGCAGGTGCCGCGCCATCCCCAGCGCACCAAGTCCCGTGCGCTCGATCTCGCGGCCGGCGGCATGCACGCTGCCTATTTCCGCGTCAGCGGACATTCGTTCGCACGCCAGGATCCGCTGGGACGCGACAACGAGAATCCGACGAAATACCTTCAGGTCGCGGGCGGCGTCGCCGATTTCGACCGCCACCGCGAAGAGGCCGAGCGCAACTGGCCCTGGGAGAAGTGGTACGGGGCTGCAGAATGGCGTGAAGCGGCGGTCAAGCATCCCGGCGCAACCCACTACGAGTGGTTCCTCGATCAGCTGGTCGTCGTTCGCGAGGATGGGCGCGTCCGGCTCGGCCATGTCTCGCGACTCGTCGCCGAAAGCGAGGGGGAGCTCTCGCTGTCGGTGCGGATCTGGGCGGGCGATCCGAAGGCATACACGGTTCGCATGGTGAACCAGGATCGGACCGAGGATTCCCCGACGCCCGTGCTGCTGCTCTCCGGTACGCCCGAGGAGCCGTCGACGCTGATCATGACTCCGCGCGCGTTCAATGCGGGCCGCATCATGCGCATGGACGAGGTGGGCAGCGAGCGCAGGTTCCGCCTGTTGCGCATCCTGCAGCGCGGTGCGGACTTCGAGCGGGTCGTGTTCGAAGCGGTCGAGGACGACTGACCGTCCCTGCACCGGACGACGCGGCGGTCGACACGCCGGTCGACGCGCCGGTCGACGCGCCGGTCGACGATTCCCGCCGGGCGTCGTAAGCTCGCGGAGCCATGGCAAACCGCCTCGCGGGCGCAACGAGCCCCTATCTGCGGCAGCACGCCGACAATCCGGTCGACTGGAACGAATGGGGCGACGAGGCCCTCGCGCGCGCCAGGCGCGAAGACAAGCCGATCCTGCTGTCGGTGGGCTACTCGGCCTGCCACTGGTGCCACGTAATGGCGCACGAGTCCTTCGAGGACCCCGATGTCGCGGCCGAGATGAATGCCCGGTTCGTCAACATCAAGGTCGATCGCGAAGAGCGCCCGGACCTCGACCAGATCTACCAGACGGCACACGCGCTGCTGACGCGGCGACCGGGCGGCTGGCCGTTGACGGCGTTCCTGACGCCCGACGGGGCGCCGTATTTCGCGGGCACCTATTTCCCCAAGCACGCCCGTCACGGCCTGCCCGGGCTCCTGGAGCTCCTCCCCCGGATCGCCGCCGCATACCATGAGCAGGGCCCCGCGATCGCGGAACAGAGCGCGCGGCTCTCGGAAGCGCTGCAATCGCTCGAGCCCGGAGGCGCCGGTGCGCCGCTGCCGACCGATGCCGGCGCAAGGGCGCTGGCCCGGTTCAAGCAGACCTTCGATGCGGTCGACGGCGGCTTCGGGTCGGCGCCGAAATTCCCGCACGCCACCGAGCTCGAATTCTGCCTTCGGGCATCGGCGCTGCACGACGACGAGGGCGCGCAGCGCGTCGTGCGCACGACGCTCTCCAGGATGGCGGCCGGGGGCATCGCCGACCAGCTCGGCGGAGGCTTCTGCCGCTACAGCGTCGACGCGCAATGGTCGATCCCGCATTTCGAGAAGATGCTCTACGACAACGCGGCGCTGCTGGCGCTGTACGCAGATGCGGGGCGTGCGCTGTACGAGGACGGGTTCGGCGCGGTTGCGCGCGGCATCGTCGGCTGGCTGGTGCGCGAAATGCGCGCACCCGACGGCGCGTGGTATTCGAGCCTCGACGCCGACAGCGAAGGCGAGGAAGGCCGCTTCTACGTCTTCAGCCGCGAGGAGGCCCGCGCGGCGATGTCCGCCGAGGAATGGGCGGCGGCCTCGCTTCACTACGGCTTCGACGGGCCGCCGAATTTCGAGCAGCGCGCATGGCACCTGCGGGTGGCGGTACCGGCAGAGGAGGTCGCGCAACTGCTGGGGACCTCCCTGCCGGACGTGTAGACACGCATCGTCGGCGCCCGCGCGGCGCTGTTCGCAAGACGCGAGACCCGCGTTCGCCCCGGGCGCGACGACAAGGTTCTCACCGCGTGGAATGCGCTCGCGATCGGGGCGCTGGCGCGGGCCTCGCGCGCCCAGGACGAGCCCGCGTGGGCCGAGCTCGCGCTCGCCGCGCTCGACACGCTGGTCGCCACCGCGTGGCGCGACGGAATCCTCTACGCAACGCGCCGTGGCAGCGACGTCGCGCTGAACGCCTATCTCGACGACCACGCGTTCCTGCTCGCCGCGCTGATCGAGGTCATGCAGGCGCGCTTCCGCCGGCAGGATTTCGCGCTCGCGCTCGCGCTCGCCGACCGGCTGCTCGAAGGCTTCGAGGATCGCGAGCACGGCGGATTCTGGTTCACCAGCCACGACCACGAGCGCCTGTACCATCGGATGAAGCCCGCGCAGGACAATGCGACGCCGTCGGGAAACGGCGTGGCCGCGCAGGCGCTGATCGCGCTGGGCCACCTCGCCTCCGAGCCGCGTTACCTCGAAGCGGCGGAGCGTACGCTGCGGCTTTTCGCCGGCGGCATCGCGCACTCGCCGAATGCGCATGTCTCGCTGCTGACGGCGCTCGAACGCATCGAGCGCCCGCCCGCGATACTGATCCTCTGCGGCAACGTCGCGCAGACGCGGCGCTGGCAACGCGCCCTCGAGCGCGATTACCGTCCCGAGCTTTGCATCGTCGACATCGGCACGGGCGCCGACGCCCCGGCATCGCTGCTGAAGGCTGCGCCCCCGCGTGACGGCGCGGTGGGATGGCTTTGCCAGGGCATGCAATGCCTGCCCCCGATCGCGACCCTCGAGGGGATCGAGTCGGCGATTTCCGGTAAAATTTCCGGTTTTCGTCCACTCTGATCACGATGGAGCCCCAATGAAGAAGACCGCATCCGCAATCCTTGCGCTCGCCGCGCTGACCGTCGCATCGGCCGCCTTCGCCGACCAGCTCGAAGACATGATGAAGAAGAACGGCTGCGTCGCCTGCCACGCCGAGGACAAGAAGATCCTCGGCCCGGCCTACAAGGACGTCGCCGCCAAGTACCACGGCGACGCCAAGGCCGCCGCGATGCTCGAGGAGAAGGTCAAGAAGGGCGGCTCGGGCGTGTGGGGCCAGATTCCGATGCCCCCGAACTCGCAGGTCAGCGACGCCGACATCAAGAAGATGGTCGCGCTGATCCTGGCGCTCAAGAAGTAAGCGGGCGAACCACCGTGCGGGCCCTGCCCGATTCCCGCAGGCGGGACGCGGGGGCGATGTGATACGCTGCCGCCTGCGTGCAGGAGAGAGCGTCGGCCGACCGCCGATGCCGCCGAAGGCGTAATCCCGAAACCGCTCAGGCAAAAGGACCGCACGCAGGACAGACACGATCTGGAGAGCGGCCGACGCAGTCGATGCGCGGCCCACCGAAGGGGCACCCGGCAGCGCGGCCGCATCGCGCGGCCGCAATCTCTCAGGTAAAAGGACAGACGGGGCGACGCGGAACCATCCGCGCCGCCCCTTTTCCTTTCGACCGGGAGACACCGTGCCAAAGACCACGCCGCTCAATGCCATCCACCGCGCTGCCGGCGCCCGGATGGTCGATTTCGGCGGCTGGGACATGCCGGTCAACTACGGCTCCCAGATCGACGAGCATCACGCCGTGCGCAGCGACGCGGGGATGTTCGACGTTTCGCACATGCGCGTCGTCGACCTCCACGGCACGCCGCCGGCCTCGCCGCGCGATTTCCTGCGCTATGCGCTCGCCAACAACGTCGACAAGCTGACCACACCCGGCAAGGCACTCTATTCGTGCCTGCTCGCCGAGGACGGGGGCGTCCTCGACGACCTGATCGTCTACTTCCTGCGAGAGGACTTCTTCCGCCTGGTCGTCAACGCCGCAACCGCCGACAAGGACCTCGCGTGGCTTACGGCGCTCGCCGGCGCCCGCGCGCCCACGCTGCGTCTCGTCCCCCGCGGCGACCTCGCGATGATTGCCGTCCAGGGTCCGCATGCCCGCGAAAAGACCTGGCGCGCGATTCCCGGCAGCGAGGCGGCGAGCGCGACGCTCAAGCCGTTCAATGCCGCAATGCTGTCGACCCCTGATCTGGGCGAGGTGTTCGTCGCGCGCACCGGCTACACGGGCGAGGACGGTTTCGAGATCGTCCTGCCCGCGGTCCAGGCCGAAGCGCTGTGGCGCGCGCTTGCCGCGCAGGGTGTCGCGCCCTGCGGCCTGGGCGCGCGCGAAACCCTGCGGCTGGAGGCGGGAATGAACCTCTACGGCCAGGACATGGACGAGCGCGTGTCGCCGCTGGAGTCGGGGCTCGCCTGGACCGTCGACCTCGCAGCCCCTCGCGATTTCGTCGGCAAGGCCGCGCTGCTCGCCCACCCTCCGGAGCGCCAGCTGGCCGGCCTCGTGCTCGCCGAGACCGGCGGCGTGCTGCGCGCGCACCAGGCAGTGCACACCGATGCCGGCGAAGGCGAGATCACCAGCGGCACGTTCTCGCCCACGCTGCGAAAGTCGATCGCGCTCGCGCGCCTGCCCGCGGGCGTGGCGGCCGGCGACACCGTGCACGTCCAGGTCCGCGACAGGCGTCTCGCCGCGCGCGTCGTGAAGCCGCCGTTCGTCCGCAACGGCCGGATCCTCGTCCAGTGAAAGACCCAGCCCATCTCCCGGGAGCCCCGTGATGAACGTTCCTTCAGATCTCAAGTATGTCGACAGCCACGAATGGATCCGCGCCGAGCCCGACGGCACGGTGACCATCGGCATCACCGACCATGCGCAGGCGGCGCTGGGCGATCTCGTCTACGTCGAGCTCCCCAAGCCCGGTCGCAAGCTGGCGGCCGGCGAGGCCTGCGCCGTCGTCGAATCGGTGAAGGCGGCGAGCGACGTCTACGCTCCGCTGTCGGGCGAGGTGGTCGCCGCCAACGACGCCCTTTCCGGCACCCCGGAAGCGGTCAACCAGGACGCCTATGCCGCGTGGCTGTTCCGGCTCCGGCCGAGCGAGCCCGGAGAGCTCGCGTCGCTGCTGGACGCCGCTGCCTACTCGAAGCTGATCGCGGAATCCTGACCCCCTTCTCGCGGCCACGCCCGTCGCGCCCGCGTCGGGTCATGCCGCGGAGCGAGCGCATGAACGAGAATCCATCCGGAAAGGCGTCCCTCGCGGCGCTCGAGGACCATGGCGCGTTCGTCGCGCGTCATGTCGGCACCAGCGCGCCGGACCAGGCTGCGATGCTGGAGGTCCTGGGCTACGCCACCCGCGACGCGCTGATCGACGCGATCGTCCCCGAAGCGATCCGGCTGCGCGAGGCGCTCCCGCTGCCGGGCCCGGTCGACGAGGCCGCGGCGCTGGCCAGCCTCCGGGCGATCGCGTCGCGCAACCGGGTGCTGAAGTCGTTCATCGGTCAGGGCTACTACGGCACCCATACGCCCGGCGTCATCCAGCGCAACGTGCTCGAGAACCCCGCCTGGTATACGGCGTACACGCCGTACCAGGCCGAGCGCGTGCGCAAGCTCGGCGGCGTCACGCTGCGCTCGATCGGGCAGGTCGCTAAACTGCAGACCATCCAGGACAACGACGAGGACTACGTGCCGCCGCGGGCGATGCTGCGTGAGCTGATCGAAGACAACAAGCGCATGGCGGCCGCTATGCGCAAGGCGCACAAGCTGGCCGAGGATCACGAGGATTCGGGCACCGCCGGGCTGCTCGAGACCTTCATCGACGAGACCGAGCGGCGCACCTGGTTCCTGTTCGAGGCCAGCCG
>DATIQL010000267.1:0-7188 GCA_035470905.1 Casimicrobiaceae bacterium
CTCAGCATCAGCGGAACGGAGGCGAACAGCGCCGCCAGCGTCGTCATCAGGATCGGTCGCAGGCGCAGCAGCGCGGCCTGGTGGATCGCCTCGCGCGCGCTCTTGCCTTCGCTGCGCTCGGCGTCGATCGCGAAGTCGATCATCATGATCGCGTTTTTCTTGACGATGCCGATCAGCAGGATGATGCCGATGATGCCGATCACGCCCAGGTCGTTGCCGGTTACCATCAGCGCGAGCAGCGCGCCGACGCCGGCCGACGGCAGCGTCGACAGGATCGTCAGCGTGTGCACATAGCTCTCGTACAGCACGCCGAGCACGATGTAGACGCAGATCACCGCGGCCAGGATCAGCCAGAGCTGGTTCGCAAGCGACCGTTCGTACGCGCCGGACGCACCGAGGAAGGTCATCGTCACGCTCGCCGGCAATGCGATGTCCTTCGCGGCCCGGCGGATCGCGTCGACCGCGTCGCCGAGCGCATAGCCGGGCGCGGTGTCGAAGTTCAGCGTGCTCGCCGGGTACTGCGCAACGTGCGTGATCTGCAGCGGCGCCTGGCGCTCGCTGATGCGCGCGAAGGCCGACAGCGGCGTCGGCGTGCCGCCGCCGCTGATCAGGTTCAGCCTGCCCAGGTCGGCGGCGTTCGTGACCAGCCCGGGGCGCGCCTCGAGGATCACGCGGTACTGGTTGGTCTCGGTGAAGATCGTCGAGACGATGCGCTGGCCGAACGCGCTGTAGAGTGCATCGTCGATCGCGCTGGCCGTGATGCCGAGACGCGAGGCGGTGTCGCGGTCGACGTCGACGTAGCTCGCGAGCCCCTGCGCCCCGGCGTCGCTGCTGACGTTGCGCAGCTGCGGCACGTCGCGCAGCCGGGCGACCAGCTTGCCCATCCATTGCGTGATCTGCGCGCCATCGACGCCTTCCAGGGATGCGCGGTACTCGGTCGGCCCGGTCTCGGCGTCGATCGTCAGGTCCTGCGCAGGCTGCAGGTACAGCGTCACGCCCGGCACCGCCTGCACCCGGTCGCGCAGGCGGTCCATGACCCGCTGCTGGTCGCCGTGCGACGGCTTCAGGTTGATCAGCATGCTGCCGGTCTGCAGCATCGTGTTGTTGGCTGCGTCGACGCCGACGATGGAGCTCAGGCTCTCCACCGCAGGGTCGGCGAGGATCACGCGCGCGGCCCGACCCTGCAGGTCCGCCATGCGTGCGTACGAGACGTCCTGCGCCGCGTCGATGCGCGCCTGCAGCTGGCCCGTGTCCTGGGTCGGGAACAGGCCCTTGGGAATCATGACATAGAGCAGCGCCGTCAGCGCGAAGGTCGCCAACGCGACCACCAGCGTGATCCCCTGATGGTCGAGGACCCGGACCAGCATCCGGTCGTAGGCGCGCGTCACTCCGGCAAACAGCGCCCGGGCGCGCGTGGCCAGGCTGGCGGCGCCGCGCACCCTGCCGCGGGACCTCAACCAGCGCGCGGACATCGTCGGCACCAGCGTCAGCGAGACGACCGCCGAAATCAGGATCGTGATCGCGAGCGTCACCGCGAACTCGCGGAACAGGCGCCCGACCACGTCGCTCATGAACAGCAACGGGATCAGCACCGCGACCAGCGAGATCGTGAGCGAGATGATGGTGAATCCGATTTGCGACGCGCCCTTCAGCGCGGCGCGCATCGGCGGCTCGCCGTCCTCGATGTGGCGCGCGATGTTCTCGATCATCACGATCGCGTCATCCACGACGAAACCGGTCGCGATCGTCAGCGCCATCAGGCTCAGGTTGTTCAGGCTGTAGCCCAGCAGGTACATCAGCCCGAAGCTTCCGATCAGCGAGATCGGAACCGCAATGCTGGCAATCACCGTCGCCCGCAGGCTGCCGAGAAAGGCGAAGATCACCAGCACGACCAGCGCCACTGCCAGCAGCAGCTCTTTCTCGACGTCGTCGACCGACGCGCGGATCCCGGTCGTGCGGTCGGAGAGCAGCCGGACCCTGAGCGAGGCCGGCAACCCGGCCTGCAGCGACGGCAGCTGCCTCTTGATCGCGTCGACGGTGGCGATCACGTTGGCGCCCGGCTGGCGCTGCACATTCACGATGATCGCGGGAATCAGCGCCGCATCGGCGCCGCCGCGGCATTCGGGGGCAGGCGCCGCAGCGCGGCACTGCACGCCGGCCCAGGCGCCGAGCTGGTTGTTCTCGGCGGCCTCGACCACGTTGGCGACGCTGTCCATGCGCACCGGCGCACCGTTCCGGTACGCGACGATCAGGCGGCGGTAGTCGTCGGCAGTCAGGAGCTGGTCGTTCGAGTTGATCGCATAGGCGCGCTTCGGTCCGTCGAAGCTCCCCTTGGCGCCATTCGAGTTCGCCGCGCTGATCGCGGTGCGCAGGGTGTCCAGTCCGATGCCGTACGACGCCAGCGCCTGCGTGTTGGCCTGGATGCGCACCGCAGGGCGCTGCCCACCCGACAGCGATACGAGTCCGACGCCCGAGACCTGGCTGATCTTCTGCGCAAGCCGCGTGTTGACCAGGTTCTGCACCTCGGTGAGCGGCATGGCGTCGGAGCTGACTGCGAGCGTCAGCACCGGTGCGTCGGCAGGATTCACCTTGGCGTACACCGGCGGTGTCGGCAGGTCGGCCGGCAGCAGCGAGCCGCTGGCATTGATCGCGGCCTGCACTTCCTGCTCGGCCACGTCGAGCGACAGATCGAGCGAGAACTGCAGCGTGATCACCGACACGCCTGCGGCGCTGGTCGAGCTCATGCGGTCGAGCCCGGACATCTGTCCGAACTGGCTCTCGAGCGGCGCCGTCACGGTGTTGCTCATCACCTCCGGACTGGCGCCGGGATACAGCGTCTGCACCCGGATCGTCGGGTAATCGACCTGGGGCAGCGTCGACAGCGGCAGGAACCTGAAGCCCACCACGCCCGCGAGCACGATCGCCAGCATCAGCAGCGACGTCGCGACCGGACGCTCGATGAACGGACGGGACGGACTCACGGTCCGGGCCCCCTGTTCCGCACCGCCATCATTTCGCGGCGCCAGCCGCAACCCCCGCGGGCCGGTCGGCGCCGGTCCGCACGCGCGCGCCGTCCTTGAGCCGATCGCCGCCCTCGGTGACGACCTCTTCGCCGAGCGCCAGTCCTTTCGTGATCGCGACGTCGTCGACACCGGAAACGCCGGCGGTCACGTTGCGCAGCGTCACCGTATGGTCGGCATTGACGACGTAGACGAAGTCCCCGCCCGGGCCGTGCCGAAGCGCGATCACCGGGACGACCACGGCGCCATCGATCGTGCGCAACAGCAGGCGCACGTTGACGAACTGGTTCGGGAACAGCGCGCCGCCGGTGTTCGCGAAACGCGCCTTGGCCCTGATCGTGCCGGTCTGGGTATCGATCTGATTGTCCAGGGTGAGGAAGGTGCCCGCCTCGAGCTCGCGGGTGCGCGCGCTGTCCCACGCGGTCACCGGCAGGATCGCTCCAGCAGCCGTGCGTTCCTTGACGTCGGGGACGCGGTCCTGGGGAATCGAGAACTGGACGTCGATCGGCGAGACCTGGGTGATCGTCGCGACCCCGTTCGCATTCCCGGCCGCGATGTAGTTCCCGGCGTCGATCGGTCGCAGGCCGACGCGCCCGGCGACCGGCGCGACGATTCGCGACCACTGCAGGTCGAGTTGCGCGCTCTCTTCATTGGCACGATCCAGCGTCACCGTGCCGGCCAGCTGTTTGACCAGCGCGTCCTGCGTGTCGACGGCCTGTCGTGCGATCGAATCCTCGGCAAGCAGCACGCGATAGCGTTCGAGCAGCACGCGCGCCGAATCGAGCTGCGCTTCGTCGCGCACGCGGGCGCCAACCGCCTGGTCGAGCGCTATCTGAAACGGCTTCGGGTCGATCGTCGCCAGGACCTGGCCCTTCTGCACGAGCTGTCCTTCCTTGTACAGCACCTGGGTGATCACGCCCGAGACTTGCGGCGTCACCGTCACGCTTCCGGGAGAGAGCACGGTTCCCAGCGCTTCGATGATCACCGGGATCCCGGCGTGCCGCGCGATCGCGACGCCCACCGTGCTCGGCGGCGCGCCGCGACCGCCGGGAGCACCCGGCGGTCCGAAGCCGCCCGTCGCGGGGCCGGGCGCCCGGTGTGTCAGATACCAGGCCAGGCCGGCGAGGGCCGCCAGTGCGACGACCGAAACGACGCTGCCCAGGCGTCGGCCACGCCCTGTCCCGGCGTTCTGCGCGCCAGTCGAAGGCATGTTCTGGGGGGATGAGGGTGGGTGTTCCATGGGTGAAGTCCTGTGGGCCGGCCTCCTGCGTGGCCAGGGGTCCATACGGACCCGTTTCGACCATTACAGCGCGCCGCGATGCTTCGATCGTGGGCGTTGCGAGCCGTCGAACCGGGGTTCAGGGGATTGCGCTGGCGCGACCAATGAAATCAGGCCTGCAGGCGCGCATCCATTGAGCGGACGGTCAGGCGGTGTTCATGCTGCCCACCCGCACCGCCCGGCATCGACATCCGGAATCCTCGCCGATAACGCAATTGCCCGGAGAACCGAATTGCAAGCAATCATTTCACGCGCCGGTCTGGACCGGATTGCCGGCCGCGACCCACGCGCCGAGACCGCCCAGCAGCGGCCGTGCGCGCCGCAGGCCCTTGCCGATGAGCAGCTGCGCGCCGCGACGCGAAGACGCCTCGTTCGGGCATTCGCAGTAGAGAACGATGTCGCGATCCTCGGGAAAGTCGTCGCGTGTCGCGAGCCCGTCGAGGTCGAGGAGGATCGCGCCGGGGATGTGGCCGCGCTCGGCATGGGCAATTCTCGAGCCCACGTCGATGACCATCGGCGGAGCTTCGCCGCCCAGCGCCTCGCGCAGTTCGTCGACCGAGATCATCGCTCCCTCGAGCAGCCGCGCCATGCGCCAGCGCTGCAGCGCCTTGATCGCAACGTAGGCAGCCAGCAGCACGCCGACGACGAGCGCCGCAGCGGGCGCATGGCCCCCCATCCACGCGAGCGCGACGTCGATCTGCCGTGCGAACACCGCACCCGCGGCCATCGCGGCGCCGACCCACAGCACCGCACTGCCGATCGATGCGACGACGAACGCGCCCGTCCCCATCCGCAGGGCGCCGGCGACCGGCGGCGCGACGGTCGAGAAGCCCGGCACGAACTTGGAAACGACGACGGAAAGGAACCCCCAGCGCTCGAATATCCCTTCGGTCTGGCGCACGCAGGTGTCGGGGGACAGCGAGACCCGGCACAGTCCGCGCAGCACCGGATATCCGTAGCGGCGGCCGGCCCAGAACCATACGAGGTCGGCCGCAAGCGAGGCCGCGACCGAGATCGCGAACGCCTGGGCGAAATCGAGCCTGCCCGCGACCGCGAGCGCGCCCGCGATCATCATCGTCGGCACCGCCGGGATCGGCAGCCCGAGTTGCTGCAGCAGCACGTTCAGGCCGACCAGCGGAACGCCGTGTGCGATCAGTTGTCCTGCGATTTCGTTCATGGGTTGCGGCTTGCTGGAAGGCGGCCCGAATGAAATGGGTCCACGATCACCGGAATGCAACGCCCCTCGTCTTTTGCGGTCTGCTACGCGACAATGGCCGCCCGGACCGCACGCTCGCAGCATAAGCATATTCGGTGGAGAGGAATTCCGCATGGAGACACTGCAGATGCCGCCCAAAGCCGGGGGACCCGGCGCCCCGGAACCGCGCCGGCTCGAGGCGGGACAGGGGGCTGCGTGGTGGGGGGAGAGCTGGCGCATCTTCGCCGCCGCCCCGGCGGTGTGGATCGGGATCGTCGTCGTGTTCGCGGTCGTGTCGACGCTGCTGTTCTTCATACCGGCCGTCGGCGGAATCCTGCAGTCGGTGCTGACCCCCGCCTTCGCCGGCGGCGTCATGCTGGGCTGCCATGCGCTGGCGCGGGGTGAGCGGCTGACGATCGGGCACCTGTTCGAGGGTTTCCAGGGCGGACACTTCGGAGCGTTGCTGATGCTGGGCCTCATCTGGCTCGCCATCCTGGTCGGGCTCGCGGTCGTCGCCGTCGCCTGCGCGTACGTCGCGCTGGGCGCCGCGGGCGTATCGACGCTGATGGCGCTGGGTGCGGATGCGCAAGCCGACTACGTCACGCTGACCCCCCTGCTGCTGTCGGCCGGCCTCGCGTTCCTCATCATCGCGATGGTCATCGTGACGGTGGTCCTGCTTGCCGCGATGGCGTACTGGTTCGCCCCGGCGCTGGTCGTCCTGAACGGCGAGCCGCCAATATCGGCGCTCAGGAAGAGCTTCGACGCGTCGCTGCGCAACATCGGAGCGTTCCTGCTCTACAGCGTGATCTACATCGGACTGGCGATCGTGGCCTCGATCCCGGTCGGCCTGGGCTGGTTGGTGCTGGGGCCGATGGTCGCGGGCAGCTGCTACGCGGGCTGGCGGACGATCTTCGGCACACCCGGCGACAGCGGACCCGCGCCGGCGTAATCTTCTCGCAGTACGATACGCTGCCCGGTCTGCGCATCCCCCGGGCGTTTCGCACTCGACAGCGAAGGGACCCTCGCTCGATGAACTCGACGCCCTACGTGCAAGCCCCCACCGCGCCGCGCTGGAGCTGGCTTCCCGAGCCCGGGACCTGGAAGTACTACGCGCTGCTCGGGGCGACCGGCATCTTCGTGCTCGGCCCGCTGGGCGGGCTTGCCGCGTCGTACATGAACTTCTCGCTGGGATTCTTCGTCGGCGGGCAGGTGCTCGCGGGGATCCTGGGCTCGGCCGTGACCTTCGGCTATGGAGCGCAGGGGCGCCACGGCGCGAACTACATCCAGACCACCGCCGCCTCGGTCGCCGGGATGAGCGCAATGGCCGTCGTCATCCAGGCGATGGCGTGGATGGGCCTTCCGCAGCCGCCGGTCTGGCAACTGATCCTCTACATGCTGTCGATCGGCATGTTCGGCGTCGGCGTCGGCATGCTCTACACGCCGATCCTCGTCGACCGGCTGCAGCTCACGTTTCCTTCCGGCCTCGCGGTGGCCAACATCCTGCGCGCGCTGACCGATCCCGTGCTGCTGCGCCAGTCGGTGGCGCGGCTGTTCGGCGGCATGGCGCTGGGCATCGCCGGCGGCGTCGGCGCCGCCAAGATCGCGGTGCTGGGCACGATCGAGCTGTCGGCCTCGACCTTCGGCGCAGGCATGATCGTCGGCGCACGCATCGGCATCGCGGCCCTGGTCGGCGG
>DATIQL010000268.1:0-7393 GCA_035470905.1 Casimicrobiaceae bacterium
GAACTGGAAGGAAATGTCGAGCAGGCCGCGCTCGTCGATCTGCTGCAGACCGGCGTGGTGATCGGCGACCTGAAGGCCGGTTCGCTGACCGTCGCGGCGGGCGCCCGCCTGCGCGGTCAGGCCGAGTTCGGCTGGAACGACGCCAAGAGCCCGAAAGCCGGCCGGAACGGTAGTGGCCTTGGCTCGGAGACCGGCACCGCGTCATGAGCACCGCGCGCACGGGCAGCCCGGGGGCGACCCGCCAATGCCCGCATTGCCGGGAGACCATTCTCGAGAGCGCAGGCGTGTGCCCGGCCTGCCGGCACTACCTGCGCTTCGTTGCCGGCAGCGATGCGCCAGCGGCGCCCGCGCTCACGCCATTGCGCATCGAGGGCAGCATCCGGCATCCGGCCGAGGGCGAACCCTGGGAATACACGGTCGTGGTGTCGATCCGCAACGATCGCGGCGAAGAGATCGCGCACAAGCTCATCGGTGTCGGCGGGATGAACCCGAACGAGCAGCGCACGTTCGTGCTGTCGGTCGAAGCCGTTGCAGCGCCGGCGAAGCGCTCCCCGAAGGGAGGCACGCGGCACTGAGCTGCGGGGGGGCGGCGCGGCAGCGGCGGGAATTTGGTGGCCAAGGGCGGAATTGAACCACCGACACAAGGATTTTCAGTCCTCTGCTCTACCAACTGAGCTACTTGGCCATTTGAACTGCAACGGCCGGAGCGTCCAACTGCGAGCCCCGGCCGGAAACGCGATTATACCAGCGGCTTCCGGCGCGGCGCGCACCTGCCCGCGCGCCACCTCCGGCCGGGCGTCGGCGCTCCGATATCGTGCCGGGCATCCGGCCCGCTGCCGATCTACCGCCCGAAGAACGCCATCAGCTCGGCGAGCGTCGCGTCCGGCACTTCCTCGGCAAGGTAATGCCCGCAGGGCAGCGCCCGGCCACGGACGTCGGTCGCGACCGCGGCCCAGTCGTCGAGCGGCTTGAACAGGCGGTGGACGACGCCGCGCTCGCCCCACAGCACCAGCAGCGGACAGACGATCTTCTGCGTCTCGCTTTCGCGGTCGTGCGCAAGATCGATCGACGCGGCGGCGCGGTAATCCTCGCAGGTCGCGTGGATCGTCTCGGGATTCCTGTAGCAGCGCTCGTATTCCGCCAGCGCGCGCGGATCGAAATGGTCGAGTCCGGTGCCCCAGCCGCCGAGCTTCCGGCGCAGGTAGTAGACGGGGTCGGCGCCGATCAGGCGCTCGGGCAGGTCGAAGGGCTGGATCAGGAAGAACCAGTGGTAGTAGGCGGTGGCGAACGCCATGTCGGTCGCCGCGTACATCGCGCGCGTGGGCGAGATGTCGAGCACGGCCAGGTGCGACACTGCATCGGGATGGTCGAGGCACAGCCGATGGGCGACCCGCCCGCCGCGGTCGTGGCCGGCAAGGCGGAAGCGCGGGTGCCCAAGGTCGCGCATCAGCTCGACCATGTCGGCCGCCATCGCGCGCTTGGAATACGCGGCGTGCGAATCGTCGGAGGCCGGTTTGCCCGAATCGCCGTAGCCGCGCAGGTCGGCGCAGACGACCGTGAAATGGCGGGCGAGTGCCGGCGCCACGCGGTGCCACATCACGTGGGTCTGCGGGAAGCCGTGCAGCAGCAGCAGCGCCGGCCCGTCTCCGCCGACGACGCAGCGGATCTCGCTGCCCGACGTGCCGATGCGGTGCGTCGTGAAGCCGGGAAAGAAAGGCTCGTCGGTCACGTCAATGGATCTCCGGGTCGGGCGTCGCCGCCGTGCCTTCGAGGAAATCGAAATCGCAGCCCTGGTCCGCCTGCGTGATGTGGTCCTGGTAGAGCGCGCCGAAGCCGCGCTTGAAATGCGGCGCTGGCCTCGTCCATGCGGCGCGGCGACGCGCGAGCTCGGCGTCATCGACATCGAGCCGCAACAGGCGCGCCTCGACGTCGAGGGTGATCATGTCGCCATCCTTCACCAACGCGAGCGGACCGCCGACGAAGGACTCCGGCGCGACGTGCAGCACGCAGGCGCCGTAGCTGGTCCCGCTCATCCGCGCATCCGAGATCCGGACCATGTCCCGCACTCCCCGCTCGAGCAGCTTCTTCGGGATCGGCAATTGTCCCCACTCGGGCATGCCGGGCGCGCCCTGCGGGCCTGCATTCTTCAGCACGATCACCGAGGCAGCGGTGACCGGCAGGGTCGGATCGTCGATGCGCGCCGCCATGTCGTCGTAGTTCTCGAACACGACCGCGGGTCCGCGATGCTTCATGAGCCGCGCCTCGGCAGCCGCAGGCTTGATCACGGCGCCGTCGGGGGCCAGGTTGCCGCGCAGCACCGCGAGGCTGCCTGATGCGACCAGCGCCCGCTGGCGCGGCACGATCACGTCGGCATTGAAGACCTCGGCGCCGGCGATGGCCGCGCGCAACGCTCGCCCTTCGACGGTCTGCGCATCGACGTCGAGCAGATCGGCAATCGTCGCCATCAGCGCGCGCAGTCCGCCGGCGTAGTAGAAATCCTCCATCAGGTATTTGCCGGCAGGGCGGACGTTGGCGACGAGCGGCGTGCGCCGCGACAGCTCGTCGAAACGGTCGAGGGTCAGCGGGATGCCGGCGCGGCGGGCGATGGCGATCAGGTGCACCAGCGCGTTGGTCGAGCCGCCGAGCGCCAGGACGGTCGTGATCGCGTTGTCGAAGCTCGCGGCGGTCAGGATGTCGCGCGGCTTGAGATCCTCCCAGACCATGTCGACGGCGCGCCGGCCGGTGGCGCTCGCCATCCGCGCGTGCCGCGAATCGGCCGCGGGAATCGATGCCGCGCCGGAAAGCGTCATGCCCAGGGCCTCGGCCGCCGAGGTCATCGTCGACGCGGTCCCCATGGTCATGCAGTGGCCGTGCGAACGCGCGATGCCGTTCTCGATCTCCTCCCACGCCTTGTCGGAGAGCTTGCCTGCGCGCTTCTCGGCCCAGTATTTCCAGACGTCGGAGCCCGAGCCGAGCTGCTCGCCGCGCCAGTCGCCGCGCAGCATCGGGCCCGCAGGCATGAACACCGCGGGCAGGTTCATGCTGATCGCGCCCATCAGGAGCGCCGGGGTCGTCTTGTCGCAACCGCCCATCAGCACCGCGCCGTCGGCAGGATAGGAGCGCAGGAGCTCCTCGGTCTCCATCGCGAGCAGGTTGCGATAGAGCATCGTCGTCGGTTTCTGGAAAGGCTCGGAGAGCGTGATCGCCGGCATTTCCACCGGGAATCCGCCCGCCTCCCACACGCCGCGCTTCACTTCCTCGGCGCGCTGCCGGAAATGGCCGTGGCAGGGATTGATGTCGCTCCAGGTGTTGATGATCGCGATGACGGGCTTGCCGAGGTAATCGGCGCGGGAGTAGCCGAGTTGCGCGCTGCGCGAGCGATGGCCGAACGAGCGCAGGTCGGATGCCCCGTACCAGCGGTGCGAGCGCAGGTCCTCGGGCCGCTTGCGATGCGTCGTCACGTCGTGCCCCCGTCAAGGTCGAGAATCGGGTCCACGGCAATGCCGGACTCGGCGCCGCGGGCTGTCGACGCCGTCAACGCGGGCCGGTACGATCCACGCCAGGCATCACGCTGCACCCGGCTGTTACTGTAACCCATCGCGTCCATCCTCGATCCCGAAAGGCCCCCGACGGTGAAGAAGCGCACTGCACTTCGACTGGTCGCTGTCGCCGGTGCGCTCGCGTGGGCCGCCTTCGTCGCGTTCGGGGGCAAGCCCCAACCGGATTCCGCAGCACGGGGCGCACCCATCGCCGCCGACGCGCGGGCGTTCAGCCTCGGCAAGCTGGATTTCCACGCCTGCGAGTTGCCGCAGAAGCACTCGGGCGCCACGACCCGCGCCTGGTGTGCACCGTTCTCGGTCCCCGAGGATCGTGCGCACCCGAGCGGTCGCCAACTGAACCTGCGCCTGGCGTTGATCAAGAGCGATGCCCCGGCGGCCGATCGCGACATCGTCGTATATCTTGCCGGCGGCCCGGGGCAATCGGCCGTCGACAGCTGGCCCCGGATGGCTGCTGCGCTTTCGCCGTTGCGCAAGCACCATCACATTCTGCTGCTCGATCAGCGCGGGACCGGGGGATCGAACCCGCTGACCTGCAAGGGCGAGAGCAGCAAGGGCGTGCTGGGTGGTGTGCCGGACCTGGAGCAGATCCGCCAACAGACGCGCGAATGCCTGCACCAAGTCGAGGCCGTCGGCGATCCCCGGTACTACACGACGACCGCGGCGGTGCACGATCTGGAAGCGGTACGCCAGGCCTTGGGGGCGCCGCCGCTGGACCTGGTCGGCGTCTCCTACGGCACGCGCGTCGCCCAGCAATACCTGATGCGCTATCCCGGGGCCGTGCGCAGCGTGGTGCTCGACAGCGTGGCGCCGAACCGGGTGGCGTTCGGCGAGGACTTCGCGCGGAGCCTCGAAACCGCCCTGAGGGCGCAATTCTCGGCGTGCACGCATACCCCCGCCTGCGCGAAGGCCTTTGGCGACCCTTACGCCAGCCTGGTCGAACTGCGCGACAGCCTGCGCGCGCAGCCCAGGGAAGTGGACTACCGCGACCCCGTCACCTTCGCGCCCGGGCACTTGCGTCTCGACGACGTCGCGCTGCGCGGCCTGGTCCGCCTGTTCGCCTACGAGCCGGAGGCGGCGGCGCTGCTGCCGCTGTCCATTTCCGAGGGCCTGAAAGGCAATTTCGCGCCGCTCGCCGGTCAGCAGAAGCTCCTCGCCGGCGACCTCGCGGATCTCGCCGAAAACGCCATGCAACTGTCGGTGGTCTGCAGCGAGGACGCGGACCTCCTGGCGCCGCGGCCGCAGGACGCGGGCACCCTGCTGGGGAACTCGCTCGTCGAATCGATCAAGACCGCCTGCGACGTCTGGCCGCACGGAACCCGGCCTGCCGATTTCCACGCGGCCCTGCAGAGCCGGACACCGGCGCTGATCCTCGAAGGCGAACTCGATCCGGTGACCCCGCCGGCCTACGGCAGCGAAGTGCTGAAAGGCCTGCCCAACGGCCGCCTGCTGGTGGCGAAGGGCCAGGGCCACAACGTCATCGGTCGCGGCTGCATCCCGAGGCTGGTCGCGGAGTTCGTCGACAAGCTCGATCCCCTCACCCTGGATGCGAAATGCGTCGACGACCTCGGGCCGATCCCGGCCCTGCTCGACTTCAACGGCGCATCGCCGTGAGGCCCGCGCGATGATCGAGGTCAGGAACCTGCACAAGCGATTCGGCAAGGTCGTCGCCGTCGACGGCGTATCGTTCATCGCGCGCGACGGCGAGATCACCGGCCTGCTCGGCCCGAACGGCGCCGGCAAGACCACGACGCTGCGCTGCCTGTACACGCTGATGCAGCCCGATCGCGGCGAGATCCTGATCGACGGCATCGACGCCGCCGCCGACCCGGTCGCCGTGCGTCGGCGCCTGGGCGTGCTGCCCGATGCGCGCGGCATCTACAAGCGACTCACCGCCCGCGAGAACGTCGCCTATTTCGGACGCCTGCACGGTCTCGACCCCGCGACGCTCGAGCGGCGCATCGAGGCTGCGATCGCCGCGCTCGAGATGGGCGATTTCGCCGACCGGCGTGCCGAGGGGTACTCGCAGGGCCAGCGCGTCAAGACCGCGATCGCGCGCGCCCTGGTGCACGACCCGAAGAACGTCGTCCTCGACGAGCCCACCAACGGCCTCGACGTGATGGCGACCCGGTCCATGCGCGGGTTCCTGCGCAACCTGAAAGCCGACGGCCGCTGCGTGCTGTTCTCCAGCCACATCATGCAGGAGGTCGCAGCACTCTGCGACCGCATCGTGGTGATCGCCAAGGGCCGCGTCGTCGCCGACGAGTCGCCCGATTCGCTGCGTGAGCAGACCGGACAGGCGAACCTCGAGGACGCTTTCGTCACGCTGATCGGATCCGACGAAGGGCTCGCCGCATGAGGCCCGCGCTGATCGTCTTCCTGAAGGAGCTGCGCGAGAGCCTCCGCGACCGGCGGACGCTGCTCAACACCCTGATCACCGGGCCGCTGATGGCGCCGCTGATCTTCGTCCTGATGATCAACACCGTCGTCACGCGCGAGCTCGACAAGGCCGAGAAGCCGCTGCGCCTGCCGGTGGCCGGGGCGCAATACGCGCCGAACCTGATCGCCTTCCTGAAACAGGACAATGTCCGGATCGAAGCGGCGCCGGCCGAACCGGAGCGCGCGGTGCGGGAGCAGGACAGCGACGTCGTCATGCGCATCGCGCCGAATTTCGGCGAAGCCTGGGGCAAGGGCGAGCCGGCCCAGGTCGAGGTCATCTACGATCAGTCGCAGCGCGATTCCAGCAGCGCGTTCGAGCGCCTGCGTCGACTGCTCGATGCCTACGGCAAGCGCGGCGCCGCGTTGCGCTTGGTCGCGCGCGGATTGTCGCCGTCGATCCTGAGCCCGGTCGTGATCGCCGGCCGCGACCAGTCGACGCCGGAGAGCCGTTCCGGAGGACTGTTCGCGATGCTGCCGTATTTCTTCATCATCGGCAGCCTTATCGGCGGCATGGCGCTGGCCATCGACACCACCGCCGGCGAGCGCGAGCGCCAGTCGCTCGAGCCGCTGCTCGCGAACCCGGTGCCGCGCTGGCAGATCCTGGCCGGCAAGCTCGCCGCGACCACGGCGTTCGCGATCACCACGGTGCTGCTCGGCATCCTGGCGTTCGCGGTCGTCGGCCGCCTGATGCCCACGGAACGGATCGGCATGACGCTGGACATCGGCCCGGGCTTCGTCGCCCGCGTGATGGTCGTGATGCTGCCGCTGGCGGCGCTCCTGGCGACACTGCAGACCCTGGTCGCGGCATTTGCCCGGAGCTTCCGCGAGGCGCAGACCTACGTCTCGCTGCTGATGTTGGTGCCGATCGTTCCTGCGCTGCTGCTTTCGGTCCTGCCGTTCAAGGCGCAGTTGTGGATGTACTCGGTGCCCCTGATGGGGCAGCAGATCGTCATCACGCGCCTGCTGCGGGGGGACACGGTATCGGCCACGGCGCTGGCCGCATGCGTCGCCTCCACGACCCTGGCTGCAGGCATCGCCTGCGCGATCACTGCGCGGATCTACCGCAGCGAGCGCCTGGCGATATCGGCCTAGGCGCCTGCCGCCCATGCTTCTCTACGCGCTGACGATCTTCGCGAGTGCGTTCCTGCTGTTCCTCGTCCAGCCGATCATCGCCAAGGAGATCCTGCCGTGGTTCGGGGGCTCGGCTGCGGTATGAACGACCTGCCTGGTGTTCTTCCAGAGCGCACTGCTCGCGGGCTATGCCTATGCCGACGCAGCGATACGACGCCTGTCGCAGCGCGGTCAGGTGTCGCTGCACTCGGCGCTGCTGCTCGGAAGCCTCCTGCTGCTGCCGATCGTTCCCGGCGTCCTCTGGAAGCCGCTGGGCACTGAAAGCC
>DATIQL010000269.1:0-3862 GCA_035470905.1 Casimicrobiaceae bacterium
CACCTCGACATACTCGACGCCGCGCTCACCGAGCGCGCGCAGCGCGCGCTCGCCCCGGCGAATTCGCTGCTTCGGCCTGATCTTGCCGTAGAACTCGTTCTCGATCTGCAGCAGCGTCGTCGCGAGCTGCAGGTAGCGATCGCCTTTGCGCAGGCCGATCGCCTCGTAGGCGGGATACGGCTCGGTCATCGCGCGCTGCAGCGAGCGGGCATAGCTTGCGAGCCCGTTGAAGCTGACCTTGAGCGAGGCCTGCGCGTCGCTCTGGTATCCGAGCCTGCCCATGCGCAGCGACGTCGCGTTCGGCAGGTAGACCGTATCCGACCCCAGCGCCTGCAGCGAGTGTGCGCGGCCTTCGACGAAGCAGCGGCATGCGGCGGGCGAAGTGCCGAACAGGTAGAGCGGCAGCCACGAATTGCGCCGGAAGTTGCGGATCAGCCCGAAGTAGGCGTCGGTCCGGTAGTCCTGCAGCGCCCCGCGGTATCCGTCGACCTGCTGCAGCGCCTCCCAGGCGGCATCCGGGAGCGAGAAGTTGTAATGGACCCCGGAGATCGTCTGCATCCTGCGGCCGTAGCGATGGGCCAGGCCGGTCCGGTAGACGGTCTTGATCTTTCCGAGGTTCGAGCTCCCGTAGTGCCCGATCGGAATGTCGTCGTCATCGGGCAGCAGGCAGGGCATGCTGCCCGCCCACATCGCTTCGTCGCCGATATGGCGGTAGACGAACTGGTGGATGTCAGTGAGCTCCCTGACGCACGCATCGGCATTCGCGTGTACGCCGGTGATGAGCTCGAGCTGCGACTCGCTGAAATCGGTGGTGATGCGCGGATGCGTGAGCGCCGATCCCAGTGCGACCGGATGCGGGGTCGCCGCCAGCGCGCCATCGGGACGGATGCGCAGGCTCTCCTTCTCGACGCCGCGCAAGAGGCCCGTCAGCATCGGCGGCGAGAGTGCGCTCAGGCGTTGCTGCGCATTGGGCAAGGAGACCTCCTTCGGATCGGGCGGATGGATCGGAACGGGGCTGGCGCCGTGCACGGCATTGGCCGCAGGCCGCGCGGGTCATGCGGGTCGCGCTCGAGCGCGGGCCGGAACGACGCGGTCAGCCCTGACGTCGCCGGCATTATGCCTGCCGCCGCGCCGCAGCCTTTGCCGGGATGCTCGTATCGGTTTTTGCCCTTTCGTGGTGGGCGAGGCATTCGGTCTCGCGTCCGCGCACGACGCGCCGGCCGCGCAGGGGTCCGCGCTGCTCGGTGACGATGGTGCGCTGGCGCTCGGCATGGTCGGCATCGTGGAAATAGAGCACCACCCAGTCGCGGGTCCGACCGAGCTCGTGCGCCCTGGCGGTGTTCGAGTAGAGGGCCGTGAAGTGCCAATGGCCGCGGTGGGTGTGGAGCACCGGCAGCCATGCCTCGTTCCCCGGATTGAAGCGCCGCGGGGCGATCGTCGGCAACGCACCCGCATCGGCCCTGGTCAGGTATTCGCGATCGACGTCGAGAAGCATGGCGACATCGGGTTCCGACGCGGCGGTGGGCGTCGCCCGACGGGCCAGGGGAGTGCGATCGAGGATCTCCGCCAGTGCGGCGCGGATCGCTGCCGCGCGCCGCGGCCCGACCCCCGGGACCTGCTCCAGCCGCCCTTCGTGCGCGGCCACTTCGAGCGCCTCGAGCGTCTCCACCCCCAGCGTGTCGTGAATGCGTCCGGCGAGCCCGGGGCCGACCCCGGGCACCGTCCGGAACAGGTGCTCCGGATCGAGGCTTCCGCGCAGGCGGTCGAGCTGCGACCAGCGGCCGCGTTCGAACATTTCGGCGATGGCAGCCGCGATCCCGGTCCCGATGCCCGGCAGCGCATCGAGGCCGGCGCGTCCCCTGTCGGCGAACAGCGTCCCCAGGCTTCCCTCGTGCTGCAGGACCGTGTCGGCGGCCTTGCGGTAGGCTCCGACGCGGAACGGATTCGCGCCCTGGGCGTGCAGCAGCCCGGCGGCTTCGCGCAGCCACTGCGCGATGCGCAGGTTGTCGGGGTCGCGCGCGGCGGCGCGCCCATGCGCGGCCGTCATGATGCGATCCGGCATGGCGCTTCGAGCACCGATCCGACGACCGCGTTGGGCCGGTAGGTCGTCAGGCCCTTGAGCCCGTTCCTCCACGCCTCGACGTACAGCTCCCTGAATTCGGCGAACGGGTAGTCGGCGGCGACGTTGACGGTCTTGCTGATCGCGGTGTCGACGTACGGCTGGACGGCGGCGCTCATCCGCATGTGGTCGAGGGCGCTGATGTCGAGCGCGGTGACGAAATGCCGCGGCAGCACCGTGCAGCGCCTGCCGTCGGGCCCGGTCCACACCGCGGACCCCGCCGCGCCCTGCACCGGGCGCGAAGGATCGAAGCGCAGGACCGTCACCTCGCCGTCGATGCCGTTCGCGTCCCGGTACACGCGCCACGCGTGGTCCTCGACGCGGTATTCGCGGTAGGTGCCGTCGGCCATGCGTTTCCTGCGCGTGTAGACCCAGGCGTAGGCGGGTTCGATGCCGTTCGACGCGTTGTCTGCGAAAGCCAGCGATATCGTGCCCGTCGGCGCGATCGCCAGCAGATGGCTGTTGCGGATGCCGTAGCGCGCGATCGCGGCCTTGATGTCGTCGGGGAGGCGTGAGGCGAAACGTGGGGGCGCCAGGTACTGCCGCGCGTCGAACAGCGCGAACGCACCCTTTTCCCTCGCGAGCTCCACCGACGCCCGGTATGCTGCGTCGCGCAATGCGCGTGCGATGGCGACGGCCTGTCGCCGTCCCTCGTCCAGATCGTAGCGCAGCCCCAGCATCAGCAGCGCGTCACCGAGGCCGGTGAAGCCCAGCCCGATGCGCCGCTTGGACATCGCCTCCTGCCGCTGCTGGGGCAGCGGCCAGATCGTCGCATCGAGGACGTTGTCGAGCATGCGCACGGCGATCGGAACGATCGCGCTCATGCGCTCGACGGCGAAGCGCGCACCCGGCGTGAAAGGCGCGTCGACGAAGGCGCAGAGATTCAGGCTGCCGAGGTCGCAGGAACCGTAGGCGGGCAGGGGCTCCTCGCCGCAGGGGTTCGTCGCCTCGATGACTTCGCAGTACGAAAGGTTGTTGTCGCGATTGATGGTGTCGATGAACAGCACGCCCGGCTCGGCGTGATCGTAGGTGCTCGCGACGATCTGCCGCCACAGCGCCGCGGCAGGCTCTTCGCGGTAGATCCACAGCCCGTCGTCGCGCTGGCGTGCGCCGGCGGCGATCTGCTCGGGTCCGGGCCTTGCGCGATGGACGAGCTGCCATGGCCGGTCGTCGACGACGGCGTGCATGAAGGCATCGGTGGCCGCGACGGACAGATTGAAGTTGGACAGGCCGCCCCGATCCTTGGCGTGAATGAACGCCTCGATGTCGGGATGGTCGCAGCGCAGGACGCCCATCTGCGCACCGCGGCGAGCCCCCGCCGATTCGATCGCCTCGCAGGACTGGTCGAACACGCGCATGTACGACAACGGACCGCTGGCGCGGCTTGCCGTGCCCCGGACGTATGCACCCTCGGGGCGGATGCGCGAGAAATCGTAGCCGACGCCGCCGCCGCGGCGCATCGTTTCCGCAGCCTCGTTGAGCGCCGCGTAGATTCCGACGTCGGCGCCGTCGCTCGAGATGCTGTCTCCGACCGGCTGCACGAAGCAGTTGATCAGGGTCGCCTTGAGATGGGTCCCCGCCGCCGAGTTGATGCGCCCGCCGAGGATGAAACCTTCCGCCTGCGCGCGGGGGAATGCGGCTTCCCAGCGCGCCCGCCGATCCTCCGGCTCGATCGCCGCCAATGCGAGCGCCACCCGCCGGCGCACGTCGTCGACGCTGCGCTCATCGCCGCTCGCATACTTC
>DATIQL010000270.1:0-12180 GCA_035470905.1 Casimicrobiaceae bacterium
TCGCGACCGAGGCCGACGCTGCGCGTGCGTCGTCGGAGCTCGTCAACGCGGAAGCCAATCTGCGCCGCACGAGCTCGCTCGTGCGGCAGAACTTCATGTCCAGGCAGGCTGCCGACGACGCGCAGGCGCGGGTCGCTGCCGCGCGGTCGGCGCTCGCCGCGGCGCGCGCGCGCGTCGACAAGGCGCGTGCGGCGCTGGCCCAGCGGGGCGGCGAGACCCCGGCGGTCGGCATCGCCCAGGCCGCGGTCGACAAGGCGCGACTCGATCTCGAGCACGCGGTCATGCGCGCACCGGCCGATGGCTGGGTGACACGGTTCGACCTGACTCCCGGCACCGTCGTCACCCCGGGCAGTCCGCTGTTCGCGCTGGTCGAGGATCGCAGTTTCTGGGTCGACGCCAACTTCAAGGAAACCGAGCTCGCCGGCGTGACCCCGGGCCGGCCGGCGACCATCGTCGTCGACATGTATCCCGAGCACACGTTCCACGGCAAGGTCGAGAGCCTCGCCGGCGGCACGGGCGCGGCGTTCTCGCTGCTGCCGGCGCAGAACGCCAACGGCAACTGGGTCAAGATCGCGCAGCGCATCCCGGTGCGGGTGAGCATCAGAGATGCCGATCCGCGGTATCCGCTGCGTGTCGGCGCGACGGCCACGGTGTCGGTCAGGCTCGCGGAGTGAGCCGCGAACGGGCGGCAGCGAGCGGTCGCGGCCGCAGCGTCTCCAGGAGCTGAAACAGCGATGCAAGAGGCCGGCGGATCGCGATTCTTCGTCACGCTGGCGGTGATGGCCGCCACCGTGATCCAGGTGCTCGATACGACGATCGTCAACGTCGCGCTGCCGCACATGGCGGGCGAGCTGTCGGCGTCGACCGACCAGATCAGCTGGGTATTGACGAGCTACATCGTGGCATCGTCGATCGTCATGCCGATGACCGGGTATCTCGCCGACCGCCTGGGTCGGCGCCGCTACCTTCTCGTTTCGATCGCCGGTTTCGTCGTTGCGTCGGCGCTGTGCGGAATCGCGACCTCGCTCACCGAGATCGTGCTGTTCCGCCTGCTGCAGGGACTGTTCGGCGCGTCGCTGGTGCCGCTGTCCCAGGCGATCATGGTCGACAGCTACCCGCTGCACGAGCGCGGCAAGGCGCTGGCGATCTGGGGGATGGGGGTGATGGTGGCGCCGATCCTCGGTCCGACACTCGGTGGCTGGCTGACCGAGACCGTCGGCTGGCGCTGGACGTTCTACATCAACATCCCGGTCGGGGCATTGTCGCTGGCACTTGCCTCGCGCCACGTTCCCGACACGCCGGTCAAGACCCGCGACATGGACTGGTGGGGGCTCGTGTTCCTCGCAATGTTCATCGGCGGCCTGCAGTACCTGCTCGATCGCGGGCAGCAGGAGGACTGGTTGTCGTCCACGTCGATCCGGCTCTCGATCCTGGCGCTCGCAGCCGGACTCGCACTGTTCGTCGGGCATTCGCTGGTCTCGCGCCGGGCGACCCTCTTCAACCTCCGGATCTTCGCCGACCGCAATTTCACCGCGGCATCCTTCGTCGGGGGCGCGATGGGGCTGTCGCTCTATGGCGGCATGCTGCTGCAACCGGTGCTGTTCGAGAGCCTGCTGCAATACCCGACGCTCGACACCGGAGTGGCGATGATGCCGCGCGGGATCGGCAGCCTGATCAGCATGCTGATCGTTGGACGACTGGTCGGCAAGGTCGGCGCCAGGCCGCTGATCTGGTTCGGCCTCGCGTCGGGCATCACCGGCGCCTGGATGATGACCCGCGTGAACCTCGATTCGAGTGCGGTCATGATGACCGTCCCGCTGATCCTGCAGGGCATCGGCGTGGGCTTCGTATTCGTTCCACTGTCGGCGATCGCGTTCGCGACGCTGCCCAGGACGCTGGCGACCGAAGCCGCCGGGGTCTACAGCCTGATCCGCTCGATCGGGTCGGCTGTCGGTATCTCGATCGTCAGCGTGGCGATGACCCGGGGCGCCCAGACGAGCTGGGGTGCGCTGCGCGGCTACATCGATCCGTTCCGCTTCGAGGTCCGGCAATACCTCGATCCCCTGCGCCTGAAGGCACAGGGTGCCGGCCTCGCGCTGCTCGCACGGCAGGCGGCGCAGCAGGCGCAGATGCTTGGCCTTCTGCAGGCATTCTGGGTGATCGTCGTGAGCTTCCTGGCGATGGTTCCACTGGTGATGCTGCTGCGTCCGGCCCGGGCCGAGGCGGAAGTGGCGTCGGCCGCCGCGCTGGCCGAGTGACATCGGCGCGCCGGGGTGCCGGACGGGGGTGTTGCACCATCGCGACACCCGCGCGCATCCGTAGCAACGCCCGTTGCTACATTTGTCAATATTTCCGCCGAGGCCAGTTACCATCGCGGACATCGATCAGATGGGGAACGAGTGATGCGTGCACTCCGTTTTGCGATCGCCGCCGCCGCGACACTGCTGCTGTGCGGGAACGCCTGGGCGGGCCAGCTGACATGGACGCTGACCGGGGGATCGTTCGACGACGCCGGAACGGTGAGCGGCACGTTCACCCTGGATACGTCGAGCAACGCGGTGATGACCTGGAACATGGTCGTCGCCGGCGGCAACACCGGAAGTTTTTCCGCACGCAGCTACACGCCTGCCAATTCCACGGCGCCGATACTCAGCCTGGGTGGCGCTCCGCAACCGACGGTTGAATTTGCGGCTACCGACCAGGCGACTCGGCAACTGCGGTTGACGCCGGCTGTCGCGCTGGATGGAACGAGCTCGCCGGTCGCGGTCGCCACCACGTTCGGCAACGGCAATGTCGAGTGCTTCAACTGCTCGCCGTTCCGCCAGATCACGGCCGGAACGCTCACGCTCACCGGCGCCGCTCCCGACGTGACGATCACCTCGGCGGCGCCCGCTCCGACGATGGTCGGCACGTCGACCTCCGTGACGGTCGCCGTGACCGGAGTCGCGGCCCTGGGCACGCCCACCGGCAGCGTGACGGTCTACGACAATGCGAGCAATCCCCTCTGCACGCTGACGCTGCCGGCGACCTCGTGCTCGTTCACGCCGTCCGCCGCCGGCGCGCAGACGCTGTTCGCCCAGTACAACGGCGACCCCAGTTACGCGACCGCGAATTCGCCTTTCTTCGGCCTGACGATCGATCCGGCGCTTCCTCCGCCGGCCGCGACAGCGACCCCGGTCCCGACGCTCGGACCGCTGGCGCTGGGGCTGCTCGCGTTGCTGCTGGTGGCGCTCGCCGGCGGGCGGCTTCGCCGGCACTAGCGGCGGCGACGATCAGCGGGCGACCGCGCCGATCAGCGTCAGCACGATCGGCGTGGTCACTGCGGCGAGCGCCGTTGTGATGACGATCGACGAGGCGACGGCGCTGCCGAGCACGTCGAACTGCCGGGCCATCAGGTAGACGTTGGCCCCCACGGGCAGCGCCGCCAGCATGACGACGGCCGCGGTCTCGAGCGGGGGCAGTCCGAGGATCCTGGCCAGCGCATAGACGACCAGCGGCTGGCCGACGAGCTTCAGCATCGCGATCGCGGCGCTTTCGCGCCAGCCGGCGCGCACGCCGAATTCGGCCAGTCCCATGCCCAGCGCGATCAGCGACAGCGGCACTGCGGCCTGGCTCACCATCTGCAGCGTCTGGTCGACGACGGTCGGCAGCGGCCAGTCCAGGAAGCCGAATCCGGTGCCGCCGAGGATGCTCGCGACGACCGGGTTGCGCAGCACGCCGCGGCCGGTCTTCGCGATGCCCGCCAACGACAGGTCGCGATGCTTCGCCCATTCGACCGACACCGTGACCAGCGTCCACAGGGTCAGCGAATTGAACACCAGCACCAGCGACACCGCGGGCAGCGACCCTTCACCCAGCGTCACCTTCGCCAGCGGGATGCCGAGCAGCACGTTGTTCGAGAAGATGCCCCCCATCGCGAAGACCGATTGGGCCGCGCCGTCCATCCCGAACAGCCACGCCCCCAGCGCGCGACCGATCGCATAGACGACGATGCAGCCGCCGAAGAAAGCGATCAGCAGGCGGGCGTCGACCCGGGGCAGGTGCGAGAAGTCGCTCATCAGCCGGAACAGCAGCGTCGGCACGGCGACGGTGAAGACGAAGCGCGTCAGCGCATCCGAGGCGCTTCGCGGCCACCCGAAGCGCGACAGTGCAAAGCCCACGAGCACGAGCAGGAACAGCGGCGCCGTCAGCGCGACAACGTGCAGCAGCATGGATGCGGCAGCCTGCGCCGGCGGAGGCGGTGCGGCGGACGCCGTCAGCCGCGCGGGCCGATCAGCGCGAGGAACTCGTCACGGGTCGCCTGCGACTCGCGGAAGGTGCCGAGCACCGAAGAGGTGATCATCGCCGAGTTCTGCTTCTCCACACCGCGCATCATCATGCACAGGTGCTGCGCCTCGATCATCACCCCGACGCCGCGCGCGTCGATCGACTCCTGCACGGCGTGGGAGATCTGCTCGGTCAGGCGCTCCTGGAGCTGCAGCCTGCGCGCATACATGTCGACGAGGCGCGCGAGCTTGGAGACGCCGAAGACGCGACCGGTCGGGATGTAGCCGATGTGGCAGCGTCCGAAGAACGGGAGCATATGGTGCTCGCAGAGGCTGTAGACCTCGATGTTCTTGACGATGACCATGCTGTTGGTCGTCTGCGTGAAGATCGCCTCGTTGATCACCGTCGCAATGTCGGTGCGGTTGCCCGACGTGAGGAAGGCGAGCGCTTTCGCGACGCGGTCCGGCGTCTTGACGAGTCCTTCGCGTTCCGGATCCTCGCCCAGGGCTTCCAGCAATTCGCGGGTCAGGCGCTCGATCCTGGCGACATCGATGGTCATGGCATGCGGGTCCTGATGACGGCAAGGGCGCGACGCAGGTTGTCGGCGCGCGGGCCGACAGTATGAAATATCGGCGGCCGTCGTGCCAACCGCGACGGCGTCGGGGGTAATCGAGGGCCATTGCGCAGCTGCAGGCCGGGCGGGCGCGCGTGCCGGTGCAAGGGGGCGGGCGCCAATGTCGGCGCCGCATGCCCGGTCGGCCCGGATGTGCGATCATCGTCCGCGTCGGCGCAGCACCCGGGCGCCGGACGGCAGTTTGCATCGGAGACAGATCGAATGAAATGCGCCGGTTGCGGCAAGGAAATCGCGCAGACAGCGCATTTTTGCATCCACTGCGGCGCCAGGCAGGCCCCGTCCGATGCGGCAGCGATGCCGCCGGACGCCGCAACTGGCGATGCCGCGGGCGACGCACCGCGTTCGGCGATGGCCCCGAAGCGGAGCGGGTCGCTGGCGTTCGTCATCGGGGCCTGCGTCGCCATTGCGCTGGTGGCGGCCGCCGCCTGGCGGGTGCTGGATCAGGAATCCGGGCGGCGCGAAACGCAGGCCTCCGCGGACGCGCCGGCGATCGTGTCCCCGGGGCCGGTGCCACCGCCCGCCAACGAGAGTGCCGCCCCCCTGCCGCCACCGGGCGCGCTCCCGTCCATCGATCAGGGAAGTCCCGTCGCAGAGGGCAGCGGCAAGAGCGACGGCGCCGGCGGGGACACGTCGACGGTGGAGGAGTCCGCAGCTGCCGCGGGGCCTTCGCCCCGCGAAAGCAGCCCGCGACCGGCGAGCGCCGACAGGGGCGCCAGTCCCCGGGTCCGCGGCGAGGCGGCAGCGAAGGCGTCCAAGCCGGCGCATCCCGCGACAGCCACGACCGCCGCCACCGCGCCGGCGAAATCCGCGCCATCGACCACCAATCCCGCGCAGGCGGCCGCAGCCGTGCCTGCGCCGGCGAACGATCACTGGTCGCGGATGGAAGAAGACATGGCGAAGTGCACGCGCGAGGATTTCATCAATCGCGTCATTTGTGCCCAGCGGGTGAAGTTCCGCTACTGCGGCGACTACTGGGGCAAGGTGCCGCAATGTCCAGGCAGTCCGCCCAGCGATCCGGGCTAGCGGAGACTCAGCCGCGGCCGACGTAGGGCATCTTGGTGGCCATCACCGTCATGAACTGGACGTTCGCGTCGAGCGGCAGGCTCGCCATGTAGACGACTGCGCGGGCGACGTGTGCGACGTCCATGCGCGGTTCGGGCACGATCTCGCCGTTCGCCTGCGGAACGCCTGAAGCCATCCGCGTCGTCATGTCCGTCGCCGCGTTGCCGATGTCGATCTGCCCGCAGGCGATGTCGTAGTTGCGTCCGTCGAGCGAAGTCGATCGGGTGAGTCCGGTCATCGCGTGCTTGGTCGCCGTGTAAGGTGCGGAATTGGGCCGCGGCGCATGCGCGGAGATCGATCCGTTGTTGATGATCCTGCCGCCGCGAGGAGACTGGGATTTCATCAGCCTGATCGCGCCCTGGGTGCAGAGGAAGGCGCCCAGCAGATTGGTGTCGATGACGGCGCGGATCTGCTGGACCGTCAGGTCCTCCAGCGGCACCGCCGGAGCGCCGGTCCCGGCGTTGTTGAACAGCAGATCGAGCCGGCCGAAGCGCGCGTTGATCGCGTCGAACAGCGCCTGGACCGATTCCGGATGCGCAAGATCGGTGGGGATCGCGACGGCGCGGGATCAATTTGCACCGGCGTCGCGGACAGCCGCGTCGAGTGCAGCCTGGCGACGTCCGGCCAGCACGACGTGATAGCCGTCGTCCAGCAGCGCCAGCGCCGCGGCCTTGCCGATGCCGCTTCCGGCGCCGGTGACCAGCGCGACACGAAACCGTCCGTCCATCTCGGTCCTTCCAGGAATGGGAGCAGCGACAGTAGCACGGCCGCCGCGATGGCGGCCGCGGCGGCTGCCGCTACGGTCGTGCGGCCATCGGCTGCCCGCGCGCGGCGAGGCGCAGCTTGCGCGTGCCGGGCGGCGCGAACAGTGTCGGCATTGCGATCGCATAGCCCTGCGCGAAGTCGATGCCTGCCTGGCGCACCGCGTCCAGCGTGGCCGCCGTCTCGACCGATTCCGCGATCGTCTGCTTGCCCATGACCCGGCCGATGCGATGGATCGCCTCGACCATCGCCGAATCGGCGGGGTCCTGCAGCATGTTGCGCACGAAACTCCCGTCGATCTTCAGGAAGTCGACCGGCAGGCGCTTCAGATAGGTGAACGACGACACGCCGACGCCGAAGTCGTCGAGCGCGAAACGGCATCCGGGCTCGCGCAAGGCGCCGATGAACTGGGCTGCCCGCGACAGGATGGTCACCGCGGTCGTTTCGGTGATCTCGAAGCAGATCATCGAATGCGGGATGCGGAACCGCGCGAAGTTCTCGCGCACGTAATCGAGGAACTGGTCATCGCCGATCGACGCGCCGGAAACGTTGATCGCGTAGGTGTCGGAGCCGTGGGCGGCGCCGGTGGCCATGTGCTCTGCCAGGACGCGGAATGCGCTGCGGATCACCCAGCGATCGATCGTGGGCATCAGGTGGTAGCGTTCGGCGGCGGGTATGAATTCGATCGCGGGGATGATGTCGCCACGCTCGTCCATCAGCCGAACGAGCAGCTCGTGGTGCGCCGCCTCTCCCGGCGCGGCGTGCAGCGCGAGCATCGGCTGCGCATAGAGGCAGAGCCGGTCCTCGGCCAGCGCCCGGTGTATCCGGTTCACCCATTCCATCTCGCCGCGGCGCAGTGCGACCTCGCTGTCCTCGGGCATGTACACCTGGACACGGTTGCGGCCCTTGTCCTTCGCGAGGTAGCACGCGGCGTCCGCCGCCGACAGGACGCTGGCGAGCGTGTACGGAGCCTCGGCGAGATTGACGAGGCCGATGCTGACGCCGATCGTGAACGATCGATTGCGCCACGCGAAACGGAAATCGACGATCGACTTGCGCAGCGCCTCGGCGATGCGCAGCGCCGGGGCCGGCGGGCAGTGCGGGAGCAGCACCCCGAACTCGTCGCCGCCGAGGCGCGCGAGCACGTCGCCTTCGCGCAGCCTCGGCCTCAGCAGGGCCCCGAGCTGGCGCAGCAGCTCGTCGCCGGCTGCGTGCCCGCCGGTGTCGTTGACGACCTTGAACTGGTCGAGATCGAGGTAGAGCACCGAGTGCTGCGCACCGTCGTCGGCCGGGCGATCGACGAGCGCACGCACCCGCTGCTCGAACTCGCGCCGGTTGAGTAGCCCGGTCAACGGGTCGTGGCTCGCGAGACTGGCGAGCTGCGCCGCGTACTGGCGTTCGCGGCTCATGTCCTGGATCACCAGGACGGCGCCGACGATACGCGCACTGCGATCGCGGATCGGTGCGACGCTGTGATCGATGGCGATCGACTCGGCGCCGCGGCACAGAAGCACCACATTGCCCTCGGCCTCGACCGTTGCGCCTTCGGCAAGGGCGCGCGCGACCGGGTCGGGTATCGGCGCGCCGGTGGCTTCATCGACGATCGCGAACACCTCGGCGACCGGGCGGGTGCGGGCTTCGCTGTTGCGCCAGCCGGTCAGCCGCTCGGCGACCGGATTCAGGTACTCGATGCGCGCGTCGGTGTCGACGGTGATCACGGCATCGGCGATCGACGCCAGCGTGACCTGCGCGCGCTCCTTTTCCTCGAACAGCCGCAGCTCGGCCGGGTCGCGCTCGATTTCGCGTGCGAAGCGGCGCATCGCGCTGCGCGTGCGCAGGATCGCGGCGACGGCGAGCGCGAGGGTCACGACCAGCCCGGTCGCGAGCAGCGGGAACACATAGGGCTTCGGGGCGGCACCGGGACCCGACGCGAATGCGATGACCCCGAGCGCTGCGCAGACCAGCACCGCGAGCAGCCCGATCGCTCCGATCATGGGCCACGCGATGGCGACGAGCCTCTGGTCGGTTGCCGACGACGATGCGGGAGTCGAATCGTCTTGCATGCTCAACGTGCCTTGGGATGCGGCCACGGGTCGCGCGGCTGGGTCACGCGTCTCGATGCGCCCGCGCCGTCAGCCGCCGGCCAGGTTCGATGCAGCGATCGCGGAATCGCGCTGCGCGACGTCGGCGATCGGCGCGACGTCACTCTGGGCGGCAGGCGGCTTGCGCGTGGGGGGATTCTCGCATGCCTTCCGCCAGCTGTCGTGGCGTACCGGCGAGGTCCAGACGGCCCAGTGCAGCGCCGACAGGGCGGCGGGATCGGCGATCAGCGCCGTCCTGTCCGCGGTCGACAACGCGGCGGGACCCGCCTGCAATGCCTGCTCGACCCGGGCCGCCGTCGCCTCGCGCGCATGGGGCGTGACGGCTGAGCGCATCACCGCCTGCGCGCAGACCAGCGCATTTACGAGCGGGTCGACGACGGCTGCCGTGAAGTCCGCCAGGGGCGCCGCGCGATGCCAGTAGCGGCGCGTCGCCTTGATTTCCGGCGGCGGATGCGATTCCTCGGGAATCAGGAGATAGTGGCGGCGGCGAAGCTTGCGGCCGAGGCCCGCGCGGCTCGTGATCACCGAGAGCGGGACCGAGAGAATCAGCGCGCCGACGACCGGCAGCAGCCACCACAGGAAAGACGGATTGAGCCACCAGACGAACGCGGCCCAGACGACGCCGACGACGGTGTGGAGTCCGTGGCGCCGCAGCGCCTCCCTCCATCCGGTTTCGGCGTCTTCGCGCGGAGGCGATTTCCAGCGCACCGATCTTCCGGCAAGCGCCGTGACCACGAACTGGGTGTGGAACAGCATGCGGATCGGTGCGAGCAGCGCGGAAATCGTCATTTCCCCGACCAGGCTCGCGGCGAGATGCGCCCGCCCGCCATGTGCGGGCGCGTCGCGCACCGCGATGCGCAGCGCCGCCAGGACCTTGGGAAGGAACAGCAGCACCGCCGTCGCCGAGAACAGCGTCACCGCCCATTCGGGGCGCCATTCCGGCCACACGGGAAAGAGCTGGTAGGGCTCGACGAAATACTGCGGCTCGAGCAGCGTGTGCACGGCGAGCAGCACCGTCGACACGATCAGGAATGCGAACCACAGCGGAGCCGACAGGTAAGCCAGCACGCCGGTCATGAACACCGCGCGGTGCGCCGGATGGAGGCCTTTCATCCAGAACAGGCGGAAGTTCATCAGGTTGCCCTGGCACCAGCGCCGGTCGCGTGACAGCTCGTCGATCAGGTTGGGCGGCATCTCCTCGTAGCTTCCGGGAAGATCGTAGGCGATCCAGACGCCCCATCCGGCGCGACGCATCAGCGCCGCTTCGACGAAATCGTGCGAGAGGATCTCGCCGGACAGGGCGCCACGGCCCGGCAGCCGCCCCAGCGCGCAATGCCGGATGAAAGGGGCGACGCGGATGATCGCGTTGTGTCCCCAGTAGTGCGACTCGCCGAACTGCCAGAAATGCAGCCCCGCGGTGAACAGCGGTCCGTAGACGCCGGTGGCGAACTGCTGGACGCGTGCGTAGAAGGTGTCGCGACCGGCCGCACGCGGGGCGGTCTGGATGATGCCGGCGTCGGGATTGGCTTCGGCGATCCGCACGAGGGTCGTCAGGCACTCGCCGCTCATCACGCTGTCGGCATCGAGCACGACCATGTAGCGGTATTTGCGGCCCCAGCGGCGGCAGAAATCGGCGATGTTGCCGCTCTTGCGCTTGATCCGGTGCTGGCGCCAGCGGTAGAAGATGCGCCCGAATCCGCCCACCTCGCGATTGAGCGCAGCCCAAGCGTCGATTTCCGCGACGCGGATGTCGGGATTGCCGCTGTCGGACAGCACGAAGAAATCGAAGTGTTCCAGTGCGCCGGTGGCGCGCAGCGATTCGTAGGTCGCCCGCAGACCGGCGAAGACGCGGGCGACGTCCTCGTTGCAGATCGGCATGACGATCGCGGTACGGGCGTCCTCCGGGATCGCCGCCGGACTGTCGCAGCAGGTCCGCTTCGAGATCGCAAAACGGTCGCGACCCGACGCGAGCAGCACGAATCCTGCCATTGCCGTCCAGAATCCAGCCGAGATCCAGCCGAATAGGATCGCGAACAGGACCAGAACCGCGATCTCGAGCGGCTGGCGCCCGTGATAGGGCAACACCCGGGTCATGTAATCGGTCGCGACGATCGTCTGTCCGACGATCAGCGCAAGCAGCCCCAGGCGTCGCCGCACCGCGCGGCGGTGCCAGCGCGTGGCTGCGCCCGGCTGCGCCACGGCTTCCGGAGGACATGCGTCCGCGGGCAGCCCTTCGCGGGCTTCGTGCGCGGGCCAGGCGCGCGGCGCCATCGAGCTTCGGGCCAGCGGCGGGGTCGTGTCGAGCCGCTCCCGGCCCTGGACGTCGCGCATCAGCACGGGTCCGGCGGGAGTGTGCGGGTCGCCGTGCGCAAGGCGGATGCGCGCACCGATCGTCGCGTGGGCCGGATTGCGCGTCGCGGCGACAGAGCCCCCGAGCTGCGCATGCACGTCGGCCAGCGCGTCGGCGATGATGTCCGCGGCGCCGAGGGCGTGCGCTTCGATGGCCGCGCGCCGCTCGGCGCGCAGCGGCAGGCGCGCGACGTAGCGCCGCAGCGCGTCGGCCATCCGCGGCGCCGCGCTCAACGGCCCGGGAGGATGTAGCTCCATGTTTCCGAGAGTGTGGCGTTGCCGTCGCGCAGGAACGCGCGCAGTTCCCCGGGCTTCTTGTCGTCCTGGCGCTTGACGCGCAAGGCGAGGCGCCAGCCACCGGTAACGTCGTTGTGGAACGTGTTGGACTCGATGACCTCGACGTTGGAATCCGCGGTGACGTCCGCCTTCACCGGCGCGTCCGCGGGCAGCTTGCGCAGCGCGGGGCCTTCGAAATCCACCATCAGCGCGATGCTGTCGTCGGGTTTGCGCAGGTAACCGTGACCGCGGCGGGTCTGCGCGACCCAGGCGAGCGGCGGGCGCGTTTCGTTGTTCTTCTGCCAGAGCATCCGGTACTCGATGTCGAGTGGCTTGCCCGGCTGCGGCGGCGTGTCGGGCGTGAAGAATGCGACGATGTTGTCGTTGGTCTCATCCGGCGTGGGGATCTGCACGAGCTCGAAGCGCCCCGCACCCCAATGCCCCTTGGGCTCGATCCACACCGACGGCCGCAGGTCGTAGCGCGCCTCGAGATCCTCGTAGCTCGAGAAGCTGCGGTCGCGTTGCTGCAGCCCGAAGCCCAGCGGGTTGGTGACGGCGAACGACGTCACCAGCAGCCGCTTGGGATTCACCAGCGGCCGCCAGATCCATTCGCCGGTCCCGGCCTGGATCGACAAGCCGTCCGAGTCGTGAACCTCGGGGCGGTAGTCGTCGATGCCGTTCCTGCTGTTCTCGCCGAAGTAATACATGCTGGTGAGCGGCGCGATCCCC
>DATIQL010000271.1:0-6503 GCA_035470905.1 Casimicrobiaceae bacterium
ACGAGGCGGCCCACACCCGCATGGCGCGGGTCGCGCTCGGCGGTCGTCCAGTCGAGTTCGGAGACCGCGTTCCATTCGCGGTGCTGCGCGAGCTCGTTGCCCATGAAGCCGAGCTTCTTGCCGGGCCAGGCGATCTGCAGCGCGGCGAGCAGGCGCAGATTGGCGAAGCGCTGCCACGGGTCACCGGGCATGCGCGCGAGCAGCGATCCCTTGCCGTGGACCACTTCGTCGTGCGAAAGCGGCAGGACGAAGTTCTCGGAAAACGCGTACACGCGCGGAAACGTCAGCTCTTCGTGGTGGAAGCGGCGGTGCACCGGGTCGCGGGACAGATAGCGACGCGTGTCGTGCATCCACCCTAGGTTCCACTTCATCGAGAAGCCCAGGCCGCCCAGGTGCACCGGGCGCGAAACCATCGGCCACGCCGTCGATTCCTCGGCGATCGTGATGCAGCCGGGGAAATCGCGGTGCACGACGACGTTGAGCTCGCGCAGGAACGCCATGGCCTCGAGGTTCTCGCGCCCGCCGCGGACGTTGGGCAGCCACTCGCCGTCCTTGCGCGCGTAGTCGAGGTAGAGCATCGATGCGACCGCATCGACGCGAAGGCCGTCGAAGTGGAATTCGCTCAGCCAGTAGTGCGCGCTCGCCAGGAGGAACGTCTGCACCTCGTGCCGGCCGTAGTTGAAGACGCGCGTACCCCATTCCGCATGGAATCCCCGCCGCGGATCCTCGTGCTCGTAGAGCGCGGTGCCATCGAAACGGGCGAGCCCGGCTGCATCCTCGGGAAAGTGACCCGGCACCCAATCCAGAATGACCCCGAGCCCGGCCCGATGGCAGCAATCGATCAGATAGCGCAGATCATCGGGTGCGCCGTAGCGGCTGGTGGGAGCGAAGTAGCCGGTGGTCTGGTAGCCCCAGGACTCGTCGAGCGGATGCTCGGTCAACGGAAGGAATTCGATGTGCGTGCAGCCGAGATCGCGCGCGTACGGGACCAGCGTCTCCGCGAGCTCGCGGTAGCCGTACGGGCGCCCGTCGGGATGGCGCCTCCACGACCCGGCGTGAACTTCGTACGCATTGAGCGGCGCATGCAGCCAGTCCCGGCGGATGCGCGCACTGCGCCACCCGTCGTCGCCCCACGCGTAGGAGCGCCTGGGCGCAACGCGCGACGCGGTCCCCGGACGCATCTCGAACCATTGCGCGTACGGATCCGTCTTCAGCACCACGCCGCCGGAACGCGCCGCGACCTCGAACTTGTACAGGCTTCCCGGCCCGACGCCGGGAACGAATATCTCCCAGAGCCCGCTCGCGCGGTGCGCCGCCAGCGGATGCAGCCGCCCCTCCCAGCCGTTGAAGTCTCCGACGACGCTGACGCGCTCGGCGTTGGGCGCCCAGACGGCAAAGCGCACGCCATGGACACCCGCCTGCACCATCGGCTGCGACCCGAGCGTACGATAGGCTTCGTGCAGCCTGCCGGCGTTGAACAGGAAGCGATCGTGCTCGGAGATCGACGGAGCGAACGCGTAAGGGTCGACGCCTTCGCGCATGCCGTCGCTGCGCTCGAAACGTACCCGCCAGGGTCGGGATGGACGCGCTGGGACGCGCAGCTCGAATGCGCCGGTCGCCGCCAGCGGGGTTGCCGCGCGCCAGCCGTCACCGGCGTCGATGAACGCCGCCTGCGCCTGCGGATCGAAAACGCGGATCACGATGCGATTTCCGGCGCCGTCGACGCGCTGTGCGCCGAGCACCGCGAACGGATCGTGCAGGCGGCCGGCGATCAATCGCTCGAGCAGCGCATACGCGGGCGATTTGGCGCCTTTCACGATCCGGGCATTATAGGCGCCGCCCATCGGCGCGTCGCCTGCGCGGAGCAGCGATGAGCAACGCGACGCCGGAGCCCGTTTCCGGGACCGATGCGCCCGCGCGCGCGCGCCCCCGTCAATCGGACTCGCTGGCACGCAGCACGCTCGCGCTGATCCTGGCCGGCGGGCGCGGCAGCCGCCTCGAGCACCTCACCGACTGGCGCGCCAAACCGGCGGTGCCCTTCGGCGGCAAGTTCCGGATCATCGACTTTCCGCTGTCGAACTGCGTCAACTCGGGAATCCGCCGCATCGGCATCTGCACGCAGTACAAGGCCCAGAGCCTGATCCGGCATGTGCAGCGCGGCTGGAGCTTTCTCGACGGGCGCTTTCACGAATTCATCGAGCTGCTGCCGGCGCAGCAGCGCATCGAGCCGATGTGGTATCGGGGCACGGCCGACGCCGTCTACCAGAACCTCGACATCCTGCGCCGTCATTCCCCCGATTTCGTGCTGGTGCTCGCGGGCGATCACGTCTACAAGATGGATTACCGGCGCATGCTCGACGACCACGTCGAGCGCGGGGCGCAGATGACGATCGGCTGCATCGAGGTCTCCGCCGATGAAGCGCGCTCCCTCGGCGTGATGAGCATCGATGCCGAGCGGCGCATCGTGGAGTTCCAGGAGAAGCCGGGCGACCCGGCGTGCATTCCGGGACGGCCGGGACGCGCGCTCGCGAGCATGGGCATCTACGTGTTCGATGCGGCGTTTCTCTACGACGCGCTGCTGCGCGACGCCGATCGCCCGGGCTCGACCCACGACTTCGGCAAGGACGTCATTCCCAGCGCCATCGCGGCCGGGGCACGCGTCTGCGCGCACGATTTCGCCGAAAGTTGCGTCAACGTTCACGACGGCATTCCCTATTGGCGCGACGTCGGCACCGTCGATGCGTACTGGGAGGCCAATATCCGGCTCACCGACGTCGTCCCGGACCTCGATCTCTACGACGAAGCCTGGCCGATCTGGACCTACCAGGAGCAGTGGCCGCCGGCCAAGTTCGTCTTCGATGATTCGGACCGGCGAGGAATGGCGCTCGGCTCCCTCGTTGCCGGCGGGTGCATCATCAGCGGCGGCAGCGTAAGGGGATCGCTGCTATTTTCCAACGTCCGCGTGCAGAACCACGCGACGATCGAGGACAGCGTGGTGCTCCCCAACGTCGAGGTCGGCCACGATGCGGTATTGAAACGGACGATCGTCGACAAGCACTGCCGCATTCCGCCAGGATTGGTCGCAGGCGTGGATCCCGTCTCCGACCGCGAGCGCTTCCACGTCACGCCACGCGGCATCACGCTGATCATTCCCGAAATGCTCGGGCAGACCGTCCATCACCATCGGTGACCGCACCATGTCGGCAATCGCCCCGGGCTCGAAACGCATCGACCTCGTGCTGCTGTGGCACATGCACCAGCCCGACTATCGCGACCACACGACAGGGGAATTCCAGCTGCCGTGGGTGTACCTGCACGCGCTGAAGGACTACACGGACATGGCGTGGCACCTGGAGCGCCACCCCGGGGTCCAGGCGGTCGTCAACTTCGCACCCGTCCTGCTCGACCAGCTCGACGACTATGTAGACCAGTTCGCTTCGAATCACGTGCGCGATCCGCTGCTGCGCCTCCTGGCGCGTCCTGACAGCACGCCACTGGCGCCCGGCGATCGCGATTTCATCCTGGATCGCTGCTTCCAGACCAACCACGAGCGCGTCGTCAAGCCGTTCGCCGCCTACCAGGCGCTGCTCGAGATCTTCAACCAGGTCGCGCAGCATGGTCCGGACGGTCGCGCCTACCTGTCCGACCAGTACCTGCGCGACCTCCTGACCTGGTATCACCTCGGATGGACCGGTGAAAGCCTGCGCAGGGAATCCGCCCTCGTCGCGCGGCTGATCGGCAAAGGCTCGCGGTTCACCTACGCGGATCGTCGGGCGCTGTTCGAATTGATCGGCGCGACGCTGCGCGGGATCGTTCCGCGCTGGACCCGTCTCGCATCCCGCCGCCAGGTCGAGCTGTCGACGACGCCCGAGCACCATCCGCTCGCTCCGCTGCTCCTCGACTTCGCGAGCGCGCGCGAGGCGCTTCCCGCATGCCGGCTGCCGGCGCGCGCGTATCCCGGCGGACGCGAGCGGGTCGCCGCCCACCTCGACGCGGCGCTCGCCGCGCACGCGCGTCGCTTCGGCGCGCCGCCGTCAGGTGTCTGGCCCGCCGAGGGGGCGATCTCCTCGGAATTCGTCGCCCTGCTCGCCAGCCGCGGCCTGCGCTGGAGCGCGAGCGGCGCCGAGGTATTGCGGCACAGCCTCGGCCACGCCGCCCAGGGCCCGCCGGCGGGTTGGCTCTATCGCCCCTGGCGCCTGCATGACCCGGCACGGCAACCGACATGCTTCTTCCGCGACGATTTCCTGTCGGATCGGATCGGCTTCGAATACGCGAAGTGGAACGGCGATGCCGCAGCCGCCGATCTGATCGGTGCCATCGAGCGCATCGGTGCGACGGCGAGTGACGGACGCACGCCGCTGGTCAGCATCATCCTCGACGGCGAGAACTGCTGGGAGTACTACCCGTACAACGGCAACTACTTCCTCGATGCGCTCTACCGCGGCATCGCGACCCACCCGACGATCCGCCCGACGACATACACCGATTGGCTCGACGGCAAGCCCCGCGAGCACATCGATGCGGGTGTTCCGGCTTCCGCCGGCACGCTCGAACGTCTGGTCGCCGGAAGCTGGGTCGGCGGCGACTTCTCGACGTGGATCGGCTCGCCGGAAAGGAACCACGCGTGGGATCTCCTGTGCGCGGCGAAGGAGCGCTACGACCTCGCCGTCGCCGGCGGCAGGCTTGGGCCGATCGAGCTCGACCGCGCCACGCGACAGCTCGCCGCGTGCGAAGCCTCCGACTGGTTCTGGTGGCTGTCCGAAAGCAACTCCGAGTTCGCGGTCGCCGAGATCGAGAGCCTGTTTCGCGCCCATCTTGCGCATCTCTACGCGCTGCTTGGCGAAGCCCCGCCTGCGGCGCTCGCGCTGCCGGTGGCGCACGGCGGCAGCGCGCCGGACGCCGGTGGCGCGATGCGGCGCGCCACCGGGCAGGCTGCCTGAGCCGCGGCGCTGCATCGATGAGCGCTCCGGTCTCGTTGCTGTTCGGCGCGCATGCGCATCAGCCCGCCGACAATTTCGCGGAGGTCATCGACCTCGCCTTCACCCGGTGCTACCGGCCGTTCCTGGAGACGCTGCACCGCTTTCCCGATTTCCGCTTCGCGTTCCACTGCAGCGGCCCGCTGTATCGAATCCTCTGCGAGGACTACGCCTCCGACCTGCAGCTGCTGAAGGCGATGGCCGCGCGCGGCCAGGTCGAGATCCTGGGGGGCGGCGCAAGCGAGCCGGTGCTCGCTGCCATTCCCGAGCGCGATCGGCTCGGCCAGCTGCGAACATTCTCGCGCAGGCTCGCGTCGAATTTCGGCGCGGCACCCCGCGGTGCGTGGCTCACCGAGCGCGTATGGGAGGCGACGGTCGTGCCGGCGCTGGCCGACAGCGGGATCGAATACGTCCCCGTCGACGATTATCACTTCCTAGGCACCGGACGCGAGGCGCACGAGCTGACCGGCCATTTCACCACCGAGGAGAACGACCGCCGGCTCGACGTGTTTCCGATATCCGAGGCGCTGCGCTACCGGATCCCTTTCGCACCCGCCGCCGACGTCGTCTCCTACCTCGAGAGCCTCGCCGGCTCCCCCGCCCCGGGGGCGGCAATCTACTTCGACGACATCGAGAAGTTCGGGATCTGGCCCGAGACCTTCGAGTGGGTGTACGGCCGGGGCTGGCTGGTCGAATTCCTCGAGCGCGTCCTCGCCTCGAAGCGCATCGTCACGCGCACCTACGGGGAGTTCCGGGCGACCCATCGCACGCGCGGCATCGTCTATCTGCCCAGCACGTCGTACATCGAGATGAACGAATGGGCGCTTCCCTGCGCCGCGGCCACGCGCTATGCGGATCTTGCGCAGCGCGAGCGCGACCAGGGACGCTACGCCGACGTCAGGGCCTTCCTGCGCGGCGGGATCTGGCGCAATTTCCTGTCGCTCTATCCGGAAGCGAACTGGATGCACAAGCGGATGCTCGCCCTGTCGGCGCGGCTCGCCGCGCTGCCGCGCGCGCTCGAGGATCCGGCGCTGACGCCGCTCCTTTACGCGGCCCAGGCCAACGACGCCTATTGGCACGGGCTGTTCGGGGGACTCTATCTTCCGCACCTGCGCCGCGGCATCTATCGCGCCCTGGTCGAGCTCGAGGGATTGCTCGATCGCATTAGCGCGCGCCCGCCGCGGCGCTCGAGCGACATCGATCTCGACGGCATCGACGAGCTGTTCCTGACCAACGACCTGCTGCAGGCCGTCGTCAGGGACGACGGCCGGGCCTCGCTGGTCGAACTCGACTCCTACCGGCTGAGGCAGAATTTCGGCGACACCCTGCGTCGGCACCCGCAGGTCTACCATCGCACGATCGCCGAAGGCGCGGATCGTGCCACTCCTGCCGATGGCATCGCCTCGGCCCACGACCGTATCGCCTATCGCGATCCGATCGCGCTGGCGGACCTGGATCCGGATCCGGAATCGCGCGCGCTGTTCGTGGACCGATGGGAAGCGAGCGACTCCGTGTCGGCCCCCATTC
>DATIQL010000272.1:0-19047 GCA_035470905.1 Casimicrobiaceae bacterium
CCGGATGTCGACGCTGCCGACCGGGACCGGGGAGCGCGTGGTGCTGCGGCTCCTCGACCAGGAGTCGGCGCGGCTCGACCTCGCGATGCTGGGAATGAGCGATGCGACGCTGGCGCAGATCGACCGCGTCATCCGCGAGCCGCACGGCATCCTGCTGGTGACCGGCCCCACCGGGTCGGGCAAGACGACGACGCTCTACGCCGCGCTCTCGCGGCTGCCGCGCGCGACGACGAACATGATGACGGTCGAGGATCCGATCGAATACGCGCTCGACGGCGTCGCGCAGACGCAGGTCAACCCGCGCATCGACCTCACGTTCGCGCGCGCGCTGCGCTCGATCCTGCGCCAGGACCCGGACGTGATCATGATCGGGGAGATCCGCGACCTCGAGACGGCGCAGATCGCCGTGCAGGCGTCGCTGACCGGTCACCTGGTTCTCGCAACCCTGCACACCAACGACGCGGCGAGCGCGATCACGCGGCTGGCCGACATGGGGGTCGAGCCCTACCTGCTCGCGTCGTCGCTGCTCGGCGTGCTCGCGCAGCGCCTGGTGCGCACGCTGTGTCCGGATTGCAAGGCGGCCTCGGAGCCCACGGACGGCGAGCGAAGGTTGCTCGTCGACCTCGGGCTCGAACCATCGCAACGGATCTTCAGCGCACCCGGCTGCGACCGCTGCAATCACAGCGGGTTTGCGGGTCGCAGCGGGGTCTACGAGTTCCTCCGCATCGACGATCCCCTGCGGCGGCTCATCCACGACGCAACGGGCGAACTCGCGCTCCGGGACGCCGCACTGGCCGCCGGCATGCAGCGCCTGCGCAACGACGGCGCGCGGCTCATCGCGGACGGGACGACGTCGCTCGCCGAGCTGACGCGGGTCACGCGCGACGCCTGAGCGCGCGGCGACGATGGCTGCATTCCGCTTCGAGGCGGTCGACGCACAGGGCCGGCTGCGCCAGGGCCTGCTCGATGCCGAGAATCCCCGCATAGTGCGCGACCGCCTGCGCGCCGACGGGCTCGTTCCCACCGCCGTCGAGCCCGCGCCCGACCGCATCGACACGCTGTCGCGCACGCGACTGCCCGCAGCCGCACTCGCGCTGTTCACGCGCCAGCTCGCGACCCTCGTGCATTCGGGAATGCCCCTCGACCATGCGTTGCTCGCGGTCGGCGAGCAGGCCGACGATCCGCGCGTCGCCAAGCTCGTCGCGGCGCTGCGCGTGCAGGTGATGGCGGGGGAGCCGCTGCCCTCGGCGCTCGCGCGCTTCCCGCGGACGTTTCCGCCGCTGTATCGCGGACTGATCGGCGCGGGCACCGAGACGGGACGCCTTTCGGAGGTGCTGGCGCGGCTCGCCGATTACCTCGACGCGCGGCTCGTCCTGCGGCAGAAATTCACCGTTGCGCTGATCTATCCGGCGCTGGTGACGATCATCGCGCTGGGCGTCATCGCGGTGCTGCTCACCTACGTCGTTCCCCAAGTCGTGTCGGTCTACCAGCAGAGCCGCCAGACGCTGCCGCTGCTCACGCGGGCGCTGATCGCGACCAGCGCGTTCTTCCGCGCGACCGGGTGGTTCTGGGCTGCGGCCCTGGCGATTGCCGCGGCGGCGGGGGCGATCGGCTGGCGAATCGAGGCTGTCCGCGCGCGCGCGCATGCCTGGCTGCTGCGTGTGCCCGGTGCCGGCCGCCTCGCATCGAGCCTCGATGCGGCACGCTATTCGAGCACGCTGGCGATCCTGGTCGGCAGCGGTGCGCCGCTCTTGCGCTCGCTGTCCGCCGCGACCGATGTCATCCGCCTGATTCCCCTTGCGCAGGCGGCCCGCAAGGCGAACGCGCTGGTCCGCGAGGGCGTGTCGCTGTCGCGCGCGCTGAAGGACCAGCGTGCATTTCCGCCGGTGCTGACCCACCTGATCGCCAACGGCGAGCAGAGCGGCGCATTGGCGCCGATGCTCGAGCGCGCGGCCCAGGAGCTCGAGCGCGAAGCCGAGCGGCGCCTCGCCTGGCTCGCCGCGCTGATCCAGCCGACGCTTATCGTCGCGATGGGCGCGATCGTGCTGGTGCTGGTGCTCGCGGTGATGCTTCCGATCGTGACGATGAATCAGCTCGTGCGCTGATGCGAACGCCCGCGCCTGCGCGGTCACTGCCGGAGCTCGCGTCGACGCTCCTGCTGTTCCCTGTCTGCTGACTCCTGCTGCCTGATGGCCCAGGCCACGTGCTCGCGCACCAGCGGCGACGGGTCCTGCGCGCGTGCGCGCAGCGCGGCGACGGTCGCGGGGTCGCGGGGCGCGTTGCCCAGTGCGACTGCGATGTTGCGCGACCAGCGCTCGAAGCCGATGCGCCGGATCGGGCTGCCTTCGAAGCGTTGCAGGAACTCGGCTTCGGTCCACGCGAAGACCTCGGTGAGTCGTGCGCCGTCGAGGCCGTTCCGGACGCGGGCGAAATCGTCGACGACGGTCACCGACGCATGGCGGTTCCACGGACACACGAGCTGGCAATCGTCGCAGCCGTAGATGCGGTTGCCGAGCAGCGGCCGCAGCTCCTCGGGGATGCTGCCGTCGTGCTCGATCGTCAGATAGGAGATGCAGCGCCTGGCGTCGAGCTCGTAGGGCGCAACGATCGCACCGGTCGGGCAGGCCGCAATGCACGCGCTGCAGGTCCCGCAGTGTGCAGACACCGGCGCCGTCGCGGGCAGCGGCAGGTCGGTGTAGATCTCCCCCAGGAAGAAGTACGACCCGGCATCGCGGGACAGCAGCAGCGTGTGCTTGCCGCGCCACCCGAGCCCCGCCTTGGCGGCCAGCGCGACCTCGAGCACCGGTGCGCTGTCGGTGAACACCCGGTGGCCATAGGGCCCGGTCTCGGCCTCGATGCGCGATGCCAGTTGCGCGAGGCGGCGGCGCAGCACCTTGTGATAGTCGCGTCCCAGCGCGTAGCGCGACACGTAGGCCAGCTGCGGATCGTCGAGCACCTCGCGCGCGGGTCGTGCCTTTGCGGGCCAGTAGTGAAGCCGCGCGGTGATGATGCGCAGCGTTCCCGCCACGAGCTCGGCAGGTCGTGCCCGGACGACCCCGTGCCGCGCCATATAATCCATTCCGCCATGCCGGCCCGCGTCGAGCCAGTTCAGGAGTTTCACCTCCTCGGCGGCGAGCTCCGTATCGGCGATGCCGACCGATTCGAATCCGAGCTCCCGTCCCCAGGACGCGATCCGCTGCGCCAGTGCGGACCAGTCCCGCGGCTCGCGGACTGCGGAGTTCGCGCCGGTGGCGGAACCGGCAGGCCGGGTGGGAGGCGGCGTCGCGACCATCGGCCAAGGCTACCCGATCGCAGCGGGCGGTGTCCGCGACGCGTCGCGATTCGCGTCGCGCAGCCTGCCGCCGAACCGCAGGCAACCCGTGCATGCAGAGATCATCGACGATGTCTCCCGGTCTCGAACTGAATCTGCATCTGCCCGATGAGGAAGCGACGCAGCGCTGCGGCGCTGCGCTCGCGCCCGCGCTGGTCGGCGGCATGGTGGTCACGCTGCTTGGGGATCTCGGGGCGGGCAAGACGACGCTGGTGCGCGGACTGTTGCGTGCACGCGGCGTCACGGGACCCGTCAAAAGTCCGAGCTACGGACTGGTTGAACATTATCCTATTTCGAGTTTATACTTTTATCACATTGATTTTTATCGGTTCGCGGATCCTGCCGAATGGGAAACTGCCGGACTGGCGGAATGCTTTCGCAGCGATTCGGTCTGCCTCGTCGAATGGCCGGAGCGCGTCGCCGGCCTGCTGCCGGTGCCCGATCTTGCGCTCGAGCTCGCCTACGTGTCACAGGGCATTGGACGCGAGCTGCGCGCGCGTGCGTTTACCGCTGCGGGTGAACGATGTCTGAACGCTCTCGCCGACGGGATGCAGGCGCTGCGTTGAGCCGCGCCAGCCTCGAGCGCCGCCGCGCGTTTCGATGGCTGCTCTTGCCTGCGGCGCAATGGATCATGCCGGCGGCCTGGGCCGAGGCGTCGCGGATCGCCTCGGCGCGGCTGTGGCCCGCGCAGGAATACACGCGGGTCATCTTCGAAGCCAAGGCGCCGATCGAGCATCAGCTGGTGATGCTGCGAGACCCCGATCGCCTGGTCCTCGATCTCGCCCGGATCGAACCTTCGCCCGAGCTCGCGGCGCTGCCCTCGCGTGTGCAGCCGTCGGATCCGTACGTCGCGGCGATCCGCGTCGGCACTCCCTCGGGGGGCTTTCTGCGCGTCGTGCTCGACCTCAAGGCGGCAGCCCGCCCGCAGGTGTTTTCCCTGCCGCCCGTTGCCGAATACGGTTACCGCCTGGTCGTCGATCTCTACCCCGCGGTCCCGGTCGATCCGTTGATGGCGCTGCTCGCGCGCGAACAGCGCCCCGAGACCGGAATCGCCCCGCAGCCGGCGGCCCCGCAGGAACTGCGGCTAGGCGGCGCGCCGCGGCGCGGCACGGTGGCACCCCGGCAGCAGGGGCAGGACCGGCGGATCACGGTTGCGATCGATCCGGGGCACGGGGGCGAGGACCCCGGCGCGATCGGCCGGCGCGGAACGTATGAAAAGAATGTCGCGCTCGCGATCTCGCGCAGGCTGAAGCACGTCCTCGACACGGACTCGAGCCTGCGCGTGGTGCTCACCCGCAACGCCGACTACTTCGTGCCCCTCGCCGAGCGGGTCCAGAAGGCGCGCGCCGTGCGGGCGGACCTGCTGGTCTCGATCCATGCCGATGCGTTCACCGTGCCCACGGCGCGCGGGTCCTCGGTGTTCGCGCTCTCCGAGCATGGCGCGACGAGCGCCGCGGCGCGCTGGATGGCGCAACGGGAGAATGCCGCCGACCTGATCGGCGGCGTCAACCTGGGCGCAAAGGATCCGGTGCTCGCGCGTACACTGCTGGATCTTTCGCAGACTGCGCAGATCACCGACAGCCTGAAGGTGGGGCGGGACGTGCTGGAGGAGCTCGGCACGCACAACGCCCTCCACAAGTCCGTCGTCGAGCAGGCCGGTTTCGCGGTGCTGAAGGCGCCGGACATTCCGTCGATACTCGTGGAAACAGCGTTCATTTCCAACCCGGACGAAGAGCTCAAGCTGCGCAATCCCGGACAGCAGCAGCGTTTCGCGGAATCGATCGCCGACGGCATCAAGGGCTACTTCTCGAAGAGTCCACCGCTCGCCCGCGCGTGATTCCATGCCGCGCTTCTTCGTGACCTTCGTCCTCCTGCTCGCGCTGCTCTTCGGGCTCGAGCTGACCCCATGGGCGCAGACGCTGGTCGTGACGCCGTGGACCGACGCGGTCGCCCGCGTCGCGACGACGCTGATCCATACGTTCGATGCCGGCGTGCACGCGAGCGGCAAGGTCATCAGTTCGGCGACGGGCTCGTTCGCCGTGTCGATCGAGGCGGGCTGCAACGGTGTCGAGGCGACGCTGGTGCTCGTCGCCGCGATCCTCGCCTTCCCCGCGACCTGGCGGCATCGCCTGGCCGGGATCGCGATCGGTACCGTCGCGGTGCAGGGGCTCAACATCGTCCGTGTCATCAGCCTGTTCTACCTCGGCCAGTGGAACTACGACGCGTTCGAGTGGGCGCATCTCTACGTCTGGCAGGCGCTGATCATGCTCGACGTGCTGATTGTCTGGTTGCTGTGGGTGCGTCTCGTGCCCGATCGCAGCGGCGGTGCGCAGCCGCCTGCCGGTGCGGCGATCGCCTAGCACCGCCGGGCGCCCGAAGGGCGTGGCCGGGTTCGTCCTGCGCACCATCGCCTGGCTTCCGCTGACGTTTGCCGTCTGGTACTTCGCCGCGCCGCTGCTGCTCGCACCGGTTGCGTGGATCCTGCGCGCCCTGGCCGGCGCCGGGTTTGCGGGCCTCGTGCGTTCCGTCGAGCAATCGGCGTCGACCCTGACATTCGTGACGACGCTGCGGCCCGGCGCCGCGATCGAGCGCGGCATCGTGACGGTCGATGTCAACCTGCTGCTCTACTCGTTCGGTCTTCCGATGTTCGTCGCGCTGACGCTCGCCGCCCGCGAGCCCGGGTGGAAGCGCAAGCTGGCGATCGGCTATGCCTTGCTCCTGCCTTTCACCGCCTGGGGAGTGTTCGCCGATTTCCTGAAGAACGTCGCCATCACCGCGGGTCCCGCCGTCGCATCGCAGACCGGTTTTTCCGAATGGCAGCGGGAAGCGATCGCCTTCGCCTACCAGTTCGGCTCGCTGATCCTTCCTGCAGTGGCGCCGGCGGTCCTCTGGGTCACGACCCACGGCCGCTTCCTCGCCGGCTTGCGCGAGCCCGCGACGGCCGGATAGGGCCGTGAAACCGCGACGGACCGCGTTTTCGGATCAGGTCCTCGAGCGGTTGCCGTCCGGCTCGTGGCGCGCGGGTACTACGGGCGTCCGAGCTTGCGCTCGCGTTCGCGCTCGCGCAGGACCTTGCGCTGGACCTTGCCCGTCGTGGTCATCGGCAGGGCCTCGATGAACTCGATTTCCTTCGGATATTCGTACGGGGCGAGGAATCGCCGCACGTGCTGCGCCAGGTCTTCCTCGAGCGCTGCGTCGGGGACGTGGCCCGGGGCGAGCACGATGAACGCCTTGACGACATTGCCGCGCGTCTCGTCGGGCGACGGGACGACAGCGGCGTTGGCGACTGCGGGGTGGCGCAGCAGGCAGTTCTCGATCTCGGAGGGCCCGATCCGGTAACCGGCGGCCTTGAACATGTCGTCGGCGCGCCCCTGGTACCAGAGATACCCGTCCTCATCCATCGTCGCGACATCGCCCGTCCTGCACCAGTCACCTGCGAACTTTGCGTGCGTGCCTTTGGGGTTGCCCGCGTACTCGAGGAAGAACACCGGTTCGGGGGTCCCGTCGGGTGCGGTCCGATGCACCGCGACCTCGCCGGGCTCGCCGCGCGGCACCTCGCGGCCGGCGTCGTCGATCAGGGTGATCCGGTGTCCGGGATAGGGCCGGCCCATCGAACCCGGTTTCGCCGGCCACAGCAGATGCGAGTTGCCGACGATGTAGTTCATTTCGGTCTGCCCGAACATCTCGTTGATGGTGACGCCCAATGCATCGCGCGCCCATTCGAAAACGGTCGTGCCGACGGCCTCGCCCGCGCTCATCACGCTGCGAAGGTCGATGTCGAACACATCGCGTGGCCGCGGGAACGCCTTCATCATCAGCTTCAGCGCGGTCGGGAACAGGAACGCGTTGCGGATCTGGTAGCGCTCGATCAGGCGGAATGCACGTTCCGGATCGAAGCGGCCGCGATAGCCGACGATCGGCTGCCCGAAGTAGAGCGCCGGCAGCAACGCGTCCATCAGGCCGCCCGTCCACGCCCAGTCCGCCGGCGACCAGAATAGGTCGCCTTCCTGCGGATACCCGTCGTGGGAATGGATGAATCCCGGCAGGTTGCCGATCACGCAGGACTGCGGCATCAGCGCGCCCTTGGGCGGACCGGTCGTGCCGCTGGTGTAGATCAGCAGTGCCGGATCGATGGCGCGTGTACCGACGGGCGCAAAACGCCTCGATGCGCCGTCGATGAAGTCCTCCCATGCGCGAATGCCGTCCGCCCGCGCGCCGGCGACGCCGATCACCTGAAGGAGACCGGGACAGCGATCGCGGACGGGGGCGAGATTCGGCAGCGACTGCCCGTCGACGATCGCGACCTTGGCACCGCTGTTCTGAAGCCGGTACTCGAGCGCTTCGGGTCCGAAAAGAAACGACAGCGGAACGATGACGGCGCCAAGCTGATAGCCGGCGAGGTGGGTGACGATGGTCTCGGGCCGCTGCGGGAGGATCAGCGCGATGCGGTCACCGCGTCCCACGCCCATCGCGCGCAGGGCATTCGACAGCCGGTTCGCCTGTTGCTGGAGGTCCCAGAACGTGTATGCCGCTCGCGCGCCGCCCTCGTCTTCCCAGTAGAGCGCGAAGCGCGCGCGATCGTCGGCCCAACGGCCGCAGCATGCCTGCGCGATGTTGAAATCCGGCGGCACATCCCAGCGCCAGGCCGCATGGATTTCGGGGTAACGATCGATGGACATCCGGCCGCTTCAGGAACGCGCGGGCGCGGCCGCGCGGGAACCGATCACGGCGGGATCATACCGCGGACGAGGTGTCCTCGTGAGGTGCTGCGGGAGTGCGTGCGCGAGGGTCGAGTGGCTCGATCGCCGTCCAGATCCAGTCGGGCTGGTGCTCGACCAGCCGCCCGAAGCGGATCGAGTATTCGCTGCGCGCGGTGGTCAGCAGATGGCGCTTCGCGGGCTGGTACTCGACCGCGGGCACGATCAACGACTGGATCAGCGGGTCGCCTTCGCGCGCCCGCAGCGTGAGCAGAAGCGCGCTGAAGCTGCGGCCGTTGATCGTCGTGCCCTCCCCGTCGACCGAGTAGGGCGTGGACCCGGGCTTGTGCTGCTCGGTGAGGCCGACCGCGGCGATGGTGTCCGCGATGATCTGGGCGCCGATCTCGGCGCGGTCGGCGGAGATCCGCCGCATGCGCCGGATGATGCCCAGCATCCAGCGCGGCTGCCCGTGAGCGTGCAGCGCGACGAGCGTGCCGAGCGTCACCGCGTTCGCGACCTGGATCGGCGCGATCAGCCTCACGCCGGTCGGCGAAATGTCCTTGACCTCCCACGGTCCGCCGGGTGCCGAATGGGCGCCGATCCGCCGGCGCAGGAGTTCCCGCTGCCGCGCCGGCTCGTCGCGAATGCGGCCGAAGACCGCGAGATCCATCGTGCTGTCGAACGTGTCGCGGCCGGTATCGGTGCGCGTGGCAGCCTGCTGCGCCTCGCCCTTGAAGAACGAGGCGATCTTCTGGAAGCCGACGATCGCGTCGGCGTTGCCGCTCGCCGGAACCCGCTCGCCACGGCGCGGGATAGGCTTGAACTCGGGATCGACCTGTGCGGCGAGCTTGGTGAACAGTGCGAGCTGCTCCGAGCGACGCGGAGTGCGGTTCGACAGCGGCTGGCCCTTGATCTTCTGTTCCAGAACGATCACGTGCTGGACCATGACGGCGTGCAGCGGTCGGGTGTCGAGGAACAGGACACGGCTTTCGAGGGGCCCGGCCCGGCGCCGGCGCAGGCCCTCGCGCCCGGCGAGGTCGACGAAGAACGCATTGGGCGCCGAGGGTTCGAGCGTCAGGCGCAGCGGTGCACACCAGTCGTCGAGCTCGCTCCAGATGAATTCGGCCTGCCGCGCGGTCAGGCTGCCGGGATTCATCAGCTGCAGCACCAGTACGCAAAGGTACTCGTGCTCGATGGTCGTCGTCTCGTGTTCGATGGCCAGCGTCACGGGCTGGCGCTCGATCTGGCGGGACGAGGCGAGCGTCATCAGACCGTGGAGTTCCGCCCATTTCGCGGGAATCCATTGCTCGTGACGGTAGAGCCGCACGCGCGCGTCGAGGGCGAGATGCACGATCTGCCGGCACACGAGCTCGGGCAGGAGCTCCTGCCATCGCGCGTCCTGGGGATGATCCTCGATCTCCAGGGCGAACGAATGGTAGGTCTGCAGGAATGCCTTCGACAGGTCGAACAGCGCCGACCAGAGCTGATTTTCGATGCGCGAGCTGCGCGCGGCGTGCTCGAGGTACTGATCGATCAGGGCCTGGCGTCGCCCGGTCGTTTGCGCATCGACGTGGAAGACCGCCTGCAGCCGGCTGGGTGTGCGGGTGACGCCGCTTCCGGCGGCGCGGGCGAGTTCGGCCGCCAGGTCCGTGTGCACGGCAAGCGTGTCCGTCGGCGACAGCGTCGACAGCCACCGCGCCGCGTTGCGGGCGTCTGCCAGGGGGTCACGGGTCGATTTCCAGAATCCGAACATCAACGGGCGTCTAGGGTCAGTTGCCGGGCGCGGGGCGTAACCACATGGCGGGTACCGGATCCGTGCCCAAAGCCGTGCGGGCCGTAGTTCAGTTCCTGCAAATGGCTTTCGCAATCCCTGCAAGATTCGGACCCGCCGTTCAGGACTGCGGTCCGGCGATGCGGACGTGGGCCGGAGCTGCTGGCACGCATCGTGCATGACGACGTACCGTGCAGCACAAGGCGCGGATTTCAGGTTGAAGCGCGCCAAGTGATCCACGTTGCTGGACGACAATAACGTCTGTACCGGACAGGTTGTACAGGCGAACGAAGCAACCGCAAGGGAACGATCGACATGGGAATCCTCATCGAAGCGCCGTCGCGGCGCCAGGATGCAGCGGGCATGCCCGCCAATGCGCCCGCCGTCGCCACCGCCGGCGAGCCCGCGGGTTCGCTGCACATTCGCGAGGTCGTGCGCATCACCGGCCTGCGCCGGGAACAGCTCTACATGTGGCAGCGTCGCTACGGCTTCCCGGCGCCGCTGCGCGATGGATTCGGGGACCGCGTCTACCCGTCCGACCAGGTTGCGCGCCTCAAGCTGATCAAGCAGCTGCTATCCGAGGGCTGGCGCGCGGGCGCCGTGGTCCCGCTCACCGATTCCGCGCTGCAGTTGATGGTCGGACTGGCCGTCGCCGACCCGACGCCGATGCCGCCGGAGATATCGAACGCGGTGCGCCTGCTGGGCGAGCACCGCGTCGGAGAATTGCAGAATCACCTGTCCAAGCTGCTCGTCGGCCAGGGGTTGCGCAAGTTCCTCGAGCAGACGCTGATTCCGCTCAACGAGGCAGTGCACGAGCGGGTGGTGCGCGGCGAGATGCAGACGTTCCAGGAGTTGCGTTTCTGTGACTTGGCGCAGCGCCTGCTGCGCGACGTGACGCGGCTCGTGCGTCCGACCCGCGATTCGCGGCAGATCCTGCTGGCGACTCCGCCGAACGATCCCAATCAGCTGGGCCTCGCGATCCTGGAGCTGCTGCTGTTCACCGAGGGGATCAACTGCCTGATGCTCGGCACCGGGGTCCCGGCCCAGGAAATCGCAGGCGCTGCGGATGCCTATCACGCGGCATTGGTCGTGCTGCTCTTCGATCGCGGCATATCGGGCAAGATCGCAGGTCAGGAGATCCGTTCGCTGCGCCGTGCGCTGCCTGCCGAGATTCCGCTGCTGGTCAGCGGACGTGCCGTGAATCTGCTCGCCAAGCCCATCGAGCATGTGGACGTGGCAGCCGACTTCAACACGGTGATGTCGACGCTGCGCGTGCAGGGCGTGCTGCCATCGGCGCCGGTCGCCCGCGTCCCCGACTTGCCCGGACGCACCCAGCTGGCGTAAATTGCCACGCGTGGACACCCGCGCGCCCAACGACATCTTCCCGATTCCGTCGCCGGATCCGGCCGCTACCCCCGGCGGGCGCCGGGCGCTGCGGCACGCGCTCGTCTTGCTCGTCGCCACCGCGATTGCGTGGCTGGTGTTCGCCGCCTACCGCCAGCCCGAATTCATACTCGACGTCGCGAGCCTGCGGCTCTGCTGACGGTCAAGGTTCGTTCAGGAAATCCTCGAGCCTGCGCCGGTCGCGCTTGGTCGGCCGGCCCGGCGTGCGCGGCGCATCGAGGCTGGCGGCCCCGCGTGCCGCGAGCTTCCCTTCGCGCTCGCTCGCGCTTTCGGGCAGTTCCCGGTACATCGAGGCCGCAACCGTCGCCGAACCGCGCCGGTCCCTCGCTTCGAGCACCTCGATCTGCCAGCCGAGCTCCTGCCTGCGGACGCTGACGTGCATCCCTGCGTGGACCGGGTGCGCCGGCTTGACGCGCTCGCCGTCGATGCGCGCCTGACCCGCCTCGATCGCTTGCGCAGCGAGGCTGCGTGTCCTGTAGAAGCGCGCCGCCCACAGCCACTTGTCGAAGCGCACGCGCAGCGGGTCGGGCGCGCCGGCGGCACCACTGCCTTTCATCGTTCCGACGGGGGCTCGCCGCGGGCGCGCATCCACGCCGACACCGCGGTGGCATCGGCGTAACCCGCGGCTTCGAGCGCCGTCGCGACGCGCTCGCGATCGATCGCCGACCGGTTCTGCGACAGCTTGAACTTCGCTTCGATGCGGCGGATGCGCAGGCGGAAGGCGACGATGGCGCCGACGAGCGCATCGCGCTCGCGCTCGGGCATCGCGAAAGTCCACGGTTCCGGGCGCGTCGACTCGAAGCGGTTGACGAGCGCGTCGAGGATGCTTCGCGCTTCGGCAGGATCCTCGATCACCTGCATGGTCGCGTGGGCGTGGACCGTTGCGTAGTTCCATGTCGGAACCGCCTGCGCGGGCTTCGCGTACCACGACGGCGAGACGTAGGCGTGGGGCCCGTGGAAGATCGCGATCGATTCCGCCGCGGCGGCATGGCGCCAGTGCGGGTTGGCGCGCGCGAAGTGTCCGATCAGCTCCCCGTGCGGCTCGCAGTCCGGAACGAGGAGCAGCGGAACGTGCGAGACCAGCGGCTCAGGCGTTGCCGGCGTCACCAGCGTCGCGAACGGATGATCGTGCATCAGCCGCGCCACCGCGGCGCGTTCGGTCCCGGCGAAGTGCGCAGGGGTGTAGAGGCTCACGAGCGCGTCAGCGGCAGCGTGTAGATCGTCATCGGAAGGGCCGAGTTCTTGTCGAAGGTCGCGCCGGCTTCGACGCCGACGCGCGCGACAGCCTCGGCGCTGCGCAACTGTCCGTACCGGGCATGCATCGCGCCCAGCGCGAATTCGCGGCCGGATCCCGCGGCCCAGAACTGCGTGTACTCGAACACCTCGCGCATCGAGAACACGCCGAAGATCCCGTTGGCGTTGGCGATCAACGCGGTCATCTGCGTCGATTCGTAGGGATCGTCCTCCTCTTCCTTGGGATTCAGGTAGTGCTGTTCCTTGAGGATCGGGTGCAGCTTGCGGAACGTCTCGAAGATCGCAGACTTGTGCGAGAAATCGAGATCGACATGCTTCGCGAGCAGGCTCTCGAAGACGAGCTGGTGGGCCGCCGAGCCGCAAAGTCCGATGTAGGTCTCGCGGTGGTGGACTATCTTGTCGTAGGTCCGGTCGTGGACTGCGGCAAGACGCGTGTCGCCGAACGTGGTCAGCGAATCGGCTGCGATGGCAACCTGGTCGCCCTTGCGGACGACGACGATCGTGGTCATTAAGCGGAATGGGAGCGGCCGGAGGGGATCCGCTCGGAGACGTTGAACGCCCGGATTATACGCGATGCCCTCGACCGGCTCCGGCGTCGCCGGGCCCTCGTCCGGACGTGCGTCGAGCGTCCTGCGCTCAGACCGCGCTGCGCTGCGGCGCTTCGCGACTCCCGCCGGCGCCCGCCAAGGCGGCATCGCGCTCGCAGCGATCGAGCAGGCGCCGGTACTGCGCGGCGATGGCCTCGCCGGCGGTCCCCGCCAGATGGGCCGCGAGCTCCGCGTCGGAGGCCTGTTGGTTGCGCAAGTCCGCCTCGAGAAACCGGTCGACCTCGTCGGCGTGCCGCTCGGTCGCGAGGGGCACCCCGAGACGCCGCGCGATCCGCTGCACGACGCTGCGCCAATCGTCGAGCAGCTCCGTGTAGCGCACGTGCACGGCGTCGACATCGCCCGCGTCGACGAACGCCTCGATGCGCTGCATGTAGGCGAGCCACAGCGCGATCCCGTCGGCCACGGGCAGGTCGCCCTGGGCATCGAGCGAGCGCGCGACTTCGAGCGGATTGCGCAGCGGGACCACGTAGACGGGACGATAACCGCCTTGCTGCAGCGCCCGATGCCACAACCGCGCCAGCACGCATATCCGCGGATCCTTGATCAGGATGAAGGGCGCGTCGCCGTACTCGGTCGCCAGCAGCTCGCGCGCATCGGCCAGGAATTCGTCGACCACCGGACCTTCGTGCGGAACGTCGAAGTCGACGCGCTTCCAATCGCCGCCCAGGTGGAGCAGCAGCCGCGCATCGAGATGTCTGACCGCTTCAGTCTCCCAGAATCCCTTCGGGTTGATCCCCAGTCTAGCCGCGACGACCCGCTCCGGCAGGAACGCGCCGCAAAGGTTGAGCACGCGCGCCAGGGCCGACGTTCCGCTGCGGTAGAAGCCGAGCACGACCAGCGCAGTCTTGCCGGTGCGTTCCGGCGTCGCTGCGCTGCGCGCGCGCGCTGCCGGATCGACCGCACGGCTGCGCGAGGTCTCGGCAAGCGTTCGCAGGATCGGCACCGGAACGCGATCGCCGTGCCCGCCCGCAAGCTCGGCGCGCAGCAGCAGTTCGCGATTGCCGGCGTACCCAGGGCTGAACTCGTTGCGCACGGGGGCGTCGCCGGTCAATGCCTGCGCCAGGCGCTCCGCTGCTCCGTGCCCAGGTGCGCCGACAGCCGGATTTGGCGCGCCGGGATCGAGGTCTCGACGCTGCGCGCCGACGAAATAGAGCCGCTGGGCGACCGGCACCGGCTCCACCACGTCGGCCGCGCGCATGGAGAAATCCCAGCCGCGGTGTTGCGCGGCGTCGCGATAGCCGCCGAGCTCGAGGAAGAGCCCGCGATCGACGAAGAGGTTGCCGCTCGATCCCGGGACGTCGTGATCGAGCAGGGTGAAGCTGGCGGGCTCGTTACCCATGAAATCGCGAACCCGCGGTGTCCCTTCGCGCGGCGTACCGCTGCCGTCGTCGCCCGCATCGCTCTCATGGCCGACCCGTGAGAAACCCCAGAGCGGCTCCGCGCGTGCGATTTCCGCCGCCATGCGCTCGATGCGCTCCGGGGCGTACCAATCATCGGCGTCGAGGAATGCGAGGTAGCGTCCTTGCGCCAGCGCCGCGCCTTCGTTGGCCGCCTGCGCCATGCCCTGGTGCTCCCGCCTGACGAGCTTCGCGGGAAAGGCGAGACCGGAAAGGCATCGCGTGACGACCTCTGCGGTGCCGTCGGTCGAACCGTCGTCGACGACGACGAGCTCGATGTCCGCATAGGTCTGGGCGGCGACCGACGCGATCGCGCGCGCGACGGCGCGCGCGCCATTGTGGACGGGCAGCACGACGCTCACGCGCGCAGCGACCGCCGGACTGGCTTTACGGGCGCGCGCGCGGGCGATGTACGCGGCCACCAGCGCCTTCTGGCGCGCATCGGCTTGCGGCGCCAGGAACTTGGCGAGCACCAGGCCCAGATTCTTGCGGATTCGGGGATCCGCCCAGCCCGTTCGCTCGGCGGCGCTCCACAGGAGCTCGAGCGCCTCGCCGTAGTGCAGCCGCTCGTACTGCAGGACGCCCAGCATGTGCAGCGAGTCGACGTTGCCGGGATTGCCCTCGATCGCCTGACGGTACAACGACTCGGCCTTCACGAGCGAGCCCGAACGATGGGCCGCGAGCGCCTCGAGATGCAGTGCCGCCGGCGCGGCGGGCTCCACGCGGCCGTGACAGTGCTTGTAGCGCTTGCCGCTGCCGCAGGGGCAGGGATCGTTGCGATTCATCGACATCCTGCCCGGCGCAAGGCGTCGATGGGGTCGGGTCCGGGCCTGGCCATGCCGTGGGTTGCTAGAGCGTCCGTTGCAGCGTGCGGTTGCATCATGATGATAGCCCAACCATCGGCGAGCCGCCGCCGCGGGTCGCGCCCCGGTCAGCCGCCGAAACCGGGCGGCGCCGGAAGCTCGTGTGCCGGCGCAAGTCGTCGAGGCTGCCAATTCGAAACTGCGAACGCCCAGAACTCGGCGACGGACACCGGAGCGTCGGCGGGCGCCGGCTGCCCGAGGAAATGCCAGGCAGCGAGCAAAGCGGGCAGCGGTTCGCCGGACAACGCCGGCGCGCGCGTCTGTTTCGACAGCTTGTCGCCGCGCACGTCGACGGCGACGGGGACGTGCAGGTAGCGCGGGGTCGGATAGCCGAGCGCGCGCTGGAGGAAGATCTGGCGCGCCGTCGACGCGAGGAGGTCCGCGCCACGCACGACGTCGGTGATGCCTTGCGTCGCGTCGTCGACGACGACTGCGAGCTGGTATGCGTACAGACCGTCGCGGCGCCGGAGGACGAAATCACCGACCGCTTTCGCGAGATCCTGCGACTGGCGGCCATGAAGGCGATCGATGAAGTCGACCGGTGTCGAGGGAACGCGGATGCGCGATGCGCTGCGTGCCGCGTCGGCGCGCTTTCCCGGGAGGGAGGGAGCGCGATCTCGACACGATCCCGGATAGACGCGCTCGCCGATCGCGCTCAATCCGGCGCCGGCGAGTTCGCGCCGCGAGCAGCGGCAGGCGTAGAGCAACCCGAGCACATCGAGGCGATCGTGGGCTTCGGCATAGGCATCGCCTCGCAGCGATTGCCGCCATACCGGTCCTTCCCAGGCGAAACCGAATCGTTCGAGGGTCACGAGGATCGCATCGGCCGCGCCCGCCCGTGCGCGGGCGATGTCGACGTCCTCGATGCGCAGGAGCCACTCGCCTTGCGCCGCTCGCGCGTCGGCGTAGCTCGCCACGGCGGCGATCAGGGATCCGAAATGCAGGGGGCCGGTCGGTGACGGGGCGAAGCGGCCCCGGTACGGCGACGCGCCGGCCGCAGTCGTGGCGGCCACGTCCAAGGGCGTCAGTTCAATGGGGCGACTGCGCCGGCGCTCATTGCCGCGACCGTTGCGGCGGGCTTGTAGAGGCGTTCGGCCGCCAGCACCGCCGTCGGATAGTCGGGCTGTCCGAGGCTGCCGTTGTATCGCCCGAGTGCCCGGAAGATGTCGCCTTTTTCAGCGTCCAGGTAGTAGCGCAGGATCGTGCAGCCATAGCGAAGGTTGGTCCGCATCTGGAACAGGTTCTGGCTGGAGGACCCGATCTGTCGGACCCAGAACGGCATCACCTGCATGTAGCCGCGCGCGCCCGCCGTCGAGATCGCGTACTTGCGGAAGTTGCTTTCGTGATGGATGACCGCCAGCACGAGCTGGGGGTCGAGTCCGGCGCGCCGCGCTTCGTAGCTGACCGCCGCCAGAAGGTCGCGCCGCGCCCCTGCGTCGGGAAGCCGCCTGGCGAGCCGCGGCGACATGTCGGCAATCCAGGCCCGAACTTCGGGAGCATTCTCGTAATCGGGCGGCGGCGGGTTGTCGGCGATCGAGCGCTGCAAGCCCATGACGACCGATGCCGACAGCTGCTCCTCGACCTGGGCGCCCGCGCGCGCGGGCAGCGGCGCGGCCAGCCCGACCGCCAGGACCAGCGCCAGCGCAGCGGCTCTTGCATGCGGCCTCGGTGTTGCGCGTTGCGTCATGCAGGTTGGACCCTGTCGGTCACATACGAAACGACATCGGCGAGCGCCACCTTGCTGGCGGCCGCCTCGCGCCGGCCCTGGCATTCGACAATGCCGTCCTTCAGGCCGCGCTCCCCGATCGTGATCCGGTGGGGGATCCCGATCAGCTCCAGATCAGCAAACATCACGCCAGGGCGCTCCCCCCGGTCGTCCAGCAGCACCTCGACGCCGGCCTTGACCAGGTCGTCGTACAGCCGGTCGGCCTGCTCCTTGACGGCGGCGCTGCGGTCGTAGCCTATCGGCGCGATTGCCACGGCGAAAGGCGCCATTGCCGCAGGCCAGATGATGCCCCGGTCGTCGTGGTTCTGCTCGATCGCCGCCGCGACGATGCGCGTGACGCCGATCCCGTAGCAGCCCATCTGGATGAACTGGGACTGACCGTTCGGGTCGAGATAAGTTGCCTCCATCGCTTTCGAGTAGACGTCTCCCAGCGCGAACACGTGGCCGACCTCGATGCCGCGGACGATCGACAGCGTACCCTTGCCGTCGGGAGCCGGATCGCCGGCGACGACGTTGCGCAGGTCGGCGATCAGGTCGGGCTCGCGGCAATCGCGCCCGAAATTGACGCCGCGCAGGTGGAAATCGACCTCGTTGGCGCCGCAGACGAAATCGCTCATCACGGCGACCTGGCGATCGACGATCAGCGGCATGTCGCGGGGAATGCCGACGGGCCCGAGATAGCCCGGCGGGCAACCCGTGGCCTCGACGATCTCGGTTTCCGACGCGAAGCGCCAGGCACCGATGCCTGGCAGCTTGCCGATCTTCACCTCGTTGCCCATGTGGTCGCCGCGCAACAGCAGCATCTGCACGCGGTCCTGCGCGTAGATCAGCAGGCACTTGACGGTGCGCGCGAGCGGCAGGTCGAGCAGCCGGGCGACCTCTTCACAGGTTGCCTTTCCCGGCGTCGGTACCTTCTGCATCGCTTCGGCGGGGGCTGCGCGCTGCGACGAAGGTGCTGCCGCCTCGGCCTGCTCGATGTTCGCGGCGTACCCCGAGCCGTCGCTGTATGCGATCGCGTCTTCCCCGGACTCGGCGAGGACCTGGAACTCGTGCGACGCGAATCCCCCGATGGCGCCGGTGTCGGCCTCGACCGCGCGGAAGCGCAGCCCCAGCCGGGTGAATATGCGCTCGTAGGCCGCGTACATGCCGCGGTACGACGCCATCAGGGCGTCGCGGTCGACGTCGAACGAATACGCATCCTTCATCAGGAACTCGCGCCCGCGCATCACGCCGAAGCGCGGCCGGATCTCGTCGCGGAACTTGACCTGGATCTGGTAGAGGTTGACCGGCAGCTGTCGGTAGCTGCGCAGGTCCTTGCGCACGATGTCGGTCACGACCTCTTCATGCGTGGGCCCGAAGAGGAAATCGCGGTCCTGGCGGTCCTTGATCTTCAGGAGCTGGGGACCGAACTTGTCCCAGCGCCCGGTCTCGTGCCAGAGTTCCGCGGGAACGACATGCGGCAGGTAGGCTTCGAGCGCGCCGGCACGATTCATTTCCTCGCGGACGATCTGCTCGACCTTGCGCAGCGTGATGAGACCCAGCGGCATCCACGTGTAGATGCCTGCGGCGACTTTCCTGACCAGCCCGGCGCGCAGCATCAGCTTCTGGCTCGCGACTTCCGCTTCGGCGGGGGCTTCCTTGAGGGTGTGGAGGTAGAACCGGGAAACGCGCATTGCGGGCGGGATCCTGAGTAGGGTTGAATCCAAAGCATTGATTTTACCGTGATTTCGCGCGGCGCCCGCGCCGGGGCCGGAGATGGCTGCGCGCGCTGCGTCTAGAATCGGCCGATGCCCTTCCACGATGCAGCGCTCTCCGGCCTCGACGATCCCCGCATCTGGGGGACCGGCGATCCGGCAGACGATGCGGTCGCGCGCCTGCATGCGATCGCCAGGGCCGGGGTCGAGGCTGCGACGACCCGCGACGAGGACGCCTCGCGCAATGGGGCGCAGCAGGCGCTGCTGGCGCTGCTTCGCGCGGGCGACGGACGTGCGCTCGC
>DATIQL010000273.1:0-19625 GCA_035470905.1 Casimicrobiaceae bacterium
CGAAAGCAATGATCGCGTGCAGACCGCTCCGTAGGCCGATTCCGCAGCGACGCCGACCCGCAAGACACGCAAGCTGATCCTCCTCGCGTATTGATCTGCCACCCCCCGCGGCGGCGCAAGGCCGCCGCACAGCGGTCGCGATGGCGGCGCAAGGCCACCGCACCGCCTCGTTCATCCGGCGATCGCCGGTCTCATCCCCCCAACGGCCGGCTTCGTCGCAACGCATTTGCCCGCAGCACGCGCAGATGGTGTGATCGCATCCAGGCCGATGCGATTCTTCAATGGCGAGCGCGCTGAATCGTACATGGCACTGCGCTGCGCCTGCGCGCAGCGTATGAGGCGTAGCGAGACCGCAACTGAAAGCTCCTTCCTGCCGCGGTCCGGGGAAGGGGCGCGTGATCCGAGGGGTCACGTCGGCGTCACGGATCGCGTTCGTCAACGACACCGTGGAGCAACGGGTGCGCCGCGCAAGTCGCCCGCAACTTCCTGCCGCTACGCCATTGCCCCGTTCCACCAACCGGAAGGGAAACCGTCATGACATCCAATCAGACAATTAGGCGTTTTGCGTACGCGTTGTCCGCGACGCTGGCACTGGGAAGCGCCGCAGCCTGGGCGGCGGATGCGGTGAAACCCGATGTCGCGGAGCCCGAGGCAATCACGCTGGCGCAGGAAGTCGGATCGCTCACGACTATGGAGGTTCGCGGCACAGCGAGCGAACCGCTGGGCTTCAATCCGATCGAGCGCGGCGTTCGCAAGGCTGCGGCCGAGGGCCCGACCACCCTGCGGCGCTACGTCCAGCGCACCGAACCCATCTATCACTTCAGCTACTGGGATTTCGCCAAGCTGCTGCCGAGGGAATGACGACATCCGCGCGCAGCGACGCGGAAGCGGCGCCCGTGCGCCGATTCCGCGACGGGCAGACCGCCGCCGCCTCGATCTGCCGCCGGGGCGGCGGCAGGCGATTCGTTTCCTGCGCCGGGAACCGGGCGTCGAGCCGTCGGCGACGACCGAGGGCCTGATGACGGCGATCAGGACGGATCAGCCGCTGCTGCTGTTCCCGCCACCGCTTGCGGCGGGCAATCCGCAATATCCGTTGCCGTGGAGACGATCATGAATGCACGTTCGCCGGTCCGGATTCTTGCAGCATCCACGCTCGTGTTGTGCGCAGCATGCGCATCGGCCCCCGAGCAGACGGCCGAGCATCGGGAAGCCAGGGTCTACCAGACGGGGAGTGCCATCCCGGTGAGGGACCGGAACGGCACGATGAACGTCAGGTCGGTCAATCCCGAGTCGCTGCATCAGGAGCTGAATGGAGCGACTCGCCCAGCCCCGGTTGGCAACACCGGCGGATGACCCGGGGGTGCGCCCGCACCCCCGGGAGCACGGTCCGGCTAGATGACCGAGGCAGCGCCGCCATCCATCGGGACGATCGCGCCGGTGACGTAGCTCGCCTGCGCGGACGACAGGAACAACGTCACCTGCGCGACCTCTTCCGGCGTGCCCAGGCGGCGCAGCGGAATGCGCGCCTGCTGCCGCGCGAGGACCTCGTCGGGGGCAAGCCCGGTCATCCGTGCTTCGGCGTCGAGCCCTTCGCGCACGCGCCCGGTCAGGGTTCCCCCCGGATTGATCGCGTTGATGCGCACGCCTTTCGGCCCGTAGGCCGCGGCGAGTCCCGTCGTCGCCAGCATCAGCGCGGCGTTGGCGGCCCCGCCGGCAATGTGCACCGGTCGTCCGATCTTGCCCCCCATGCCGATGATGTTGACGACCGCGCCGCACCCGCGCGCACCCATCCGCTTGACGATCGCGTCCAGCGGATGGATATAGCTGAAGAACTTGGCGTCCATCGCGTCGTGCCATGCCTGCGGGTCGAGCTCCCCGGGCGGATAGCGCTTCGCCGCGCCCGCCGAGTTGATCAATACATCGATCGGACCCAGCGCCAGCTCGACGCCGTCGACCATCCCCAGTGCTTGCGCAGGATCACGCAGATCGGCGACGAACACCGCCGGACGGTGCGCGCAGTCGCCGATCCTCGCCAGCGCGGTGTCGAGGTTCGCGCGGCTGCGCGAGACCATCGCGACGCGCGCGCCTTCCTGCGCGAATGCCTGCGCGCAGGCGAAGCCGATGCCCATGCTCGCGCCGGTGACGACGACGACCTTGTCGCGCAATCCGGAATCCATTGCTTCCTTTCCGATCAGGGTTTCGCGAAGCGCTTTTCGAGGCTCGCCATCACCGCCGGACACGCGCGCTCGAAATACGCCTTCGTCTTCGCCCATTCCTCGCCCTGTCCGTAGCCGAAATTCCGGAGGGTCAGCGAGGTCCTGTTTCCGTCGACCTCCGAGAAATCGAGGTAGACGAGCGTGCGCAGCTTGCGGATCGTCGGAATCGTCGGGGGCGCGTTCCACTCGAAGACGAGCTGCCGCATCGGCACGACGCTGTGGAACATGCAACCCTCGCTGCCGCGCTGGCCTTCGGGATGGTCGAGGCCGAACAACAGATCGAATGCCCCGCCCGGCTCGGGGACGACTTTCGCGGCCTTGGGGGCGAAAAAGCTCTCGATGCCCTCGGGGGTCGTCCAGGCCTTCCAGACCTCCGCGACCGGAGCGTCGATCACCTTGGTGACGACGATGTCCGGCGCGAGCGGCTGGGCGGTCGCGTCGCGCATCAGGGAAGCAAAGGCGGCGATCAGTACGAACCGGAGTACGGGCACCATGGTCGCATCTCCTTTCGACGAACGGCAATCACAGCCAGCGCGCCATCCCGCGCCACGCAGCGAGCTTGTCCGCGACGGGCAACGTATACGCAGGACTGGTCGACGGCAGGACGAGCGTCGCGTAGCCCGCCTCGCGCCATGCCGCGCCCGCGCGGCCTGCGGTCTGCCCGTTGAAGCACACGGCCTTGAGTCCATGTGCGACCCGCCGCACCCGCGCGATCTCGCCGCGCTCGGCCTTGCGGATTGCGGCGTCGAGGCTTCCGTCGCGCTCGCAGGCGACGATCGTATCCCAGATCGCCACCCTGCGCGCGCGCACCCGCGCGAGCCGCTGGTCATAGGGAAGGTCGGCGAGGGGTTCATCGAGCACCGCACCCAGGATCGGCCAGAAATGGTTGCGCGGATGCGCGTAGTACTGCTTCGCCGCCAGCGAAGCTTCGCTGGGGAAGCTGCCGAGTATCAGCACCTGCGCATCGGGTGCGAGCACCGGCGGCAGGCCGCGTCGCCGCGCAGCGCGCGGCGACGTGCGGTGGCTCACCACACCCGCGGCCAGCGGCCGGCGGTGAGCGCGTAATCGAGCGCGATTCCCGCGAAGACGGCGAGACCCAGCCAGTGATTGCCGAGGAATGCGCGAAAGCAGGGGTCGCGCTCCCGCGTCCGGATGATCCAAAGGTGCCAGGTCGCGATCGCCAGCGCCATCGCGAGCCCGGCGCCGTACACCCACCCCAGCGCATGGACGCGCCCGACCCATGCCATCGCGGCCAGGTAGACCGCGTAGCAGAACGCGACCGCGGCGACGTCATAGCGGCCGAAGGTCAGCGCGGAGGTGCGGATGCCGATCTTAGCGTCGTCGTCGCGATCGACCATCGCATACTCTGTGTCGTAGGCGACGACCCAGAACAGGTTGATCGCGAGCAGGATCCATGCGATTGGCGGGATGCGGTCCTGGGCGGCGGCGTAGGCCATCGGAATGCCGAACGAGAAGGCGATGCCGAGAAATGCCTGCGGTATCGAGAAGAAGCGCTTGACGAACGGATAGACGATCGCGATCGCCAGCGCCGGGAACGACCACAGTACGGTCGTCCGGTTGGTGAACAGCACGAATACGAACGCGACGACGGCGAGCACCGCGCCGACGACCAGCGCCTCCCAGGGCGCGATGGTCCCTGCCGCGAGCGGACGCTGCGCGGTGCGCTTGACGTGGGCGTCGAAATCGCGGTCGGCCCAGTCGTTGAACGCGCAACCCGCCGAACGCATCACCCACGTTCCCATGACGAAGATGACGATCAGCGAGAACGTCGGCGCGCCGCGTGTGGCGAGCCACAGGGCGGACAGCGTGGGCCACAGCAGCAGCAGCGTGCCGATCGGCTTGTCGAGGCGCAGCAGGCGCTCGTAGGCGTCGAGGCGCTCGACGAACCCCAGCCGCGGCCGCAATGCGGGAGCCTGGTCGGTCATGCCGGCACGGCCACGGGAACGCCGCCAGGCGCGGACACGGTCATATCGGAAGCGCGAGCTGCCTGCGCAGGGTGCGCGGCGCCGCTTCGGCGAGCGTCACCGCGAGCGTCGGATGGCGCAGGACGAGTCGCAGCTCGCGCTTCATCCTCCGGTTCGACAGGCGCCGCGACTCGCTCATGAACGACAGCAGCATCGGCGCGATGTTACGCTCCGCTTCCTCCCAGCTCACGCGCGGAGGCCGCGGCAGGTGGAAGGCGTCGGCGATCGCATCGAACCACGCCCCCATCTTCATCTCGCTGTCGTCGCTCACGTTGTACGCACGGTTTGGACGGCCCAGATAGAGCGCGGCGACGACGGCACGCGCGAGGTCGTCTGCGTGGATGTGGTTGGAGTAGACATCCTCGTCGGCGTTGAGCGCGGGCGTGCCCTGGCGCAGCCGCTCGAGCGGCAGGCGGGTCGGCGCGTAGATTCCGGGCACGCGCAGGATGGACAGGCCGACGCCATGTCGCGCCGCCCACGCGCGCAGATGCCCCTCGGCGGCGGCACGGCGGCGCGCGCGGGGCGTCTGCGCGCGTAGCGGTCGCGTCTCGGCGACGCGCGCGCCTGCACAATCGCCATAGACGCCCGACGTCGATATGTAGACGAAGCGCTGCGGTATAATTCGCGCCCTTGCGAGAGCGGCCAGCAGCCGCCGCGTGCGCGGGTCGTCGCGGCCCTCGGAGGGCGGCGGCGCGAAATGCAGGACGGCGTAAGGGGCGGTGCGCGCGCGGTCGAGGGAGCGCGGCTGGTCGAGATCGGCGATCAGCGGAACGATGCCGTGCGCGCGCATCCTGCGCACGTCGTCGCGATTGCGCGTCAGGCCGATCAGCCGCGCGCGGTTCCGCAGAAGTTCCGCGACCCGCAATGCGACATCGCCACACCCCACGAGCAGGATCCTCTGCGCCATGACGTCGAAATGGCGTTGCCGCCGGCCGATCGATGACGGGGCCCTGTTCTGCGCGGGGCTGTCACGCACGCTCGCGTATCCAACCTTGCACCGGACCCTTCGATGACGCTGCAGATTACCATACGGCCCAGCGGCCACGCATTCGGCTGCGACGCCGACGAGACGGTGCTGCAGGCCGCGATGCGCGCCGATCTGATGATCCCCTACGGATGCCGCAATGGCGCCTGCGGGACCTGCAAGGGAAAGATCCTCGACGGCGAGGTCGATTACGGCCCCCATCAGGCGTCGACGCTGACCGACGACGAGAAGCACCGCGGGCTGGCGCTCTTCTGCTGTGCGCGGCCGAAGACCGACCTGGTCATCGAAGTGCGCGAAGTGCGCCGCGCCGGCGACATCCAGATCAAGCGGCTGCCCTGCCGCGTCGAATCGATCGACAAGGTGGCGCCCGACGTCGCGATCGTCAGGCTCAAGCTGCCCACGTCGGAACGTCTGCAGTACCTCGCCGGCCAGTACATCGACTTCCTCCTGAAGGACGGGCACCGGCGCAGCTTTTCTCTCGCGACCCCGCCGCATGCGGACGAATTGCTCGAGTTGCACATCCGCCACACGCCAGGGGGATTCTTCACCGACCCGCTGTTCACCACCTACAAGGGACGCGAGATCCTGCGCTTCGAAGGTCCGCTGGGCGCGTTCTACCTGCGCGAGGACAGCGACAAGCCGGTGATATTCGTCGCCGGAGGCACGGGTTTCGCCCCGATCAAGGCAATCATCGAGCACATGCTCTACCACCGGATTCCGCGCGAAATCGTGCTGTATTGGGGGGCGCGCGCAAAGCGCGATCTCTACCTGCCCGACCTGCCGGGGAAGTGGCAGACCGGGAATCCGAATTTCACCTTCATCCCGGTGCTGTCGGATCCTGCGCCCGAAGATGCGTGGCCGGGACGCACCGGGCTCGTGCACCGGGCGGTGATGGACGACTTCCGGGACCTCTCCGGCTATCAGGTCTACGCCTGCGGAGCGCCGCCGATGATCGAGGCGGCGCGGCGCGACTTCGCGACGCTGCGCAACCTGCCGCCGGAGGAATTCTTCGCCGACAGCTTCACCTACGCCGCCGAGGCCGAAGCCGGGAAAACCGGGTCGGACATCGGCGTCTGACCGGTCTTCCGGGTCAGGACTCGGCCGATTCGAGGGCTGCCAGCGCGAGCCGCAGCGCGGCCGCGAGATGCGCATCCGCCTCGTCGTGCCGTCCCAGCTTCGCCAGCATCTCGCCCAGCGCCACGTGGGTGCGCCAGTGATTGTCCAGCGCCAGGCTCGCCTCGAGGTACGTCTGCGCCTTGCCCCAGAGCTGCTGGCGCTCGCACAACCTTCCGAGGACGAACAGCAGCGTCGCGTCCTGATTGTGGGTCGTGAGCCAGCGCTCGGCGATCTCGAGCTGACGCGTCGCATCGGGCGCGCGGCACTGCGCGTACAGGAGCAACAGGCTCGAATCCCATTGCCGCTCGAGGCTCTTGACCAGGATTTCCGCGGCCTCGCGGTCGCCGTTCAACGCCACGAAGCTGCGCGCCGCGGCTTTCGCGACCCTGGGCTGCAGCCGATCGCCGTCGGCGACGCGCGCCCAGTAGGCGCGCAGGCCCGCCGCGTCGTGGGTGAAGCCTTTCAGCGCCTCTGCATGCGCGCCCGCGCGCAACAGCTCGCCCTGCTGCGGATCGTAGACCTTGCGCTTGACGAGCTGGTCGACGAGCGCCGGAATCTCGCCCGGCCGTCCGGCCGCGGTCAGCGCCCGCAATTCCAGGCGCTGCGCCGCCGTATGCAGCCCCGCTTCGCTCTTGAGCTCGGCCAGCCGCGCCAGCGCTTCGGCGGGCTGCCCGCGCTCGAGGGCGAGCTCGGCTTCGAGCATCAGACGCGGCACCGCGAGCTTGGTCGCCTGCGCATCGGGTCGCTCGAGCATCGTGGACGCCGCCGCATAATCGCGCGTCTCGAGCGCGGCCCGCGCGCCGACCAGCGCCGGCACTGCCGACGAGTTCGGAATCGCGAGCGCCTCCTGCGCGTACTGGCGCGCCTTGCCGTGGCGACCCTCGATCAGTGCGACGACTGCGGCATCCTGCTTGGCGCGGAAGCGCTCGACCTGCCGCCGCTTGCGCGCTTCGCGCACGTCCGCGGGCAGCTGCGACAGGCGAACCGCCGCACGGATCAACGCATAGAGCGCTACGAAGGCCAGCACCGTCAGGATGATGAACGCGTTCTGCGACAGCTCGATCCGGTACGGAGGCGCGACGAAGAGGACGTAGCCGCTGCTGAGCCTGAACAGCATCGCCAGCGCGACGGCCGCGGCGGCGAGCAGCAGGAACGCGAGCAATGCACGCACGGCTTCCCTATCTCGCGCGCCCGGATGCGCGGGCCGGAGCGCGGCCCTCGACCCGCTCGCCGGCCGCCTTGAGCACGCGCACGGCCTCGAGGCTGCGCGAGAGATCGGGAATTTCGCCCGGCATCGTCACCGCTGCCTGCTCGGTGAGCATCGCAATCGCCGCTTGCACCGGCTTGGCGGTGGGGTCGAAATACTTGCGCAGCCAGGCGGTCGCGGCCTGCAGGTCGGCCTTGAACGAGAGGTCGTCGCGGGAAAGCAAGGCGATACGCGCGGAAAGCAGGTGCAACCTGAGATTTTCCCGCAGGAAGAACGATTGCTCCGGCGTGACCAGTGGTGCCGCCGGACGATTGGTGACTTCGATCCGGATGACGTCCCCGATCTGCGCCCACAGCTCGCGCAGGAATCGGTGCCATGCCGATTCGTCGGCGGGCGATGCAGGCGGCGGCGAAGGCGGGATCCGCTCGTCGCGGGCGAGCGGAAGGGTGTCGATCGAGGCGACGACCTGGTCGATCCGGATCGAGATGCCCGCGACATCGACATACGGAACGGCCTTCAACTGGTCGATGTCGTGCGCGAGCGCGCGCCGCAGCGGCCCGAACTGCGGTCGATCGAGCTGGGCGATCTTGCTGTCGGCGACCTGGAGGGCGTTCAACGCTGCCTGGACGTTGCCGGCGAGCCCGAGCTGCTGGCTCGCGAGCACCAGAATCTGCTCGATTTCGGTCAACGCCAGCTCGTCACGCGACGGTGCGAGATCGCGGTACAGCGCGTCGAGCGACGCCTGCTGGGCCTGGGACTCGTTGACCCGCGTCTCCAGCGACGCGAGTTGCGACTGCGCCTCGCGCAGCTGGCCGGCGATGTCCGCTTCGCGCGCCCGCGCCTGGGCGAGCGCGGCGTCGGCATCGGCGAGGCGTCGTGCAATCTCGACCTGCAGCGACTGCGCGGCGCGGCGCTGATCGACCCATGCATAGCCGCCGGCGGCGATCGCGAGTATGACGATCAGCCACAGCGCGCGCTGCGCCACCGTCGCCCCGGACGAGGAACGCGGACCACCCGGCGCCGCTGCAGCCGGTGCGCTCGCTGGATTGCGATCCGATTCGGTGCCGGACGATGTCTGCATGGTCGATACCCGAGTTGATTCTAGCAGCCGCCCGCGTGCGCTTCCGGCGGCGCGCGAATTGGCCGCGCCGGCGGGCTCGCATACAATCGCCTGCGCCGGCACCCCGCGCATGCCCATGCATCCCGCGACCCTATGATTCCCGTGAACGGCCTCACGTTTATTGCGCTGATCGCCCTCGCTGCCGCCGTCGCCGTCGCCTATCGGATCGGCTTCGTGCGCGGCAGGCGTGCCTTCCGCAAGCCGATGCCGTGGCCGGCAGACCGGACGCCTGCCCCGGCGCCGGTAGCGGCGCCGCCACCGACGACGGTCCCGCAACCGTCTCCGACCAACGCTGCAGTCGCGACCGGTCCGCGCGAAACCCCGTCGCCGCCGGGCGGCCCCCCGACGTCGCAATCGGCGGAGCTCGCCGAGGACCGGCACCGGCTTTTCGGGCGGCTCGCGGACGCACTCGGCGAATCGGCGCGCTATCGGCAGATCGTCATCGACATCGAGCGCAATGCCCCGCCCCCGCTGCTGGACGCTCCCGGCGCGCCCGACGATCTCAAGCTGATCGTCGGCGTCGGGCCCGCCCTCGAACGGATGCTGTACCAGCTGGGCATCACCAACTACCGCCAGATCGCCCGCTGGAGCGAGCGCGACATCGACGAGATCGATGCAAAGCTCGCCGAATTCCCGGGCCGGATCCGCCGCGACGCCTGGGTGACGCAAGCGCGCGAGCTGCACCAGAGCAAGTACGGGGAGCGTCCCTGAAAGCGCGAACGATCCCGATCGTCGCTGCGCTGACGCTGCTCTGGGGTTGCAACTGGCCGATCCTCAAGATGGGCGTCAGCGAGCTCGCGCCGCTGACATTCCGCTCGCTGACGCTTCCTTTCGCAGGCCTCGGGCTGCTGCTCGTCGCGCGCCTTGCCGGCGAGCCGATCCGCGTGGCGCGCCGGCACTGGGCGAAGCTCGCGTTGCTCGCGCTGTTCAATATCGCAGGCTGGAACGGCTTCATCCTGTTCGGCGTCCAGCAGCTGTCGTCGGGACGCAGCGCGATCCTCGCCTACACGATGCCGTTGTGGGCGACGCTGTGTGCGGCCTTCGTACTGCACGAGCCGCTTTCGCGACGCAAGGTCGCCGGCCTCGCGCTGGGCATGATGGGAATGGCGCTGCTGATCGGCGACCAGGTTCGGGTGCTGAAGGGCGCGCCGCTCGGGGTGATGATGATCCTGATCGCCGCGCTGTCCTGGGGTTTCGGCACCGCGCTGATGCGCAAATGGCCGCTGCCCGTCGCGCAGTCGACGCTGACCGGATGGATGATGCTGCTGGGCTGGGTGCCGCTGGTGATCCTCGTCCCGGCGTTCGATCCCCAGCCGCTGGCAGCCGAGCTCGGGGCGCTGTCGAGCCGCGGTTGGTTCGCGATCGTCTACAACATCGTGTTCGCCGGCACGCTCGCGAACTGGGCATGGTTCACGCTGGCGCGCAGGCTGCCGGTCGCAGTGTCTTCGCTGTCATCGCTGCCGATTCCTGTGGTCGGCGTGTTCTCCGGCATGGCGCTGCTGGGCGAGCGCCCGGGCGCGACGGAATGGGTCGCGCTGGCGTTCGTCGTCGCAGCGCTGTTCGTCGTGATGTTCCGTGCGTCCCCGGGGACGGATTCCGGCGCGCCCTCCGCACTGCACGACTGAACGCGGCCGGCCGGCTGCCGGGGCATTGGCTTCAGCGCAACTCCGGAATCGACGCCAGCAGCCTGCCGTTTGCGAACCAGCCGTCGAGGTTCGCCTTGCACAGGTCGCCCATCGCCTTGCGCGTCTCCTGCGTCGCGCTGCCGACGTGCGGAAGCAGCACGACGTTGTCGAGCGCGAGCAGCTCGCCGGGGACCTCGGGCTCGTCCGCGAACACGTCGAGCCCAGCTGCCTTGATCGTGCGATCCGCCAATGCGCGCACCAGCGCCGGCTCATCGACAATCGAGCCGCGCGCAATGTTGATCAGCGTGCCCTTGGCGCCCAGCGCCCTCAGCACGCGCGCATCGACCAGGTTGTGCGTCGCCGCGCCGCCGGGACAGGCGACGACCAGGAAATCGGCCTCGCGCGCCAGCGCTTCGACGTCGGGAACGTAGCGCCAGGCGACGTCCTGCGGCTTGCGGCCGGTGTAGGCGATGTTCATTCCCATCGCCTCGACGCGGTGCGCGATCGCCTTGCCGATGCGACCCAGACCCAGGATGCCGACGGTGCGCCCGCCGAGCTTGCTCGTGAGCTCGGGGCCGCGCTTCTTCCACTCGCCGGCATGCAGGAAGCGGTTCGCACGCACGAAGCCGCGGCCGGTCATCAGGATCAGCGCCACCGCCACATCGGCGACGTCGTCGGTCAAGACGTCGGGGGTATGCCCCACCTGGATGCCGCGCGAGCGGCAATAGTCGACGGGAACCCCGTCGTAACCGACGCCGAACACCGAGATGATCTCGAGCTTCGGCAGCTGCTCGAGGAGCGACGTCGGGGTGATCGTCCCGCCGCCCTGCACCAGGCCGCGCACCTGCGCGGCCGATCGAGCGAGCACGGCGGCCTTGTCGCCGGCCAGGAAATAGTCGTGGCAGCGGTAATCGGCCTTCAGCGGATCGTAGAGGAACGGCGGCAGCGCTGCGGTGACGAGGACATCGACGTCCGGCATTGGGGGCTCCTGCGAGAGTTCGGGTGCGTCAGGGCGTGCGCGGATGCGCACGGTACCAGTCGAGTATTCCCGCGAGCATCCCCGCATCGCCGCCCGAGGTCTCGATGGCGGAGAGTCCGCGCTCGCGCGCACGCTCGGCGATCCGCGGATGCCCGGCGAACGCCGGCAGTCTCGACAGCAGCTCGAGGCCCTCGGCAGTGAGCGCACCGAGCAGGTTGTCGAGCCCCTCGGCCGAGGTCAGCGTCAGCGCATGGGCGCGATCCTCGCGAATCGCCTCGATCAATCCGCCGGTCCCGGATTGCGGCGCGACGCGCCGGTAGCAGGGAACGTGATCGACGACGGCGCCGCGGGCGCGCAGCGAGTTGCCGAGGAATTCGCGCCCACCTTCGCCGCGGAACACGACGACGCGCCTTCCCGAGAGCTCGGCGAGCTCGGGCATCTGCAGCAGACCCTCGCTGTCGTGCGATGCCGTCGGCACGCGCGCGCCCGCGATTCCCACGCCGGCAAGAGCCTCGGCGGTGCCGGGTCCCGGCGCGAAAGTGAGGAGGTGCCGCGGCCATTCGCTCGCCGGCGGCGCGCCGTATTCGACGGCATTGGCCGAGACGAAGACAGCGATGTCGTAGATGGCGATCTGCGCGTGGGCCCGGGCGAGCAGCGCGGTATCGACCGGGGGCAGGATCACGACCGCCGGCCAGATCACCGGCGAGCCGCCCGCAGCCGCGATCTTCGCCGCGAACACGCCAGCCTGACGCTGCGGGCGCGTGACGATGACCCCGATGCCCTCGAGCGGGCCCGATTCCCCCGGTGGCGCGGAAAGCGGATGGACGTCCATGGATTCGTTCACACGTCCATCGCGAAGCGATGTGCGCCTCGTCCGAGAAAATCGTCGGCGAGCGCCCGACCGAGTTCCTGCGCGGCCGCGACATCGCTCACCGCCTGCTCGATTTCGCCGCGCAGCACGTCGCGTCCGTCCCGGCTCGCGATCAGGCCGCGCAGCCACAACCTGCCCTCTTCCCATTCGGCATAGCCGCCCAGCGGCATCTGGCAGCTGCCCCCCAGCGCGCGCGAGAACGCGCGCTCGGCCGCAGTGGCGAGCGTCGTTGCCGGATCGGCGAGCGGACGCAGTGCGGCGATGACGTCCGGCCGGTCGCCGCGGCACTCGATGGCGAGCGCCCCCTGCCCCGGCGCCGGGAGGCTCTCGTCCGGGTCGAGCAGCGCGCGTATGCGCAGCCCGAGGCCGAGGCGCTTCAGCCCTGCGGCCGCCAGGACGATCGCCGTGTAGCCCCCCTCGTCGAGCTTGCGCAGGCGCGTGTTGACGTTGCCGCGCAGGGACTCGATCCGCAGGCGCGGGTGCCGCTCGCGCAGCTGTGCCTCGCGCCGCAGGCTCGACGTTCCAACGACGGCATCTCCGGGCAGCGCATCGAGCGTGTCGTGGCCGTTGGCGACCAGCGCGTCGCGGGGGTCCTCGCGCGCCGTGATCGCACCGAGGACGAAACCCTCGGGCAGGTCCATCGGAACGTCCTTGAGCGAATGCACGGCGAGGTCGGCACGGCCATCGCGAAGCGCGGCTTCGAGCTCCTTGATGAACAGTCCCTTGCCCCCGATGGTCGCGAGCGGACGGTCGAGGATCCGGTCTCCCTGGGTGGTGATCCCCAGCAGCTCGACCGAGATCCCGGGATGCAGCGACTCCAGGCGCGCACGCACGTGCTCGGCCTGCCACATGGCAAGTGCGGATTCGCGTGTCGCGATGGTCAGGCGGCGCGGCGCGACCGGTGAAGTCATCGAGGGAGAATGCGCGTCACGCGAAAGCCGGGGTGACGTATCGAAGCGGCGCCGCGGAAAGTCGAGGGGGCCATATTAGCATTGCCGGCGCGAAAACCAGCCGGTCAGCGACACCCTCATGCGCTGCGCCGGCAGCACCTCGTGCTCGAAGCGGCCGGCGAGAAACACCGCCAGCGTACCGCCCTCCGGCAGCACGTCGATTCCGACGTCCCCGCCGACGAAGAGGCGCAGCGCCCCGCCGTGGTCCGGCATCCAGGACTCGTTCAGGTAGAGCACGCAGGACAGGACGCGTGCGTCGTCGTCACGGAACCGGTCGAGGTGCCGGGCATAGCGCGCGCCCGGCGAATAGACCGCGTAGTGCGCCTCCAGCCGCTCGAGGCCCATCATCAAGCCCCGGTTCATCGCGACGCGCAGGGTCTCCAGGGCGCTGCGCGCCGCGTCCTCGGCCGGCGATCCCGGCGTGTGGGGGAGCCAGGCGATCCGGTCGCCGCGGACATCGGTCGCGAGCCGATGTTTCCCCGCGCGCCCGACGCCCGCAGGCGCGAGCGCGCCGCCCTCGTCGAGCTCCAGGGCACGCAGGCGCAGCGCCCCGACCGTCGCCTCGGGCAGGAAGGAGCGCGCGACCGCGTAGCCGTCGCGGGCGACCCCGTCGACCAGGTCCGCCAGCACCGCGCCGGACGAAGCCGGAGGCACGGGCGCGAATGGGGACGCTGGCGATCGGATGACCATGGCGGTGCAGGCTATGATAGCGGGATGCGCATCATCATCACCGGCGGCGGCGGATTCCTGGGGTCGAGGCTCGCGCGCCGCCTGCTCCAGCGCGGGATGCTCACCGACGCGCGTGGCGTCGGACGCCCGATCCGCGAGATCGTGCTGCTCGACGTCGCAGCCCCGGTGGCCGCGATCGACGACCCGCGGGCCGTGTACCGGACGGGCGACCTCGCCGATCCCGCCGTCCTCGAGCAGGCATTCGCCGGAGGCGCCGACTCCGTGTTCCACCTGGCCGCGGTCGTCAGCGGACAGGCCGAGGCTGATTTCGACATCGGCATGCGCATCAACCTCGATGCGACGCGGCTCCTGCTCGAGCGTTGCCGCAGGCTTGCGCAACCTCTGAAGGTCGTGTTCGCGAGCTCGCTGGCGGTGTTCGGCGGTCCGCTGCCCGATCCCGTCCCCGACGATGCGCCGCTGATGCCACAGGCGTCCTACGGCACGCAAAAGGCGATCGGCGAGCTGCTGGTCTACGACATGACGCGCAAGGGATTCGTGGACGGGCGCAGCCTGCGGCTGCCGACGGTCACCGTCCGCCCCGGCAAGCCGAACCGCGCCGCCTCGTCATTTGCGAGCGGCATCGTCCGGGAACCCCTCGCCGGCATCGATGCCGACTGCCCGGTCGCGCCGACGACGCGGATGTGGGTGACCTCACCGCGCACGGTCATCGACAACATGATCGTCGGGCACGAAGCGCCGGCCGCCGCCTTCACCCACACGCGCTCGGTCAACGTGCCGGGCCTCTGCGTGGGCGTGGGCGAGATGGTCGAGGCATTGCGCGCGGTCACCGGCGACGAAGTCGCCGCACGCGTCCGCTGGCGCCACGATGCCGCCATCGATCGCATCGTCTCGACCTGGCCCGCGAACTTCGCGCCCCGGCTCGGGCCCGCGCTGGGGATGCGCGCAGACGCCGACTTCCAGGGCATCATCCGCGCCTACATCGCCGACGACCTGCCGCCTCGCAGCTGAGCCGGCCCCCGCTCCCGCGGACGGCGGCCGCCGTCCGTCACGCTTGCGGCTCCACCGCCCGCAATGCCTCGTCGAACAGCGTCGCGTCCGCATCCCTCAGGCGCGCCGCGTCCGACAGCAGTTGCCGGAAGCGCCGCCCGCCTGCGACGCCGTGGTAGAGGCCGAGCACGTGCCGCGAAATCGAGCGCAGCGCCGTTCCCCGCGCAACCTCGGTTGCCGCGTACTCGGCAAGCGCAGCCATCACCTCGGCGCGCGAACGCGACGGCGCCGGATCGCCGAAGATCCGCCGATCGGCTTCCGCCAGCAGGTAGGGGTTGTGGTAAGCCGCGCGCCCCAGCATGACGCCGTCGACCGGTGCCCGCTCGCGCTCCACCGCACCCCAGTCCGCGAGCCCGCCGTTCAGCACGACCGTCAGCGCGGGGAAATCGCGCTTCAGGCGCGCTGCGACGTCGTAGCGCAGGGGCGGGATTTCGCGGTTTTCCTTCGGCGACAGGCCCTTCAGCACCGCGTTGCGGGCGTGGACGATGAACACCCCGCAACCGGCTTCGGCGACCGTGCCCACGAAGTCCCGGACGAATGCGTAGCGCTCGTCGTGATCGAGACCGATCCGGTGCGTGACCGTCACCGGAACCCGGACGGCATCCCGCATCGCCCGCACGCAGTCGGCGACCAGGGCCGGCTCCGCCATCAGGCAGGCGCCGAAGCTCCCGGTCTGCACCCGCTCGGAGGGGCAACCGCAGTTCAGGTTGATCTCGTCGTAACCCCAGCGCTCGCCCAGACGCGCAGCGTGCGCCAGCTGCCGAGGGTCGCTGCCTCCCAGCTGCAGCGCGAGCGGGTGCTCGGCGGGATCGAAGTCGAGGTGCCGCGGCACGTCGCCGTGCATCAGCGCCGGCGCAGTGATCATCTCGGTGTAGAGGCGCGCATGCCTCGAGATCAGGCGCAGGAAATACCGGCAGTGCCGGTCGGTCCAGTCCATCATCGGGGCGACGCAGAAGCGATGGTCCGGGCGGTTCATGACGCGGGGCGGGGGCGGGGGATGGCTGGCGGCGAAGACCGCATCGACGACGGTGGACCGGCTGCAATGTGCGCGCCGTCCATCGGCGCGCCGCAGCGTCGGGCGACGACATGGTAGCCCCCGGCGCCTTGCGCCTGCTCCGGACGGTTACCGATCGCGGCCCGCAGCCGATCCACGAGCGATCGCGGCCGATGATGCGGGGTGATGCACGATCGCGAATCCGCTCTCGGTCGTGCCGTACGTGTACCCCTACCCGTATCCGTATCAAAACCGCCACACCACGGTGCCCCAGGCGCGCAGCCGGAACCTTGGCGCTTGCGGTCGCCGCCGGCAGGCCCATAGACTGCCTGTGCGCATCGTGGTCGAACAACAATCATGCGCCCTGCAACGACGGGGACGCAGAGCGGGGAGCCACAACCCTCAGGCCGCGACTCACCAATGGCAATTCGGAGGGGGTCATGGACAACCCGTATTTCAAGCGGCAGTTTCCCGGAGATCGCCGGAAGTTCCTGCGCAGCGCAGCATCGCTGGGCGCCGGCGCGATGCTGGGCTCGAGCGCGCTGCGCGCGATGGCATCGAACACCTACGTGCTGCCGATCGGCAACGGCGAGCGGCCCGTCGTCCAGTATCCGCAGAAGCGTCCGCTGATCGTCCTGACCAGCAGGCCGCCGCAGCTCGAGACCCCATTCGAGATCTTCGACGAGGGGGTCGTCACCCCCAACGATGCGTTCTTCGTCCGCTACCACCTCGCCGGCGTACCGACCAGCATCGACCTCGAGACGTTCAGGATCAACATCAAGGGCAAGGTCGACACCCCGCTCTCGCTGTCCGTCGACGAGCTCAAGCGCTTCCAGTGGACCGAGTACTACGCGGTCAACCAGTGCTCGGGCAACAGCCGCGGCCTGTTCGAGCCGCGGGTCGCCGGCGGCCAGCTCGCCAACGGCGCGATGGGCAATGCCAAGTGGCGCGGCGTGCCGCTGAAGAACATCCTCGACAAGGCCGGCGTCCAGAAGGGCGCCAAGCAGGTTACGTTCAACGGCGTCGACGGGCCGGTGCTGCCGCAGACCCCCGACTTCGTCAAGGCGCTCGACGTCGACCACGCGATGGACGGCGAAGTGATGATCGCCTACCAGATGAACGACGCCGACCTGCCGATGCTGAACGGCTATCCGGTGCGCCTGATCGTCCCCGGCTATTACGGCACCTACTGGGTCAAGCACCTGACCGAGATCACGGTCATCGACGACACGTTCCACAACTTCTGGATGGACACTGCCTACCGGATCCCCGACAACGCCTGCGCCTGCACCCCTCCCGGCAAGCTGCCGGCGAAGACCACGCCGATCAACCGCTTCGACGTCCGTTCGTTCATCACCAGCGTCAAGGACGGCGCCCACGTTCCCGCGGGGAAGGCGTTCACCGTCCGCGGCATGGCTTTCGACGGCGGCTTCGGCGTGCGCGACGTCGTGCTGTCGACCGACGGCGGCAGGAGCTGGAAGGAGGCGAAGCTCGGCAAGGACCTGGGCAAGTACTCGTTCCGCGAATGGCAGGCCACGGTGACCCTGCCCAAGGGGGCGCACGAGCTCAAGGTGCGTGCGGTCAATGCGATCGGCCAGTCGCAGCCTTCGGAGCCGCTGTGGAATCCCGCCGGCTACATGCGCAACGTCGTCGAAACCACCCGCGTTCAGGCGGCCTGAGGGAGAACGCGATGCCCACCAAGATCCGCATCCATGCGGCTATCGTCGCGGCCTGCGCCCTGCTGTCGGCAGGGGCCATAACGGCAGCGGGACTCACGGTCCAGTTCCCGCCCGAGACCGCCGACTTCAAGCCGGGGCCGGGCCTCGACCTCGTCGAGAAGAACTGCAAGACCTGCCACTCGGCCGACTACGTCAAGACGCAGCCCTCGGGCAAGCCGTTCCCGTTCTGGAAGGTCGAGGTCGAGAAGATGCAGAAGCTGTACAAGGCGCCGATCGCCGACGCCGACATCGAACCGATCGCAAGGTACCTGACCAGCGAATACGGCGACGGAAAGTAGCCGCGCCGAACGCCCCTCACCCCAGCCCTCTCCCGCTCGCGGGAGAGCTGCACCGAACGCCCCTCACCCCACCCCTCTCCCGCTCGCGGGAGAGGGTGCCGAGCGTACGCGAGGCGGGTGAGGGTGCCGGGCGTACGCGAGGCGGGTGAGCGCCTGCAGCCTCAAAGCCGATGTGTCATGTCGGTGACCGCAAGGCTCGACCACGCGGCGTCGCCGCCGGCAAGCAGCAGCACCTTGAACATCTCGCCCATCTCCGCCGGCGAGATCAGCTTCTGCACCGCCGCGGCCTCGCGCAGGTAGGTCGTCGATTCGGGTGCGCCCGTCGCCGCCAGCAGGTCGAGGATCCCGCAGCCCAGCAGGAACGAAGCCTGGGTCGCAAAGCCGGCGACCCGCATTCCGGCACCCTCGGCCGCCTCCGCGATCGCCGTGAAGTCGACGTGCGCGGTGAGATCCGACAACCCTGGCCACAGGAACGGGTCGGCATGCGAGCGATGCCGGTAATGCCCCATCAGCGTGCCATCGCAGCGCTGCGGGTGGTAATACTCGGCCCGCGGAAAGCCGTAATCGACGACCATCAATGCCCCCGAGCGCAGCCTGCGCGCCAGCGTCGCGACCAGCGCTTCGGCTGCCGGGTTGATCTCGCTCACGTAGTCGCCCTCGGCGGGAAAGCGCGCCTTGGCGAGCGCAAGCAGCCGCGAGTCGGCGAGCGGCCGTTCATCCCACGCGAGCGCCTGATTCTTCCAGGCGACGCCCCGCTCGAACCACGCTCCCCCGCGTCGCGCGACGACCCGCGGGGCGATGGCGTCGAGCACCTCGTTGAGCACGACGACGCCGTCGATGTCCTGCGGCAACCGGTCGAGCCAGTCGACGCGCCCCGCCTCGGCCGGCGCGAAGGTCGCGATCGTTCCCTGCTGCCGTTCGCGCAGCTCCGGACTCACCTCGAGTATCGAGTAGGCGAGCGATCCCGCCGCCGATGGTCCACGGCGGCGCGCGAGTGCGTTGAGCATCGACGCCGCGAGGGCGCCGCTGCCGGCGCCCAGCTCGACGACGCGCCGCGAGCCCGTCGCATGCAGGATCGCATGGAGCTGCTGCGCAAGCGCCGCGCCATACAGCGGCGAGAGCTCGGGGCCGGTGACGAAATCCCCCTCGCCGCCGAACTTGCGCGCGCCGGCGACGTAATACCCGAGGGACGGCGCATAGAGCACGATCTCCATGTAGCGGGCAAAGGAGATGAAGCCACCGCCATGCGCCACCTCGTCGCGGACCTGGGCGACGACGCGGGCACTGTGCTCGCGCGCAGCGGCATCGGGAACCGGCAGGGGCGGCGCATGGAGGGTCATGGGCGCGATGGCGTGACTATGCTAGATTCGCGGGCAGTCTAATCGACCGGCGGGCCCCGAAAGGCGCGGCGTGGAAAACAGCGTCGTATTGATCACCGGTGGCGCCAAGCGGGTGGGCGCGGCGATCTGCAGGCGCCTGCACCGGGAAGGCGCGTCGATCATGCTGCATTTCCGCGCCTCCGCGGGAGAAGCGCGCCTGCTGCAGGCGGAGCTCAATCACATCCGCCCCGACTCGGTGGCCCTGATCCAGGCCGATCTGCTCGACGTCGCCAAGCTGCCGTCGCTGGTCGACCAGACCGTGCAGACCTTCGGCAAGCTCGACGCTCTGGTCAACAACGCCTCGACGTTCTATCCGACCGCCGTCGGCGAGATCGCCCCCGCCGACTGGAACGACCTGATCGGCACCAACCTCCAGGCGCCGCTGTTCCTGTCGCAGGCCGCGGCACCCGCGCTGCGCCGGGCGCAGGGTGCGATCGTCAACAT
>DATIQL010000274.1:0-2577 GCA_035470905.1 Casimicrobiaceae bacterium
GGTGCTGGTCGAGCTCGGCGAGGCGGTGCGCATCAAGGAAGGGCCGTTCACGGATTTCCACGGCAATGTCGAGGACGTGAACTACGAGAAGAGCAAGCTGCGGGTGTCGGTGACGATCTTCGGACGCTCGACGCCGGTGGAGCTGGATTTTTCGCAGGTCGAGAAGGCCTGATATTCCGTCACCTGCGGCGACGGAATATCTGTCCTCGTTCGAGCGTCGCCGACGGCGACGCTCAACTCGGACAGTGCTGGCAAACGTTGTGGCGGATCGCGTTTAACGGGGAGGGTGCTTCGGTGCCCGCTGGCACCCACCTAGGAGATTGAGATGGCAAAGAAAGTCGTCGGCTACATCAAGCTGCAAGTGCCGGCGGGGAAGGCGAATCCCAGCCCCCCGATCGGTCCCGCGCTCGGCCAGCGCGGCCTGAACATCATGGAGTTCTGCAAGGCGTTCAACGCGCAGACCCAGGGCGTCGAGCCCGGCCTGCCGGTGCCGGTGATCATCACCGCCTACGCCGACAAGAGCTTCACGTTCGTCATGAAGACGCCGCCGGCCACCGTGCTGATCAAGAAGGCGGCGAAGGTCGACAAGGGCAGCAGCAAGCCGCATACCGACAAGGTCGGCAAGCTGACCCGGGCCCAGGCGGAGGAGATCGCGAAGGTCAAGCAACCCGACCTGACCGCAGCGGACCTCGACGCGGCCGTGCGCACGATCGCCGGCAGCGCGCGCAGCATGGGCATCACCGTCGAAGGAGTGAAGTGATCATGGCCGAACAGAAATCTCCGCGCCTGTCCAAGCGCATGACGACGGTACGCGGCAAGGTCGACCGCGCGAAGAGCTATACGGTCGACGAAGCGCTGAAGCTCGTCAAGGAAACCGCGGTTGCCAAATTCGACGAATCGGTCGACGTCGCGGTCAACCTCGGGATCGATGCCAAGAAGTCGGATCAGACGGTGCGCGGCTCGGTCGTGCTGCCGGCGGGAATCGGAAAGACCGTCCGGGTCGCCGTGTTCGCGCAGGGCGACAAGGCCAAGGCTGCGCAGGACGCCGGCGCCGACGTCGTCGGTTTCGACGACCTGGCGGCCAAGATCAAGGAAGGCTTCATGGATTTCGACGTCGTCATCGCGTCGCCGGATGCGATGCGCGTCGTCGGCCAGCTCGGCCAGATCCTGGGCCCCCGCGGCCTGATGCCCAACCCGAAGGTCGGAACCGTCTCGGCCGACGTCGCGCAGGCAGTGACGAACGCGAAGGCCGGCCAGGTCCAGTACCGTACCGACAAGGCGGGCATCGTCCAGTGCACGATCGGTCGCGCGTCGTTCACTCCCGAGCAGCTGAAGACCAACCTGTCGGCGCTGATCGACGCGCTGAACAAGGCGCGACCGCAAGGGGTCAAGGGCGTCTACCTGCGCAAGATCAGCGTCTCGAGCACGATGGGCGCGGGCGTGCGGGTCGACACGACGGGATTTGCAAGCCAGGCGTCGGCCGGCAACTGAGAGCCGACGGAAGGGCCGGCATCGCGCCGGCGTTGGATCGAACGATGAAGTTTTGAGGAAACGCCGCGGTGGCGACATCGCGGCGGGCCGTCAAAGACAGCTGGAGCGAAAGCTCAAAACGGGGCATCGAGCGTCGGTTTCGGGGTCGTGCTGTTCCCTGTTTCCCGGCCTCGGATCCCTGATCCAGCGCAGATGGTGCCCTCGGACAGGATGTTCCTGGACGTGAGGTCACCGGCAGCACGCGACACCGGGGCGGCAAGCGCCGGCGTCGCGACACAGGCGGGTTGCGCGCGTGGCACTGCAGGCGCGCGCGGGCCCGCGTGAAATCAAGGGTGACTATGAGTCTCAATCTTGAGCAAAAGCAGGCGGTAGTCGCGGAAGTCGCAAAGGTGGTCGCCGGCGCGCAGGCGATCGTCATGGCGGAGAACCGGGGTTTGCCGGTCGCGGACATGACGCAGCTGCGTGCAAAGGCGCGTGCCTCGGGCGTGTATTTCAGGGTCGTCAAGAACACGCTGGTGCGCCGTGCCGTCGCCGACACGCCGTTCGCTCCGCTGGCCGACAGCATGGTCGGTCCGCTGGCGTACGGCATCGGCAGCGATCCTGTCGCGGTCGCGAAGGTCCTGAACGACTTCGCGAAAGGCAACGAGAAGTTCGTGATCACCGGCGGTGCCATGCCGGGCCAGATGATGTCCCCGAAGCAGATTGCCGCGCTTGCCGCGCTGCCGTCGCGCGAGGAATTGCTGGCCAAGCTGATGGGCACGATGCAGGCGCCGGTCGCGAAGCTCGTGCGCACGATGAACGAGGTGCCGGCGAAGTTCGTCCGCGCGCTCGCCGCCGTGCGCGACCAGAAGGCCGCGTAGCGGCCCTCACCGGACGACTTGAATTTTCTACCGCGAATACCCATCTAAACTCGTTACGATCAGGAGCACACATGTCCGCAGTCCAGACTGAAATCCTCGACAAGATCTCGTCGATGACCGTCCTCGAGCTCTCCGAGCTCATCAAGGCGATGGAAGACAAGTTCGGCGTTTCCGCTGCCGCCGCCGTGGCGGTCGCCGCGCCGGCCGCCGGTGGCGCCGCCGCCGC
>DATIQL010000275.1:0-8801 GCA_035470905.1 Casimicrobiaceae bacterium
CTCGGGCATCGCGCACCCGACGATCACGTCATCGACGCGCGCTGCCTCGATCGCCGGAACCTGTGCCAGCACACGTCGGAGGACGTGCGCCAGCAGCGTGTCGGGTCGCGTCGTCCGGTAGGCGCCGCGCGGCGCCTTGCCGACCGGCGTCCGCGTCGTCGCCACCACGTAGGCATCCTGCACTTGCATCGTCATCCGCATTCTCCCGTTGCCGTCGCGCCGCGCATCGCAAGCGGTGCGCGACGGCGACGTCCTGCATCAGTTGCGCAGCGGCTTGCCCGTCGCCAGCGTGTGCGCGATCCGCGCCTGCGTGCGCGGATCGCGCAGCAGCTCCATGAACTCGCGACGCTCGACTTCGAGCAGCCAGCGCTCGTCGACGACGCTGCCCGCATCGACTTCGCCGCCGCAGATCGCGCGCGCGAGACGCAGGCCCACCTCGAAATCGTAGGGCGTGATGAACGCGCCTTCGCGCATGTTGACGAGCATCATCTCCAGCGTCGCGATCCCGGTCCTGCCGGCGACCGGAACCTTGCGCGGCGGCAGCGGCGGCCGGTAGCCGGCATCGGCCAGCGCGCGCGCCTGCGACAGCGCGACGTGGAGGACCTCGTCCGGGTGCATGACGACCACATCGGCAGGCCGCAGGAATCCCAGCTCGCGCGCCTCGAGCGCGCTCTTCGACACGGTGGCCATCGCGACGGTCTGGAAATAGCTGCGCAGGAACGGGAACTGGTCGAGTTGCCCGCCGGCGCCGCCGCGCTTCACTTCGTCCGCGGCGCGCAGCGCGAGTTCCTTCGAGCCCCCCCCGCCGGGGATGAGCCCCACGCCGGTCTCGGGGAGCCCGATGTAGGACTCCAGCGCCGCCACCGTGCGGTCGCAATGCAGTATGAACTCGCAGCCCCCGCCCAGCGCCATCCCGCGCACGGCAGCCACCGTCTGGACGAGGCTGTAGCGCAGGTGCAGCGACGTCTGCTGGAACCTCGCGACGATGCGCTCGATGCCCTGCCATTCCTTGCGCTCGATCGCCGGGGCAAGCGCGGCGAGGTTGGCGCCCAGCGAAAAGGGCTCGCGCTCCTGCCAGATGACCAGCCCCGCGAATTCACGCTCGGCGCGGTCGAGCGCCTGCAACAGCCCGTCGAGAACGTCGTCGGAAACGGTGCTCTTCTTGGTCCTGAACGACACGATGCCGACGTCGTCCCCGCGGTGCCACATGCGCAGCGCGTCGGTCTCGAAGATCGTCGTGCCACGGTCCCGGCCCTCGCCCAGCACGGCATCGGGGTACGCCTGCCTGCGGTAGACCGGCAAGGACGGGCGCGCGACGAATGCATCGCGTGCGGGGCTCCAGGCGCGGCCTTGCGCATGCACGCCGCCGGCGTCGGCGACGGCCTTCGCACCGACCCACGCGGGCAGGGGGACGCCGGCCAGCGTCCGCCCCGCTTCACGATCCGATTCGATCCACGCGGCCACCTCGCGCCAGCCTGCCGACTGCCACAGCTCGAACGGGCCCCTCATCCAGCCGAAACCCCAGCGGATGGCGAGGTCGACGTCGCGCACGTTGTCGGCGATCGCTGCGAGATGATGCGCCGCGTAATGGAACAGGTCGCGGTGGATCGCCCACAGGAATTGCGCCTGCGGATGGCTCGATTCCCGCAGGCTTGCGTAGCGGTCGTGCGCACTCTCGAGCGCCAGTATCGCGGCGACCTCGGGTGCGATCTGGGCGCCGCTCTTGACGTAGGCGCCCGACGCCGGATCGAGCACCTCGATGTCGCGCCCGACCTTGCGGTAGTAGCCGGCCTTCGTCTTCTGGCCCAGCGCACCCTTCGCCACCAGCCCGGCGAGCGAGCCCGGCATCGCGAAAAGCGCGTGCCAGGGATCGTCGGGAAGAGCATCCTGCATCGTCTTCACGACATGCGCCATCGTGTCCAGCCCGACGACGTCGGCCGTCCGGAAGGTGGCGCTTTTCGCCCGACCGATCGCGGTGCCGGTCAGGGCATCGACCTCGTCGTAGCGCAGCCCGAGCCCGGCGCCGTGATGCATCGTCGCCAGCACCGAGAAGATGCCGATGCGGTTGGCGATGAAATTGGGCGTGTCCTTCGCACGGACGACACCCTTGCCCAACGCGGTCGTCAGCCAGGATTCCAGCGCGTCCAGCAGATTGACGTCGGTATCGGCGGTTGCGATCAGCTCGGTGAGCCGCATGTAGCGCGGCGGATTGAAGAAGTGCACGCCGCAGAAGCGCGGTCGCAGCGCCGCCGGCAAAGTTGCTGCGAGCTGCGTCAGCGACAGCCCCGAGGTGTTCGAGGCGAGGATCGCCGACGGCCCGAGATGGGGCGCGATCTTCGCGTACAGGTCGCGCTTCCAGTCGATGCGCTCGCCGATCGCCTCGATCACCAGGTCGCAGCCCGCGAGCCGCGGGAGGTCCTGGTCGTAGTTCGCCGCATCGATCTGCACCGCCAGGTCCTTGCGACCGAGCGGCGCCGGCTCGAGCTTCGCCAGCGCGTCGATGCCCCGGCGCGCCAGCGCATTGGGGTCGGCGGGCGTCGCGAGGTCGAACAGCAGGACCGGAACGCCCGCGTTGGCGAGATGCGCTGCGATCTGCGCACCCATGACGCCGGCACCGAGGACGGCGGCGCGGCGTACCAGCAGGGGATTCGAGAACATCGTGGCAGGCGTCCGGGAAGACGGCGGGGAAGGTTCGCGCGGCCGGGAAGCCCCGGCCGCGTCGTCACGGCATCATCGCAGCATCGCTGCTGCGCCGTCGCGAACGGCGCAAGGGCCTCGCGACGGCCCCGATCAGAACTTGTACGTGAGCTGCGCGGACAGAATCGAGACGCTGTTGTCGTAGTGGCCGTTGATCGAGCCGTACGACGGGGTCGAACCCGCGTTCTGGTGGGTGTCGGCCCGGTCGACGAAGATGTAGGCGAGGCCGGCATCGAGCGCCAGGTTGCGGTTGAACCGGTACTGGGTGCCGAGCGTGATCCAGTCGCGGTTGCCATCGGGCAGCCGCGGCGTCATGTCGTTCGAGTTGACCGGCGACTGGTCCCAGGCCAGGCCGCCACGAAAGCTCCACGCGTCGTTGTAGTGGTAGGTCGTGCCCACTGCGACCTTCCAGGTGTCCTTGAAGTTCTCGGGCGTGCTCGCCAGCACGGCGCCCGTGGTGCGCACGAAGGTCAGGTCCTTGAACACCGACCAGTTCGTGTACTGGGCGTCGGCCATCAGGTCCCAGCGGTCGTTCAGCCGGTGGAAGACCGAAAGGTTCGCGCTGTCGGGGAGCTTGATGTCGGCGGTCACGCCTCCGTTGACGAGGACGCCCTTGACCGCCTGGTCGAGTCCGGCGAGGACCGGCGCAAGCGCGGGGGGGACCGTCGGCAGTGCCGGGTAGTCGAAACCGACGTCGCCTGAAATGTGGTAACTGATCGACGAGCGATAGTGGACGCCGATGCGCGTCTGCGGCGTCGCGTCCCACAGCAGGCCTATGTTCCAACCCCAGGCGCTGTCGGTGCCGTCGACCGTTCCCTTGGCGTCGAGGCCGGGCACGACGCCCGCGATCGTCGGAAGCAGCGACGGCGGAATGACCCCGCCTGCAGCAGCCAGGCCCGCGGCCTGCATCAGCGCCCCGCTGTAGTTGACGGCGTTGGAGAAATTGCCCTTGATGTGCTGCCAGTCGACGCCGACCCCGACCGCGAAGGTGTCGCTGACCTTCCACGAGATCGCGGGGTTGACGTTGATCGTCTTCACCTCGGACTTGATCGCCTGGTAGCGGCCGAGCCAATCGCTGCTCCACTCGGTGACGAGGCCGAACGGCGCGTTGATGCCGAGGCCCACGCTCCATTGCGGGTTGACAGGCATCGACAGGTAGAGGTTGGGAACGACGTTCAGGCTGCCGGCATCGCCGTCGCTGTTGCCGAGCGGTTGCAGGAATGCGTTCTGCGACCCGTCATTTCGGAACTTGATCGACGGGGTGATCAGATTGATCGCCAGCGCGGCCTGGGGCGTGGCGAGCTTCGCCATGCCCGCCGGATTGAACCAGACCGTGCTCGCGTCCTCGGCCCCCGCCGCGCCGCCGGCAAACGCATTGCCGAGCCCGCTCGCCGAGTTCTCGTTGATCGCGAACGCCGCACCGTACGCCTGCCCCGCGCCGGCGGCGAGCAGCATCGCGCCGATCACGGTTGCGACGCGCGTGCGCCTGATGCCCATCGATGCGTTCCGCATGTTCTTCTGCCTCCTCAAGATGTCGACGGCGTCTCGCGCGTCGGGTATGGGCGGCCGGTTGCGGCCTGCGCCGTTTTCATTCGAAACCTGTCGTCCGACTATACACTCGCCCATGGCGAAACTGCCCGCGCGCCGGACCCGCCTTGATCCTGATCAAACCCGCTGTGGCGCGGCTGGCACAGGGAGTCCCCTATCCCGCCGCGGGCCCCTGGACCGGCGCACGGCCGTCACGGCGGCGGCAGCTCCCGCGGCTTGCGATCGGACCCCACCGCGACGTAGGTGAGGCTCGCCTCGGTCACCTTGACCGTCACCTCCTCGTGGGGATTGCGCTGCGCGTAGACCTGCACATCCACGGTGATCGACGTGCGCCCGACCTTTTCGATCGTCGCGTAGAACGAGACGACGTCGCCGATCAGCACAGGCTGCTTGAACACGAACGAATTGACGGCAACCGTCGCCACGCGGCCGCGCGCGCGCCTCGATGCGGGAATCGACCCGGCGAGGTCGACGTGCGACATGATCCAGCCGCCGAAGATGTCGCCATGGAAATTCGCGTCGGCGGGCATCGGCGTGACCCGCAAGGCTGGAACTCCTGGCGGCAGGCTGACCTGATCCGCCGTCACAGGGCCCCCACGCTTGCGGCGTTCGCCGCTGCGCTGCCCCTGGAGGGGGTGCGATTCGCGACTTGGGACGGCCCGGCGACGCTCATGCCGACCCCGCCGTCGCGGCGCGCGCCTCGTCGCGCAGCTCGCGCCGCAGGATCTTGCCGACATTGGACTTTGGCAGCTCGCGACGGAACTCGACCTCGCGCGGGGCCTTGTACCCGGTCAGCCGGTCGCGGCACCAGGCGATCAGCTCGTCGGCCGTGAGCGCGTCGTCCTTGCGGACGACGTAGAGCTTTACCGCCTCTCCCGACTTCGCGTCGGCGACACCGACGGCGGCGCACTCGAGCACCCCGGGATGCTCGGCGACGACGCCCTCGATCTCGTTTGGGTACACGTTGAAGCCGGAAACCAGGATCATGTCCTTCTTGCGATCGACGATCCTGACGTAGCCACGCTCGTCCATGACCCCGATGTCGCCGCTCATGAAGTACCCGTCGGCGGTCATCACCTTCGCCGTCTCGTCGGGTCTCTGCCAGTAGCCGGCCATGACCTGCGGTCCCTTGATGCAGATCTCGCCCCGCTGGCCGAGCGGAACGTCCTTGCCCGCGTCGTCGCGAAGCACGATCCATGTCGACGGAATCGGCACGCCGATGGTTCCATTGAATTCGGTATTGTCCAGCGGATTCATCGTCGCCGCCGGCGAGGTTTCGGTCAGGCCGTAGGCCTCGACCAGGGCCACGCCGGTCACCTGCTTCCACCGCTTCGCGACCGCCTCCTGCACCGCCATTCCGCCGCCCAGCGCCAGCCTGAACCGGGAAAAATCGAGCCGCGCGAACTTCGGGTTGTTGAGCAATGCGTTGAACAGCGTGTTCACCCCGGTCATCGCGGTGAACCGGTAGCGTCGCATCTCCCTGACGAAGCGCGGGATGTCGCGCGGATTGGTGATCAGCACGTTCTCGCCACCGACCGATATGAACACCAGGCAGTTCGCCGTCAGCGAGAAGATGTGATACAGCGGCAACGGCGTCAGGATGACCTCGCGCTGGCCCTCGCCCAGGAAGGGGCGCACCCATGAGCGCGCCTGCAGCATGTTCGCGACGATGTTGCGATGGGTCAGCATCGCGCCCTTGGCGACACCGGTCGTTCCGCCGGTGTACTGGAGGAAGGCCAGATCGTCGTGCCCGATCGGCACCCGCGACAGCGAAAGCTTGCGCCCCTGCTTCATCGCGTCGTTCAGCCTGATCGCGCCGGGGAGCGACCACTTCGGGATGACCCGCTTCACGCGGCGCAGCACCAGGTCGACGATCCTTCCCTTGAACGCGAGAAACTCGCCGATCGACGTGACGACGATCTGGCGCAGCCTGGTCCGCGCGACGACCTCCTGCAGCGTGCGGGCGAAGTTCTCGACAACTACGATCACCTCGGCGCCGGAATCGACGAGCTGGTGCTCGAGCTCGCGCGGCGTGTAGAGGGGATTGACATTGACGACCGTGCAGCCGGCGCGCAGCGCGCCGAACAGGCAGACCGGATACTGGAGGATGTTGGGCATCATCAGCGCGACGCGCGTTCCCCGCTGGCAGCCGATGCCCTGCAGCCATGCGCCGAACGTCGACGACAGCGCGTCCAGGTCCGCGAACGTGATCCGGCGTCCCATGCACGCGAATGCGGGTCGCGTCGCGAACGCGCGGCAGCTCTCCTCGAAGACTTCGCGCACCGACGCGTATTCGTTGACGTCGATGTCCGCCGGGACGCCGCGCGGATAGTGCCTGAGCCAGATTCTTTCCACGATCGTTCTCCCCTCGCGGCGCGCGGACGTCGCGCAAGATCCTACACCACGATCCGACCCGGACCGGCCGCCCGGCCGGCGCTCTCGATGCCCTGCGCGTAGTGCAGCGGCCCGCCGCGAAACGGCGCGAACCCCGTGCCGAAGATCGCGCCGGCATCGACCAGGTCCGCGTCGGCGACGATGCCTTGCGCCAGTGCGGCCTGCGCCTCGGCGAGCAGCGGGTCGATCAGCCTTCGCGCGAGCCCGGCCGGGACCGTCCCTGCCGACCGCTTCTGCGGCTTGCCGCCGGTCCAAGCGTAGAAACCCTGGCCCGTCTTCTTGCCGAGCTGGCCCGCCGCAACACGCTCGGCGAGCCGGCGCGGGACTTCGGTGCCGCTGCCCAGCATCCGCCCGACGGCGACGCAGATGTCGAGGCCGACGGTGTCGGCGAGCTCGATCGGGCCCATCGGCATGCCGAAGGCGACGGCCGCGACATCGACCGTCTCGGGCGCGATGCCGTCGTCGACGCAGCGCATCGCGCTCATCAGGTAGGGCGCGAGCACGCGATTGACCAGGAAGCCCGGCGCGCTTTTCACCGGCAGCGGAAGCTTGTCGATCGCGCGCGCGAATGCGGCACCGCGGGCGACGAGCGCCGCGTCGCTGTCGCGCCCGGCCACGATCTCGACCAGCATCATCCGCGCGACCGGGTTGAAGAAATGCAGGCCGATGAGCCGCGACGGATTGCGAAGCGCGCCGGCGATGTCCTCGAGCGGGATCGACGACGTGTTGGTCGCGAGGATCGCGTCGGGCCGTGCCCGCGCCTCGAGGTCGGCGAAAAGCGCACGCTTGGCGTCGACGTTCTCGAAGATCGCCTCGATGATCACGTCGGCATGCGCGGCGCCGTGGCCCCCGACGTCGGGAATCAGCCGGTCGCCGGCGTCGCGCGCGCGGCGGCGGTCCTTCTGTCGCTCGGAAAAGAGCTTCGCCGCGCGTTTCATCGCGGGCGCAAGGCGCGCGGCATCCTGGTCCTGCAGCGTGACGGTCATCCCGCGCAGCGCGCACCACGCGGCGATGTCGCCCCCCATCGTTCCGGCACCGACGACGTGCACGCGTGAGACCGGCGAATCCGCCGCCTTGCCGAGGGCTTTCAGCCGCTCCTGCAGGTGGAACACCCGGATCAGGTTCGTCGCGGTGGGTGTGGCGAGCAGCGTGTCGATCGCCGCAGGGTCGCCGGGCGGCGCCGCCAGCGCGTTGCCGTCGTAGCGTTGCCACAGCTCGATGATCGCGTAGGGCGCAGGATAGTGCTCGCGGCTTGCGCGCTTTTCGACCTGCTGCCGCGCCCGGTTGCCGATGAACCGGCGCGCCGGCGCCGTCAACGTCAGCGACAGCGGAAAGGGAAGCCGGCGCGGCGCAGGCTGCGCGCGCAGCACGCCGCGCGCGGTGTTGTCCATGATGCGCGGCGGGACGAATTCGTCGGCGAGACCGAGCTTCCTGGCCTTGCGCGCGTCGACGGTCTTGCCGGTCAGCAGCAGGTCGAGCGCGGCCGGCCCGCCCACGAGCCGCGGGAGACGCCGGATGCCACCCCATCCCGGCACGATGCCCAGCATCACCTCGGGCAGGCCCAGGCGCGTCGACGGCTCGTCGACGACGACGCGGTAGCGGCAGGCGAGTGCCAGCTCGAGTCCGCCTCCGAGGCAGAAGCCCAGGATCAGCGCGAGCGTCGGATAGGAGACGTGCGCGAGGCGCTCGAAAGTGTTCCATCCGCGCTCGACCAGCGCGCGGGCGAGCCTCGCATCGCGAATGTCGCCGAACTCGTCGACGTCGGCGCCCGCAATGAATCCCGAGGCCTTGGCCGACCGGATCACCAGCCCTTTCGGAGGATTGCGCTCGAACCCGTCGAGGACCTCGTTCAGCTCGGCCAGCGTGGCCGCCGACAGCGTGTTGGTCGCAGTGCCGGCCTTGTCGAAGGCAAGCCACGCGATTCCGTCGGCGTCCTGCGTGATGCTCCAGTGTTCCACCCGCCGTACCCCGCTTTCGATTCGATTCGCCGTCCCGACGCGGCGCCGCACCCGATGCGCGTCCGCGCAGAAGGTTTCCTTCAGTCGACGCGCTCGACCAGCATCGCGCCGCCCTGGCCGCCGCCGATGCAGATCGCGGCGATTCCGCGGCGGCCGCCGCTGCGCTCGAGCACGTTCAGAAGATGAAGCACGATCCGCGCTCCC
>DATIQL010000276.1:0-3279 GCA_035470905.1 Casimicrobiaceae bacterium
GATACGATCGCAGCCCGCGCGCAGCCGCCCGTGGTCTGGGAGCAAGTGGCGGAGCATCTCCGCGGCATTCCCGGCGTTCAGTCGGTCGCGCTCGCCTCGCGCGCCCTGCTCGGCGGGACGCGCCGCGCAGCGCGCTCGAGCGCCGACTGGCGCTTGCCCCACACGCGCACGCCGCGCAGCGCGCTCGCCAGCGCCATCCCTCGCCGCATCGACTCGTGGACCGTGGCGAGAGCGTGCAGGTCTTCGGAAAGCTGCCATACGGCAAGGGTGACCGGCTCGGCGGCTTCGCGCAACATCGACACGATGCGCAGCATCCGCGCAGCATCCCCGGCCAGCCACGCCTCCGACAGTTCGAAGACGTCGTAGCGGGCGACGTCGGCCACCGCATCGAGCACGGCATCCCGGTCGAGCTCGCCCCGCGGGAGCAGGAGCCCGAGTTTCTCGATCTCCTGGCTCGCCGCGAGCAGGTTGCCCTCGCAGCGCTCGGCGAGGAATGCGAGCGTCTCGTCGCCCGCACGCTGGCCGTTGCGCGCGAGCCGCGACGCGATCCATCCGGGAAGGGCGGCACGGTCGATCGCCGGCACCGCGATCGTCACGCCGACGCCGGTCAGCGCCGTGAACCAGGCCGACGACTGGGTCGCGCGATCGAGCCGCGGCAGCGTAATCAGCGTGATGTTGTCCGGATTGGGATTTTCCGCATGGCGCGCGAGGACCGTCGCGCCTTCGGCCCCGGGCTTTCCGGACGGAATCCGCAGATCGATGAGCTTGCGCGAACCGAACAGGCCGAGGTTCGCATTGGCCGCGATGAATCCATCCCAGCGGAAGTGGGGCTCGACGACGAAGATCTCGCGCTCCTCGCAGCCGGCACGCCTCGCCGCGGTGCGGATCGCGTCGGCCGCCTCGAGGGAGGTCAGCGGCTCGTCGCCATGGATGACGTACAGCGGCGCCAGGCGTTTCGCGAGGTGGGCTTCGAGCGCTTCCGGCCGCAGCTGCGTGGGAGCCATGGGGGCCTTGCGGGCGAGTGACGGGCGGGCGCCGGGACGACGGCCGGGCTAGCCGGGCTTCCTCGCCGCCTGCAGACGCCGGACGAGCTGCTGCACCGCGTCGGACTGCATTTCCTTCAGCAGCCGCTGCTCCTGCGCTTCGCGGGCAAGCGCCTCGCTTTCGCTGAACGAGTAGCTGCGCCGCAGCGTGATTTCGCCAGGCGGCAGCCATTGCCCGCCATCGGCATCGCGCAGGCGGAAGTCGACGCGCTTGATGAGCTCGTATTCGCGCACGCTGCCGGCCCCCGTCAGCGAAAGCACTTCCTTGTCGTCGACGACGCTCGGGATGTCGAGGATCACCTGCGCGTCCTTCGCCGAATCGACGACCCGCGCGCTGCTGGCGGCGGCGAGCGCGCGCGCCAGCTCGGCCGCGAGCGAGGGTGCGCCCGCGCCATTGACATAGATCGACGTGAACGTGTATTTCGCCTCGCCCCGCAGATGGAACCCGCAGGCGGCGAGTGCACAGCTCAGGACCACCGCGATCGACATGCGGGCGATCGACAGCGCACGCTGCACGCGGGCGGTCTCAGAGCACGACATTGACCAGCCGGCCCGGGACGACGACGATCTTTCTGATCGCCGCGGCATCGCCGTGGCGCGCGACTTCGGGTGCCTGGCGCGCGGCCGCCTCGATCGCAGCCCGGTCGGCAGTCGCCGGAACGACCAGCCTGCCGCGAAGCTTCCCGTTGACCTGCAGCACGAGCTCGACCTCGTCGCGGGCCAGCGCCGCCGGGTCGACCTCGGGCCAGCCGGCGTCGAGCAGGTCGCGCTCGGCTGCTGCGTATCCGAGGTCGTTCCACAGGACCCATGTCGTATGCGGAATGACCGGATAGAGGACGCGCAGCACGATCGACAGGCCCTCGCGGATGAGTGCCTGCGACCCGGGCTCGTCCGTGGGGGCGGACTCCAGGGCGTTCAGCATCTTCATTCCGGCCGACACGACGGTGTTGTACTGCACGCGCTCGTAGTCGTAGTCGGCCTGCTTCAGCGCGAGGTGGATCTCGCGGCGCACGGTCCTGACGGTCTCGGATGCGCTTCGCCAGTCGAACGCCGGCAGGCAATCGCGCACGCCCTTCGAATGGGCGAAATTCCAGAGCCGTTTGACGAAGCGATGCGCGCCCTCGACACCGGCGTCCGACCATTCGATCGTATGCTCGGGCGGGCTCGCGAACATCACGAAAAGACGCGCCGCGTCCGCGCCGTAGCGGTCGATCATGTCCTGCGGATCGACGCCGTTGAGCTTGGACTTGGACATCGTGCCCAGGCCGTCGTATTCCACCGGCAGGCCGTCCAGCTTCGAACGGCCGCCGGTGATCGTGCCGGAGGCATCGCGGACGATCTCGACATCGGAGGGCGCGATGTAGTCGATGCCGCCCCGATCGTTGCGGCGGTAGAACGCGTGCGCCAGAACCATTCCCTGGGTCAGCAGCCTGACGAAAGGCTCGCCGTAGCCGACGAGGCCCATGTCGCGCATCACCTTGGTCCAGAAGCGCGCGTAGAGCAGGTGCAGGATCGCGTGGCTGATGCCGCCGATGTACTGGTCCATGGGCATCCAGTAGGCATCGCGCTCGTCGATCATCGTCGGCGCGCGGGGCGACGTGTAGCGCATGAAATACCACGACGAATCGACGAACGTGTCCATCGTGTCGGTCTCGCGGCGCGCCGGCGCGCCGCAGCGCGGGCACGGCACCCGCAGGAAATCCTCGCTCTTGTTGAGCGGGTTGCCGCTGCCGTCGGGAACGCAGTCCTCGGGCAGCACGACCGGCAGATCCTTCTCCGGCACCGGCACTTCGCCGCAGGCGCCGCAATGGATGATCGGTATCGGCGTGCCCCAGTAGCGCTGGCGCGAGACGCCCCAGTCGCGAAGGCGCCAGGTCGTGCGTTTCTCGCCCAGTCCCAGCGCGCCGAGGTCGGTGGCGATCGCGTCGACGGCCTGCTGGTAGCGCAGGCCGTCGTATTTCCCGGAATTGACACAGACGCCGATCGTCCTGTCCTCGTACCACGGCTGCCAACGCTCGGTCGTGAACGTCTCGGCCGCGGATCGCTCCGGCTCGGCGCTCGCACCGGGCGCGGGTGCGATCACCTGGCGGATCGGCAGTCCGTACTTGTTCGCGAAAGCGAAATCGCGCTCGTCGTGCGCCGGCACGCCCATCACCGCGCCGTCGCCGTAGCCCATCAGCACGTAGTTGCCGACCCAGACGTCGACGTTCGCGCCGGTCAGCGGGTGCCTGACCGA
>DATIQL010000277.1:0-14357 GCA_035470905.1 Casimicrobiaceae bacterium
CATCACGATGATGGCGAAGCCCCAGTTGCCGATCAGCTTGTGCAGGAACTTGAGCAGCAGGAACAGCGGCTCGGCGATGATGGTGAAGATGCCGTAGTCGACGACCAGATTGAGGCCCGGCGCGAGCTTCGACAGCGCCTCCTGGTCCTGCGGACCTGCGTAGAGGCTCGCGCGGATCACGCCGGTGGCGCCGGGTGCGATCGTCCCCTCGGGATAGCGCACGCCCGCCGTGTACAAGCCGTTGTCGAGCCTGGTCGTGTAGTAGCGGCGCTCGATCTTCGGCGTCTCCGGCGGCAGCCACGCGACGACGAAGTAGTGCTCGACCATGCCGACCCAGCCGTTGTCGGTGGTCTGGGTGTAAGGCGGCTTGCGGCTGGGATCGGCGGCGTCCTTGTCGATCTCGGCGAAGTCGATCTTCTTGTACTTGTCCTTGTCGTCGTAGACCACCGGGCCGACGTAGGGCTTGGGCCCCATCCGGCTGACGACACCCTCCTGCTTGGTGTCGCGCATCAGCTGGAAATACGCCTCGGGCTTGATCGGCGCCGTGCCGGCGTTGGTGACGTCGAACGCGACGTCGATCACGTAGCTGCCGCGGTGAAAGGTCAGCGTCTGCACGACCTTGTCGCCATTGGGCGCGCTCGCCTGCAGCTTGAGGTCGAAATGATCGGCCCCCTCGGGCAGCGACCGCGGCCCGGGCAGGACTTCATAGGGCGTGCGGTGATTCGGCAGTCCGTCGCCGATCAGCCCCGCCTGCGCAACGAAGGTCCGGTCCGCGTTGTGCAGCAGGACGTAGTACGGCTTGGACTTGTCCTCGGCGTCGCGGTGCTTCGCGAGGCCCATGCGGGTGATGATCCCGCCTACGGTGTCGATGTCGGCGGTGTAGAGATCGGTGTGGATCTCGACGGTCCGGCCGGCCGGGACGGCGGCGCCGGTGGTCGGCACGCCGCCCGCAGCGGTTGCCGATGCCGCGGTTGCCGGGCCCGAGGGCACCGCGCCCGCGCCCGTCGCGGAGCCTCCGCCCGCAGGCGCTGCCGCCTGGCCGAGCGCGTGGGCAGGCGACTGCGTCGCCGACACGGGCACCGGAGGATTGTGCTCGCGTTCCCAGGCCTGCCACAGCATCACCGAGGAGAACGAGAAGACGAGCCAGAGGATCAGGCGTTGGATATCCATGCGGGAAGGGTCCGGGTTTCTGTAGCGGGCCCGGCGCTCGCGCGGCAAGAGCCTGCGCGCCGGAGGTGCCGGCAGGTTCGTGTCAGGGGACGGGGTCGTAGCCGCCCGGATGATAAGGGTGACAGCGACCGAGACGCTTGATCGCGAGCCAGGTTCCCGCGAGCGCGCCATGGCGCTCGATCGCTTCGCGCGCGTAATCGGAGCAACTCGGGTAGAAGCGGCAATTCGAGCCCAGCATCGGGCGCAGCAGGTACTGGTAGCCGCGCACCAGGGCGAGCAGCACGCGCTTCATCGGGAAGAGTCCGCGGAACCGGGCAAGCGGGCGAGCAGTCGCTGCGCCTCGCCCAGCACCATATCGATCTCGGTCCGCGCCACGCTGCGCTTGACGCGCAGGATCACGTCGAACGCTTCGAGGGCGGGCCGCGCGGCGCGCAGCATTTCGCGCAGGCGGCGGCGCAGCCGGTTGCGGTCCACCGCTCGCGGCATCATCTTGCGACCAATGACATAGCCGACGCGGCCGGGCGGCTGCGCGGCGGGCGCTGCGATCAATTGCAGGTACCGTGCGTCGTGCCGCGCGCCGGTGCGGAAAACGGCTTCGAACGCGCCGATGCCGCGCAGGCGGTAGCGGGAATTGCCGATGCGCGGCGCAGGCGCAATGAGCGTCAGACCGAAAGTCTGGCGCGGCCCTTCGCTCGGCGCGCCGACAGAACCTTGCGGCCGCCGACGGTTTTCATCCGGGCGCGGAATCCGTGCGTGCGCGCGCGGCGCAGCTTGGAAGGTTGGTAAGTGCGTTTCATCGTCGAGGACCTGTAGGTTGCCCGCGGGTTGCGAGGGGGCCGCGCCCACGCGTAAAACCCGGTTGCGGGCGGTAGCGGAAAAGCCTTGTATTAGAGCGCGTTACGCGCATTGTGTCAACGTGGCCGGGTGGCGCGAACGCCCGCGCCGACCGGCGCGAGTGATCACTTCCGCCGCAGCCCACACCAATTCACGACCCGCCCCGCGGCCGGTCGGGTGCTGTGGATAACTCGATTTCAGGCGGCTACAATGCCTCCCCGGTCAGGACTCGTGTGAGCAAGCGCGCGGCCGGTTTTCCAGCACTCCGACTCCTTCGACCGGCAACTTCCGCGTGCATTCCGCCAGCCATTCCCCCGCCTGGGCCGCCTGCCTCTCCGTCTTCGAACGGGAGCTGACGCCCCAGCAATTCTCCACCTGGATCAAGCCCTTAACCTGTGCCCAGGCGCCGGGCAAGCTGCGCCTGGCGGCCCCCAATCGCTTCGTCCTGCAGTGGGTGAAGGACCGTTTCGGCGGTCGCATCGAAGCCCTGGCGCGGGAAGCGGCAGGCGAAGAGGTCGCGGTGGAGTATTCGGTGGCCGACGTCCGGGCAACCACCCAGTCCGCCCACGGACGCGCTGCCGCGACGCCCGCGGCGCCGCGGCAGGCAACCGGCGCTGCGGCCGCTGCTAGCCCGACCCCGGGCCCAACCGCGGGCCCGACCAGCGGCCCCGCCCCCGCCGCCGACCGACCGGCCCCCCAGGACAACCCGCCGTCGATCGGCCCGGTCGCGATCAAACCCGGCGGGAACCGCCGCGTCGAGCCCGGCGGTCTCAATCCGGGCTTCACCTTCCAGGCATTCGTCGCCTGCAAGGCCAATCAACTCGCCCGCGCGGCAGGCCTGCAGGTGGCCGAGCATCCGACGTCCTACAACCCCCTGTTCGTGTACGGCGGCGTCGGTCTGGGCAAGACGCACCTGATCCAGGCGATCGCCCACCAGCTGCTGCTGCAGAACCCCGAAGCCAAGATCCGCTACATCCACGCCGAGACCTACGTGTCCGACGTCGTCCGCGCCTACCAGCACAAGGCCTTCGACGATTTCAAGCGCCATTACCGGTCGCTCGACCTGCTGCTGATCGACGACATCCAGTTCTTCGGCGGCAAGAACCGGACGCAGGAGGAGTTCTTCTACCTGTTCAATACGCTGATCGAGGCGCACCGGCAGGTGGTCATCACCTGCGACACGTTTCCGAAGGAGATCGAAGGCATCGAGGAACGGCTGATCTCCCGCTTCGGCTGGGGCCTCACAGTGGCGCTCGAGCCGCCGGAGCTCGAGATGCGGGTCGCCATCCTGCTGTCCAAGGCCGCCTCCGTCGGCGTGCGCCTCGACGAGCAGGTCGCGTTTTTCATCGCCAAGCACATCCGCAGCAACGTCCGCGAGCTCGAAGGCGCCCTGAAGCGAATCCTCGCGTACGCGAGCTTCCATGGCCAGGAGATCACGCTGGCAATGACCAAGGAAGCCCTGCGCGACCTCCTCGCAGTGCAGAACCGCCAGATCTCGATCGACAACATCCAGAAGACCGTCGCCGACTATTACAAGGTCCGCATCTCGGACATGCACTCCAAGAAGCGGTCGAGGGCCGTCGCGAGACCGCGGCAAGTCGCCATGGCGCTGGCCAAGGAGCTCACCCAGCTGTCGCTGCCCGAGATCGGGAGCAACTTCGGGGGCCGCGACCACACGACCGTCCTGCATGCCTGCCGGCAGATCGCCAAGCTTCGCGACTCGATGCCCGAGCTCAATCACGACGTCAATTTCCTGCTCCAGGTCCTCCGCAGCTGAGGCCTTCGCAGCCCTATGAAATCCCTGTACCGGAAGGCGTGAATCGGCTGGATAAGAGGGGTCCGGGACGGGTATAATTTGAGGGTTGTTCGGCCTGGGGCCAAAAGCCCGAAAATGCCCCCAAACGATCCACAGCCGGCACCACGGTTATACGCTGGTTGGCTCGATGCCAAGCCCCTGACCACGCTGCGTAAATCGATGAAGTCAGCGATTTCCGCCTTCTCCTATTACTATTCTTAGTCTTCGACAATGCAGCTAAAACAAATAGCCCGCGATGCGCTGTTGAAACCGCTGCAAGCCGTTTCAGGGATTGTCGAACGACGGCAAACCTTGCCGATTCTGGCGAACGTTCTGCTCGAGCAGAAGGACGGCAGGCTGCACGTGACTGCGACCGATCTCGAGATGCAGATCACTGCGGTCAGCGAGTTCGCCGGCAAGGACGGCCAGGCGACGACGGTCGGCGCCCGCAAGCTGCACGACCTGCTGCGCGCGCTGCCGGAAAGCGCACAGCTGACGGTCGATGCAACGGGCAGCAAGATGACGGTTCGCGCTGGGCACTCGCGTTTCAACCTGCAGACGCTCGCCGCTGCCGACTATCCGCGCATCAATCTCGGCAGCGAGCAGTTGCAGTCGCTGTCGCTGCCGCAGCGCGATTTCCGGTCGTTGCTGAAGCTCGCCGAATTCGCGATGGCGCAGCAGGACATCCGCTACTACCTGAACGGCATGCTGCTGGTAATCGATGCGGGATCGCTGCAGGCCGTGGCCACCGACGGACACCGTCTGTCGTGGGCGAGCCTGGCCGTGCCGGGCCAGTACACGCGCCAGGAGGTGATCCTGCCGCGCAAGACCGTGCTCGAGCTCTCGAAGCTGCTCGAGGACGTCGAGGATCCCGTCTCGATCGACATCCTCTCCAACCAGGTGCGGTTCCGGTTCGGCAACGTCGAGCTCGTGTCGAAGGTCGTCGACGGCAAATTTCCCGACTACAACCGGGTGATCCCTGCCGGGCACTCGAAGTTGATCGAGCTCGAGCGAGCGGGCTTCCTGTCGGCCCTGCAGCGTGCGGCGATCCTGTCGAACGAGAAGTTCCGCGGCGTGCGGCTGGTGCTGGCCGACGACCAGCTGCGGATCATCTGCGCCAACAGCGAGCAGGAGGAAGCCGAGGAAGAGCTGCCGGTCGCATACAAGGGCGAAGGCCTCGACATCGGTTTCAACATCACCTACCTGCTCGACGTGCTGTCGAACATCTCCAGCGACAACGTTCGCATCGCCCTCGGTGATGCGAACTCGAGCGCGCTGATCACCATCCCCGGCCGTGACGACTACAAGTACGTCGTCATGCCGATGCGCATCTGATCGCCCAGGCAGTCCATTCGAAAGACGCAATGACCCCAGCGCAACCGAAACCCAAGCAACACGGCGACGACTACGATTCTTCCAGCATCAAGGTCCTGAAGGGACTGGATGCCGTGCGCAAGCGGCCCGGCATGTACATCGGTGACACCTCCGATGGCACGGGGCTGCACCACATGGTGTTCGAGGTCCTCGACAACGCCATCGACGAGGCGCTTGCGGGCTACTGCGACGACATCAAGGTCGTCATCCACGCGGACAATTCGGTGTCGGTGGTCGACAACGGACGCGGCATCCCGACGGACATCAAGGAAGACGACGACGAGCGCCGATCGGCCGCCGAGATCGTCATGACCGAGCTGCATGCCGGCGGCAAGTTCGACCAGAACAGCTACAAGGTCTCCGGAGGTCTGCACGGCGTCGGCGTATCGGTCGTCAACGCGCTCTCCGACTGGCTGAAGCTGCGCATCTGGCGCAACGGCAAGGCCCACCAGATCGAGTTCCGGCGCGGCGTCGCCGTCGCGCCGCTTTCGGTCGTCGGGACGACGGACCGCCGCGGCACTGAAGTGCATTTCATGGCGTCGACCGAGACTTTCGGCCGCATCGAGTACCACTACGAGATCCTCGCCAAGCGCATCCGCGAACTTTCGTTCCTGAACAACGGCGTCAAGATCGAGCTGCTCGACCAACGCGACGGCAAGAGCGAGAACTTCGCCTACTCGGGCGGCATCCGCGGCTTCGTCGAGTACATGAGCCGCAGCAAGACGGTGCTCCATCCGAAGATCTTCACTGCGATCGGGGAGAAGGACGGCATGACCGTCGAGGTCGCGATGCAGTGGAACGACTCCTACGCCGAGTCGGTGCAGTGCTTCACCAACAACATCCCGCAGCGCGATGGCGGAACGCACCTGACCGGCCTGCGGCAGGCGATGACGCGCACGCTGAACAACTACATCGAGAAGGAAGACATCGCCAAGAAGGCGAAGGTCGAGACGACCGGCGACGACATGCGCGAAGGCCTGACCTGCGTGCTGTCGGTCAAGGTGCCCGAGCCCAAGTTCTCCTCGCATACCAAGGACAAGCTGGTGAGCTCCGAAGTGCTGCCGATCGTGCAGGAGATCGTCGGCGCCAAGCTCGCCGAGTTCCTGCTCGAGCAGCCTGCGGACGCGAAGATCATCTGCACGAAGATCGTCGAGGCCGCGCGCGCCCGGGAAGCTGCGCGCAAGGCGCGCGAGCTGACCCGCCGCAAGGGCGTGCTCGACGGCCTGGGGCTGCCCGGCAAGCTCGCCGACTGCCAGGAGCGCGATCCGACGCTGTGCGAGATCTACCTGGTCGAGGGTGATTCCGCGGGCGGGTCGGCCAAGCAGGGCCGCGACCGCAAGTTCCAGGCGATCCTCCCGCTGCGCGGCAAGATCCTGAACGTCGAGCGCGCGCGCTTCGACAAGCTGGTGAGCTCCCAGGAGATCATCACGCTGATCACTGCGCTCGGCACGGGCTTTGGCAAGGACGAATTCAATCCGGACAAGCTGCGCTACCACCGCATCATCATCATGACCGACGCGGACGTCGACGGCTCGCACATCCGCACGCTGCTGCTGACGTTCTTCTACCGGCAGATGCCGGAGCTCGTCGAGCGCGGCCACATCTACATCGCGCAGCCGCCGCTGTACAAGGCCAAGCAGGGTCGCGAGGACGTGTACCTGAAGGACGATCACGAGCTGAAGCAGCATCTGCTGCGGGTCGCCCTGAAGGGCGCCGAGCTCGTGCCGGGCGAAGGCCGCGAGGCGCTGTCGGCGGAATCCTTCGGCGATGTCGCGCGGGAGTACCTGCTGGCCGAAGCGGTGATCGAGCGGCTGGGACGCCTGGTCGACCCTGCGGCGCTGCGCTCGATCCTCAACGGCGTCGAGCTCGACCTGTCCGGCGAAGCGGCCGCCACGCGCAGCGCCGCGGCGCTGCAGGCTGCAGTCGACGATCCCGAGGTCGTCGCCGAGGCGCGCTACGATGCGACGAACGAGGCGCACCGCATCGTCATCATTCGCACCCATCACGGCACGCCGCATGCGACGGCGATCGACGCGGACTTTCTCGCGAGCGGCGATGCCGCGCAGATCCGCCATGCTGCCGACGTGCTGCAGGATCTGATCCATCCCGGCGCCGTCGTGAAGCGCGGCGACAAGCAGCAGGCCGTCAAGTCGTTCAAGGACGCGCTCGACTGGCTGCTCGCCGAAGCGCGCGACAGCGTCGCCATCCAGCGCTACAAGGGCCTCGGCGAGATGAATCCCGAGCAGCTGTGGGAAACGACGATGGACCCCTCGGTGCGTCGCCTGCTCAGGGTGCAGATCGAGGATGCGATCGGCTCCGAGGAGATCTTCTCGACGCTGATGGGCGAGCAGGTCGAGCCGCGCCGCGCGTTCATCGAGACCAACGCGCTCGGCGTGCGCAACCTCGACGTGTAGGGCAGCGCGGGGGGCGGTCGTCCGGATTCGACCGCCGCGACGAGGCGGGCCTACAAGGAGAGCAGCCTTGCCGCTTCGCATACGCTTTTCCTCGGCGCTTGTTTCCTTCGTCCTCGCCTTGGCAGCGTTTCCGGGCGTGGCTGCGCATGCAGCACCGCCGTCGGTCGAGGATTTCTTCCGCCGGCCCCAGTTCGGGGGCGCGCGGCTTTCCCCCAGCGGACGCTATCTCGCGGTCATCGCGCCGGTCGGCGCGCACCGCGGGATTGCCGTGATCGATCTCGATCACCGGAACGACATCGTGCGCATGAAGTCGCCGGGCGACGGTGACGTGCTGCGCGTGCAGTGGCAGACCGACCAGCGCCTGATCGTGAGCATCGGCGACCTGCAGCAGGTGGCCGGCGAGCAGCCGCAGCAATCGGGCATCGTCGCCGTCGACCGCGACGGCAGCGATCCGCGCGTCATCGCCGGAAACGCGAACGTCGTGAGCGAGCCGTCGGCCGTCGCCAGCAGGAGTTTCCGCAGGCCGTGGACCGTACGCGTGCAGAGGGTCATCGTCGGCACCAACGACGTGCTGCTCACTGCGCGCGATCGCACCGTGAACGGCGAGGATCTCTACCGTTACGACACGACGACCGGCGAAAAGGCGCTGCTCTCCTTCGATTCGCCGGGCGACGTCGCCCGCTGGGTCATCGGCTTCGACGGCGTCCCGCGGGCGGCGGTCTGCGACGACGTCATTCACGACAGGTCCGCGTGGTACGTGCGCAAGGACGCGAAGGATCCCTGGGTCGAGGTCGAGCACGCGAAGCTCGGCCGCCTCGACTCGGAGCCCATGCAGTTCAGCCCCGATGGCAAGACCCTCTTCGTTTCGGCGCGCAGGGATGGCGCCGACCGCGCGGCGATCTACGAATACCACGTGGATACCATGACCTGGGGCAAGGCGGTCATCGATCATCCCGAGCGCGACGTCGACGAGACCAACGCCGCATTCGTCGCCGACTACAAGGCCGGCAAGCTGCTCGGCCTGCGCTACACCAACGATCGGCCATCGGCGGCATGGTTCGACGCGCAATGGGCCGTTGTCCAGAAGAGCGTGGACACGGCATTGCCGGACACCGTCAACGTCATCCAGCGCAGCGAGAGTGGCCGCCGCTGGATCGTCGTCGCCTATTCGGATCGCGATCCTGGCGACGCCTACCTGCTCGACGGCAAGACGATGCGCATGGAAAAGCTCTTCTCCTACGAGCCGTGGATCGACCCCAGGGCGATGGCGCCGACGAAATGGGTCCGGTACAAGGCGCGTGACGGATTGACGATCCCCGCGCTGCTGACGGTGCCGCTGGACGCGAACGGCAAGCCGGTCCCGCTGATCGTCGACATTCACGGCGGCCCCGTCGTTCCGGCGGAAGACTGGGAATATCGCGCGGAGGTGCAGTTCTTCGCCTCGCGCGGCTACGCCGTGCTGCAGCCGCAGTTCCGCGGGACCGAGGGATTCGGGTGGAAGCTCGAGTCCTCGGGATTTCGCAGGTGGGGCGACGAGATGCAGGACGATCTCGAAGACGGCGTCAAATGGACGCAGAAGCAGGGTATCGCCGATCCTTCGCGAGTCTGCTTCTTCGGCGGCAGCTATGGCGGCTACGCGGCGTTGTGGGGCGCGATCAAGGACGCGAAGCTGATCAAGTGCGCGGTGTCGCTGGCCGGCGTGACCTCGATCGACTACATGTACGACAACGCGCAGACGGACATTTCGTACCTGGCCGAGTACTCGACCGTGCTCGCCTGGCAGATCGGTGACCCGAAGACCGATCGCGCGCGATTCAGGCGTGTGAGCCCCCTCGATAACGCCGACAAGGTGGGCGTGCCGATCCTGCTCGCCCACGGCGCGAGCGACCGGCGCGTGCCCATCGTGCACAGCAACGATTTCCGGGCCGCACTGGACAAGTACCACAAGCCCTACGAGTGGGTCGTCTACCCCGACGAGGGACACGGGCTGAGCCGGGACGCCGATCGCATCGATTTCTACAGTCGTGTCGAGCGCTTTCTCGCCAAGTATCTCGGGGGGCGGGGCATGGTGGCGACTGCGGCGCATTGACGCTCGCGGCGTGGAGGCACGAGTGGCGGGGTTTCGGCAGGTCGTCGGAGGGCTGATCGCAGCGCTGGCCGCGCTGGGAACAGCGCTGGGAGCGGCGTCATCCGCAGATGCACGGCAGGCGCGCCTGATCGTCAAGCTCAGGGACAGCGGCGCCAAATCGGCGCTGACCGGAGCTGCGCGAATCGAAAAGCTCGGCGTGGCGACAGGGCTGCCGATGCGCGAGTTGCGCAGGATGGCGCTGGGCGCGCAGGTGGTGACCGTCGACGGCGTGCAGGATGGCGCCGCGGCCGAACGCATCGCCGCGCAGATCGCGAGCAATCCCGCGGTCGAATTCGCGCAGGTCGATCATCTGCGCCATGCCATGCTGGCGTACCCGGTCGACGACGAGTTCATCGCATCGCAGACCTACCTGATCGACAGCCCGACCGCGATCAATGCATTCGACGCCTGGACGGTCACGCATGGCTCGCCCTCGGTCGCGGTTGCCGTGATCGACACCGGTTACCGGCCGCATGCCGGGATGAGCGGGCGATTTCTCGCCGGCTACGACATGATCTCGGATCCCAGCGTGGCCAACGACGGCGACGGGCGCGATTCCGACGCGACCGATCCGGGCGACTGGCTGACCGGGGCCATGCAGACCGGGCAGTTCGCGAATTGCCAGGTGGGCGCAAGCTCATGGCACGGCACCGGCGTCGCCGGCGTCATCGCGGCCAACACCAACGACAAGTACTGGACCGCGGGCATCGACTGGAACGCCAAGATCCTGCCGGTGCGCGCGCTCGGCCGCTGCGGCGGCTACGACTCGGACATCGTCGACAGCATCGCCTGGGCTGCGGGCCTGCCGGTTCCGGGCGTGCCGGCGAACCCGACGCCTGCAGCGGTCATCAACCTGAGCCTCGGCGGCAAAGGGAGCTGCGCTCCCGTCTATCCGCCCGTCATCGACGCCGCCTATGCGCACGGGGTGACGCGCGCGATCGTCGTGGCCGCGGGGAACGACAGCGTCGACGTCGCGAACGATTCGCCGGCGAGCTGTCCCGGCGTCATCGCCGTCGCGTCGACGGCGGCATCCGGGAACCTTGCCTCCTACAGCAACTTCGGCGCCGGGGTCGCGCTGTCCGCGCCGGGGGGCACGCCCCATCTCTATCGGCAGCAGGACGGCATCATGGTGCTGTCGAATACCGGCGCCACGGTGCCGGCCGCAGACACGTTTGCGTTCGAGGGTGGCACCAGCCTCGCGGCTCCGATGGTCTCGGGGACGATCTCGCTGATGCTGTCGGCGAATCCGGCGCTCACCGCCGATCAGGTCGTGTCGATCCTGGCCTCGACGGCCTCGCCTTTTCCCGCAACGTCGGATTGCACGACACTGCGGTGCGGCGCGGGCATCGTCGATGCGGGCGCTGCGGTGCGCGCGGCTGCGGCGCTCGGGTCCGCGGCACCGAACTACCAGGGCCTGTGGTGGGCGGCGCCGGCGGGGAGCGAATCGGGCTGGGGGATCAATTTCGCGCATCAGGGCGACGTCATCTTCGCCACCTGGTTCACCTACGACGCCAGCGGCAAGGCCTGGTGGCTGTCGATGACGGCGACGAAAACGGCGCCGGGCGTCTACGCCGGCACGCTGTACCAGACCCACGGACCGGCGTTCGATGCGGTGCCATTCGATCCGGCCAAGGTGACGCGCACGGCGGTGGGAACGGCGACGCTGACCTTCACCGATGCGACCGACGCGCGGTTCGCGTACACGGTGGGCACGGTGACGCAGACCAAGGCATTGACGCGGGAGGTGTTCGGGACCCCGCCGGTGTGCGTGTTCGGAGGGTCGATGCCGCAGGCCCAGGCGGCGAATTTCCAGGACCTGTGGTGGGCCGCTCCGGCGGGGTCGGAGTCGGGGTGGGGGATCAACCTCACCGAGCAGAGCGGGACCATCTTCGGAACCTGGTTCACCTATGACGTCGACGGGACGCCGCTGTGGCTGTCGGTGACGGCGACGGCGCGCGGCGCAGGGGTGTTCACCGGGACGCTGTACCGGACGAGCGGTCCGGCATTCAGCGCTTCGCCATTCGATCCGACCAAGGTGACGCGCACCGCGGCCGGGTCGGCGACGCTGACGTTCAGCGACGGCGCGAACGGGACGTTCGCGTACACGTTGAACGACGGCGCGGCGCAGACCAAGGCGATCACGCGCGAGGTGTTCGTATCCCCCGGCACCGTGTGTCAATGACTGCACCCCCTTTCACCCAACGGGAATCCTCATGACCCCCGATCCGCGCATCGCATCGACACTTGCCAGGCTCGGCCTGACCGTCGGCCCCGATGGACACGTTCGCCGCGCGCGCGGCCCGGCGGCGCACGGGCCCCGTCTCGCATCCCTGAACCCTGCAAACGGCATGGCGCTGGGCAGCGTCGACACGATGACCACGGCGGACCTCGATGCCCTGCTCGATTCGGCGGTCGATGCGGCGCGAGCATGGCGTGACGTGCCTGCGCCGAGGCGCGGCGACGCAGTGCGGCGCTGTGCCGAGCTCCTGCGCGAACACAAGGATGCGCTCGGCACGCTGGTGTCGCTCGAGAACGGCAAGATCAAGGCCGAGGGCGACGGCGAAGTCCAGGAGATGATCGACATCGCCGATTTCGCCGTCGGCCAGTCGCGGATGCTCTATGGCAAGACGCTGCAGTCCGAGCGTCCTGCGCACCGGATGTACGAGCAATGGCATCCGCTGGGCGTCGTCGGCGTCGTGACGGCGTTCAACTTCCCGGTCGCCGTCTGGGCCTGGAACGCGATGCTCGCCTGCATCTGCGGCAATGCCACCGTGTGGAAGCCGTCGCCGAAAGCGCCGTTGTGCGCGCTTGCGGTGTCGGCGCTCGCCGAGCAGGTCGTCGGCGAGCTCGCGCTGCCGCCGGTGTTCGCGCTGGCGATCGGCGGACACGAAGCGGGCCAGATGCTGGCTGCGGATGCGCGGGTCGCGCTGCTGTCGTTCACCGGGTCGTCGGCCGTGGGTCGGGCGGTCGCGCAGGCGGTGAGCGGGCGCTACGGCAAGCTGCTGCTCGAATGCGGCGGCAACAACGCGGTCATCGTCGCCGACGATGCGGATCTCGATCTCGTCGTTCCGGCGGTGGTGTTCGGCGCGGTCGGCACCGCCGGCCAGCGATGCACGACGACGCGCCGCCTGATCGTGCATCGCTCGCGCATCGACGTGCTGCTCGAGCGCCTTTCGCGTGCGTACGCACAGGTGAGGATCGGCGACCCGCTCGATGCGGCCACGTTGATGGGCCCGCTGATCGACGATGCGGCGGTCGCGACCTACGCGCGCGCCGTCGACGAGGCGCGGACGTCGGGCGCACGGATCGTGCACGGCGGCAACGTGGTCGCGGGCGCAGGTCACTTCGTGGAGCCGACGATCGTCGCCGGCATCGACAATGCGTCGGCGCTGGTGCAGCGCGAGACGTTCGCGCCGATCCTGTACGTGATGGCCTACGACACGATCGAGGAAGCGATCGCGATGAACAACGGCGTTCGCCAGGGGCTGTCTTCGGCGCTGTTCACGCAGAGCGTGCGCAAGGCCGAGGCGTTTCTGGCGGCGTCGGGCAGCGATTGCGGCATCGCCAACGTCAACATCGGCACCTCCGGCGCCGAGATCGGCGGGGCGTTCGGCGGGGAGAAGGAGACGGGCGGCGGGCGCGAATCCGGCTCCGATGCCTGGCAGGCCTACATGCGCCGCCAGACGAACACGATCAACTGGAGCCGCGACCTGCCGCTCGCGCAGGGGATCCGTTTCGACGTCGACGCTACTTCCTGAATAGCCAGAAGAGCAGCGTCAGGACCAGCGACACGATGACGCTGGTCATCAGCGGGAAGTGGAACGACCAGCCGTCGCGCTCGATGTTGATGTCGCCGGGCAGCCGCCCGAGGCCGAGTCGCGAAAGCCACGGCCACGCGAGGCCGACCAGCACGAACGCGACGCCGATGGCGATCAGGAGCCGCTGCATCGACGGTCGCGGCCGCTGCGTGCGCTAGCGGCGCGTCGTCCGCGTGCCGCTGCGCGCGGCAGGTTTGCGCTTCGTCGTGGCAGGGGTCGCCGCCTTCGCGCCGGCGCCGGCCGCATCCGTGGCGGCGCTGGCGGCGGCCTTGGCCCGGGTGACGCGCTTCGCGCCGGTGGTCGCTGCCGCCGTCGCAGCCTTGACGCGCGAATCTGCGGCCGAAGTCTTGGCCGCCGCGGGCTTTCGTGCGGCGGTGGTCTTGGTGGCGGCGGGCGCCTTGCGCGGCGCGCGCGGCTTCACGGCGCTCCGCTTCGCGGCGGAACCCTCGCGTCCCGCCTTGGCGTCGACCAGCGCCACCGCCTCGTCGAGCGTAAGCGCATCGACGGCATCCTTGTCGGGCAGCGTTGCATTGGTCGCGCCGTGCTTGACGTAGGGGCCGTAGCGTCCTGCGTGCAGCTCCACCGGCGCTCCGTCGCGCGGATGCGCGCCGAGCGTGCGCAGCGCCGCCGCGCGCGCAGGCCGCGCGCCCTTGCGCCCGGGCTCCCGGGCCTCGAACTCGAAACCGACCTTGCCGTCCGCCTGCTTGACGAAGAAGGCTGAGAACGGGCGGCGCGTGCGCGCCGATACGAACTGCAGCAGGTCGGTCTTGCCCGTCTCGAGCAGCTTGGTCATCTGTGCACGCTCGATCGGGCGCTGGAGGATC
>DATIQL010000278.1:0-19080 GCA_035470905.1 Casimicrobiaceae bacterium
ATCGGCATTCGATCGACAAGGCGGGTCGGCCGGTGATCGTCAACACCCACGGCCGCCACGACCCCTGCGTCGGCATTCGCGCGACGCCGATCGCCGAGGCGATGCTCGCCTGCGTGCTGATGGACCACGCGCTGCGCCACCGCGCGCAGAACGCCGACGTCGCCGTGGCGACGCCGCGGATCGCGGCGCGGGCACCCGCCGACGTCGTCGCCCGGCTGCGGCCGGGCAGCACGATCGATGATCCCGATCCGGACGAAGCATAGCTCCGTGCAACGCGGCCACGCCGGCGAGCGTTGCGCGTGCACGCCCTGATGCAAGCCTATCTCGACTTCATGCGCCATGTGCGCGACCACGGTCACCGCAAGGACGACCGGACCGGTACCGGCACGCTGTCGGTGTTCGGCTACCAGATGCGCTTCGACCTGGGGCGCGGCTTTCCGCTGGTGACGACCAAGAAGCTGCACACCAAGTCCATCTTCCACGAGCTCCTGTGGTTCCTGCGCGGCGAGACCAACGTCGGCTCGCTGCAGGCGGCGGGCGTGACCATCTGGGACGAATGGGCGGATGCGAGAGGCGACCTCGGCCCGATCTACGGTTACCAGTGGCGCAACTGGCCCGCACCGGACGGGAAGCATGTCGACCAGATCGCGAACCTCGTCGCCGAGTTGCGCCGCAACCCCGATTCGCGGCGCCTGATCGTCTCGGCGTGGAACGTGGCCGACATCCCGCGGATGAAGCTGCCGCCCTGCCACCTGCTGTTCCAGTTCTACGTCGCGGGCGGGCGGCTGTCGTGCCAGCTCTACCAGCGCAGTGCGGACATCTTCCTGGGCGTCCCGTTCAACATCGCCTCCTACGCATTACTGACGCACATGCTCGCGCAACAGTGCGACCTCGATGTCGGGGACTTCGTCTGGACCGGCGGCGACTGCCATCTCTACCTGAACCATCTCGAGCAGGTCGAGACCCAGCTCGCGCGCGCGCCGCTGCCGCCGCCGCAGCTCGCCCTGCGCCGCAGGCCGGCGACGATCTTCGATTACGCGTTCGACGATTTCGAGATTGTCGGCTAAACGTCGCACCCCGCAATCAAGGCCCCGGTCGCCGTCTGATCCGCAAAAAAATGCCCGCTGGAGGAGGCGGGCAGGGGGTTTCGACGATCCGGCACCGTGTCGCGTGCCGCGCCGAAATGCCGGGGGATCAAAGCGCCCCGGCGGCGCTCAAACTCAGACGATGCTGCGCGCTGCGCTGATGCGCTCCGCGAGTTCCACGAGGGCGGCTTCCTGCGCGCGCTTGTCGTCGTCGCACTCGGCGTTGCATCCGGAGGGCTGCGTGGTCCGCGCCTCGTGCAGGAGCTTCGAGAGTTCGGGTGAGTACGTGTCCATGTCGATCTGCTTTACGAAGCGACACTCGGTTTGCATCGTGAATCCATTCAAGCAACCGCCGTGCCATGCATCGCTCGACAAGATCGATTTGCGACTCGCGCGCGTTTTCAGAGTGCAGACGGAAGATCGGCGCGATGGGCGGCGTTTTGCGCCGGTTGTGTCGTCACGTGCATTTGTCGCAGTGCACCGACATGCGGGATGACGATATTGTTAAGGTCTTGAAAGCACGAGAAAAACGCTGTCGCTTCGCGGCGACAACCCATGTTGCACCGCGTAAACCGCGTGTCGGAAAATTTTGCAGTCGGCGAGCGCCGACGGTTCAGGCCTTCGCTTCCTTGAACATCGACGGCTCCAGTCGATGCCGCTGCAGAAGCTTGTAGAACTCGGTGCGATTGCGCTTGGCCAGTTGCGCCGCCTGGGTCACGTTGCCTCCGGTGATCTTGAGCAGGCGGACCAGGTAGTCGCGCTCGAACGTCTTGCGTGCCTCCTCGAATGGCACGAGCGCCGCCGCGTCTTCCTTGAGCGCGGCCTGGACCAGTGTCGCGGGTATGACCGGGGTCGGGGTGAGCGCGACTGCCTGCTCGAGCAGGTTGATGAGCTGGCGGATGTTCCCCGGCCAGGGTGCCGCGACCAGCAGCGCCATCGCGTCGGGAGCGAGCGTGGACGCCGGCTTGTGGTAGCGCTCGGCGAGCTTGCGCAGGATGTGGACGGCGAGCAGCGGAATGTCTTCGCGGCGCTCGCAAAGCGGCGGAAGCTTGAGCGACACGACGTTCAGCCGATAGAACAGGTCTTCGCGGAAGAGTCCCTGCCCGCGCTGGGAATCGAGGTCGCGGTGGGTTGCGGAGATCACGCGAACATCGACGGGTATTGCCTGCGTCGAGCCCACGGGGCGCACTTCGCCCTCCTGCAGGACGCGCAGCAGCTTGACCTGCAGCGGCAACGGCATGTCGCCGATCTCGTCCAGGAACAGCGTTCCTCCGTCAGCCGCCTGGAACAGGCCCTTGTGCGCCTGGACCGCGCCGGTGAAGGCGCCGCGCGCGTGCCCGAAGAGCTCGGATTCCAGGAGGTCGCCCGGGATCGCGCCGCAGTTCACGGCGACGAACGGCTTGGCGCTGCGCCGGCTCGCCTCGTGGATCGCCCGCGCCAGCAGCTCCTTGCCGGTCCCGGAATCCCCGAAGATCAGCACGCTGGCGTCGGAATCGGCCACGAGCTTCGCCTGCCGCAGCAGGTCCTCCATCCGTGGACTGCGGGTGATGATCCCGGCGCGCCACTGCCCGGCCGCACTGTCGCTGCCCGCGGACTCGCCGCCCGAAACCTCGAGCGCCGCCGCCACTTTCTGAAGCAGCTCCTGGCTGTCGAAAGGCTTGGTCAGGTAGCCGAACACGCCGCGCTGCGTCGCGGAGACCGCGTCGGGAATCGTCCCGTGTGCGGTCAGGATGATCACCGGCATCGCCGCATGCTGGCGATGGATCGCCTCGAACAACTGCAGGCCGTCGATCCCCGGCATGCGGAGATCGGTGACGACGGCGGCCGGCCGCTGGACCGCAATGGCCGCCAGCGCCGTTTCGCCGCTGTCCGCGGTGCGCACGCTGTAGCCGGCCGACGTCAGCCGCAGACTGATGAGCTTCAGCAAGTCGGGATCGTCGTCGACCAGCAGGATGTCGCCTGGATTCATCGATGTCCTTCAGGTAACCGGGCGTTCGTCGCGTCGACGATGCCGTTCGCCCGTTGCGCCGGCGCGCCAATGTCCATGACCGTCACCACCGTCTTTGACCGTCACCGTCCGCTGCCACCGGCGCCGCCGCCGCCGCCGTCCCCGCCCGACCGGACGCGATCGCGGAACAGGCTCTGCTCCATCGCGCGAAGGGCCTCGAGCTTCTGGATGGCGGCGTCGCCTTTCTGCTGCTCGGTCTTGACCGCCCGCTGGCGCTCGATGACCTGAGCCTGGAGCACGGCGGCAAGATAGCGGACGGCCGGTGCCGCGGTCGAGGCCCGCGATACGGTATCGAGCAGCTGGAGCGCACGCTGGTCGTCTTGAGGCGAGCTCCGCAGCATCGTATACAGCACCGCGAGGCGCAGGCGGTTCACGTCGATGGGCTGCCGGGCGAGTGCAGCATTCGCCTGGGTGATCTCGCGCTTCAGCTCGTCCGCCTGCAGAGTACCGTAGCGCTGGAGATCAGCCAGCAACCGCAGCAGTTGCTGGTCTTCGGTCGGCTCGGCTGGCGCCACTGTGCTGCCCTGCCCGTTCGGCATAACGGTCTCGGTCTGCGCACCGAATACCGCGGGCTCGCTTGCGACTGCGGCGTGCTCGCCGGGCTCGGCAGTCGTCGGGATTGCAGCAGGGGCCGAAGTCGCACCCGCGGCTTCGGTCGGTGCAGGTACGGCAGGTGGAGCCGCGGGCTCGACCGGCGCGGCAGGTGCCGGAGCCGATGCGCTTCGCGCAACATCGGGCGGGGGGGGCACCGGCTCGAAAGGCGGCGATTCCACCAGCGGCGGCGACGTCGAAACGGGCGGACCGACGTCAGGCACGAACACCTGGCCGGGCTCCAGGATCGGCGTGCCCTTGATCGCGCACCCGCCCAGCATCGCGGCGACGCCGATGCCCATTATCAGGCGCCGAAGATTCATTTGCCTTCTGCCAGCAGCGCGGCGGTTGCGCGGGCCCTCGGCGCCGCTTCGCGCATCGCAAGCGGCAGCGAAAGCCTGAAACATGCCCCGCTCCTGCCGTCGTCGCGACCGGCGACCTCGATCTTTCCGCCGTGGGCAAGCGCGTACTCGCGGGCAATCGCCAGCCCGAGGCCCGATCCCTTGATCCGGCCGTCGGCAGGTGCAGGTCCCTGATAGAACGATTCGAAGATCCGCGTCCGATCCTCCGGCGAGACCCCCGGTCCTTCGTCGATGACGTCGAGCGCGGCATAACCGTCCCTGGCGCCCATGTCGAGGCGTATCGTCGCCGACCGGGGCGAATACTTGATCGCGTTCGACACCAGGTTGTCGACGACCGTGCGCAGTTTCTCGGCATCGCCCACCACCAGCACCGGACGCATGTGCGTCTCGAAGGTGACCATCCGGCCGAGCGCCGCCAGCTTCTGTTCCTTGATCACCCGGTTCACGACGTCGGAAAGCGCGACCGGCCCAAGCGTCGCCGGCTCCATCGCACGCGTCTGGTGATAGGCGAGCAGGTCCTCGATCAGCTTCTGCAGCGACAACGTGTTGTCGCGGACGATGCGAACGATGTCGCGCTGCTCGGGCGTCAGCTTCCCGCCGATGTCGTCGCGCAGGAGCTCGGCCCCTTCGCGAACTGCCGTGAGCGGGGTCTTGAGCTCGTGCGAGACATGGCGCAGGAAGCGCGTCTGCTGCTGCTCGAGCTCGGAGAGCCGTGAACGAAGCCACTCGAGACGCTGGCCCAGGTAGCGCAGGTCCTGCGGACCCGACACCTCGATCGCGTGGGTGAAATCGGCGCGCCCCATGCGCCGGACGGCAAGATCGAGCTGCCGGATCGGTCGCGCGATCAATGTCGCGAACACGATGGCGAGCGCAATGGCGATGCCGACGGTCGCGAGGCCCACGTAGATCCACTTCTCGCGGCCCTGGGTCGCCGTCTCCTGCAGGCGGTCGATCGCCCGCTGGGTCAGCTGGTTGCTCGCGGCAAGCATCGACTGGGCGCCATTGACGAGCTTCGCGTACCCGTCGGCAATCTCGGTGGCGATCGCGGGGGTTCGGTCCGGATCGATCAGAAGCTTGTGCAGCTGGCTCTCGCGCTGCGCGAGCCCGTCGAGGGCCGCGAGCTGGCCAGGCTCGAGCGGCAGCGCCGCCAGCTGTTGCGTCGTGTTGCGGAAGTCCTGGCGCAGGCGCGCGTATTCGTCGAGCAACGCGCTGTCCTCGAGGATCAGGTGCTGTCGCGCAATTCGCTCGAGCGTCGTCGACTGCTCGTAGAGCAGGCGACTCGTCCTGCCGGCTTGGGCGGCCTGCAGCACCTCCTGCCGGCCCTGCGACTCGAGCCGGTCGATCGACAGGATCAGCTCGCCGAGCGCATAGACGAGCGGCAGGCTGACCAGCAGAAAGCCGAGGAGGATGAACTTGAGGAATGAGCGCGGATAGTACACGCGATGCGGCTGCGGCTCTCGTTATAATTGGCCGATTATGACATTCCCTCCGCCGGCGCGAACCCATGTCCGGCGGCGTCCGTCTGCTTCCGGACGCGCCCTTCCGTTCGGCAGCCGGTCCGCGCAAGCACGCCAGCCGACGCGACCCGCCTCATGCAATCGCCACTCGCGCTGATCGCCGCTGTCGCGCGCAACGGTGTCATCGGTCGCGACGGCGCGCTTCCGTGGCGGCTCCCCGACGACCTGCGCCACTTCCGCATGCTCACGACCGGTCACGCGGTCATCATGGGGCGGCGCACCTGGGACTCGCTCGGAAGGCCCCTGCCGCAGCGGCAGAACATCGTCGTCACCCGGCAATCGGACTTCAAGGCCGAAGGCGCGATCGTCGTGACCTCGCTCGCGGACGCGCTCGCGCGAGTCGACCTTCCCGAACCCGCGTTCTGCATCGGCGGCGCCGAGCTCTACCGGCTCGCATTGCCAATGGCAGGGACTGCGTACGTCACCGAGATCGCGCGCGCCTTCGAAGGCGACGCGACGTTCCCCGCCCTCGACCCCGCGCAATGGCAGGAGGCGACGCGCGAGCATCGCAGCCTCGATGGCCCCGAGGGGTTCGCCTACGACTACGTGACCTACGTCCGGCGCCCTCCGCCGGCTTGACGAAACCTCGACAACCCCAGGGAGAATCCACGATGTCCGAAGACGGGTTCCACGTGCACGGTCCGCACGACCACGAAGTCGAGCATGCCGCCCACTCCGGCGACCCGTTCTCCGGGCGCATCGCGGTGATGACCGCGATCTTCGCCACGATCGGCGCTTTTTTCGGATACATGGGCGGGGCGACGCAGAACGACGCCCTGCTCTACAAGAACGATTCGGCGATCCGCAGGACAGAGGCGTCGGACCAATGGAATTTCTACCAGTCGAAGAGCAGCAAGCAGAACCTGGCGGAGCTGGGGTCGGCCCTGGCGAGCGGGCCGGCGGCGGACAAGTACCGCGCCGAGGTCGCGCGCTACGACAAGGAAAAACAGGAAATCATGGCCAGGGCCCAGGCGCTGGAGAAGCGATCGACCGAGCTCGAGGAAAGGAGCGAGGCGTCGATGCACGTCCACCATCGCTGGGCGCAGGCGACGACGCTGATCCAGATCTCGATCGCGCTCGCGGCGATTACGCTGCTGACCCGGAGCCGATGGCTGCAATACTTCTCTTACGGTGGCGCAGCGGGGGCAGTGGTCCTGGGCGCGATGGCGTTCGCACACGTCTGACTTTTCCGCGATAATGCGCGTCCGCATCGCGGGCGCCCCGGGCATGCGGGACGACGCCCCTACCTCGCCGGGGTGGCGGAATGGCAGACGCAGCGGACTCAAAATCCGCCGCTGGCAACAGCGTGAGGGTTCGACTCCCTTCCCCGGCACCAGGACCGGCCCATCGCGATTCAGGATGAACCGCCACCCGCACGTATCGCCCCGTCAATTTGTAGTCTGCAATATCCGTGCCATCAGCTGTCGGGGGACTTTACATTTGCCGAGGCTTTCGCACAAAGGGCAGACGCTAAGTTCATATGATTCATATGGTTACATTACATGGCTCGGACCTTGCTACTACCCGCGTGCTTCCAAACCATCGAGAATGGATCAGTAAATGAAACGTGATTTGAGCCGAATACTGGTCTTCGCAGGGCTCCTGCTCTTCGGCGCCGCGCCTGCCTCCGCGTCGCTGATCTTCACCCTCGACCAAGCCAGTACGCTGGGCGCCGGCAACTACGGTACGGTGACCGTTTCCCAGGTGACAACCGACGAGGTGAGCGTCACCGTCAACCTGGCCCCCGGCGTCGGCTTCGTAAACACCGGGCTTGTGCCGCTCACGTTCACGCTCGACAGCGGCATACCGACGATCACCAGCGCGAGCTTCAGCAACCTCACCACGGGGTTCAGCCTGAGCGCCACGTCGCCGATCAGCAATGACGGCGCAGGGACCTTTCAGTACGGACTGCTTTGCACGACAGCGGTTTGCGGGACGGGCGGCAATGCTCCCTTTGCAGGTCCCTTGAGCTTCGACCTGACCGCATCCGGCCTGCTGGAGACCAGCTTCGTTTCGAACACGGCTCTCGATTCCCAGAATCCGGGCGCTTACTTCGCCGTCGACATCTGCACATCCTTTACGGCGGGTCATGGTTGTGCCGGTTCCACTGGGGCGGCGTACACGACCACCGGCAGTTCCAGCAGCAGTTCCAGCAGCAGTTCCAGCAGCGGCGGCGGCGGCGCGAGCAGCGGCGGCAACATCCCCGAGCCCGCGACATTGGCCTTGGTAGGTCTGGGTCTGCTCGCGGCTGCAACAATGGGCATGCGCCGCACTGCCCGGGCTGCCTGAGGCGCACCGGACCGATCGCACCGACCATCCGGCGCCTGCGCCGACCGCCATCGGTCCGCGCATGTGAACGAGGGCCCCGCAAGGGGCCCTTTCCTTTTGCGGTGCCGCGTGTCGGTGCCCAGGACAACGGCGCCGGCGGCAGGATAGGATGCGTTCCGCCGGATTCCCGGCACCGGCCATGCGCAAACCCGAGCGAAGACCTGAAGCCAGCGTGACCATGCACCCGATCCACGCCAAGCCTCCGCGGTCGGCCACGCATCCAGCGGTTGCCGCGTCCGGCGTGATCGCATTCCTCGGCGCGATCGTCGCTTTGCGCCTGCTGCGCCCCTTCGACGACGATGTCCTGCACAGCGCGATGTTCGTCATCGCCGTGACGACGGCGGCAATCTTTGCGGTCGATCTGGGCTGGCAGAAAGTTCATCTTCGCGCATCGACCGGCCTCGATCTGGAACACGACGATCCGTCGTGGCCGCGTACGTTCGTCAAGTTCGCGGGACTGCTGGCGTCGATCGCCTTGGTCGCGCTGGCGTACTGTCTGGTCCCCGAGTACCACGGCGATCTCTACGGAAACTACCGCGATTTCCTGCGCCTCCTGATCGTGCCGTGGATCGCCCTCGCCATCCCCTACATCTACTGGGTCGACCGCAGGATGAGGCAGCCGCGCGACGGCTACTGGCAGATGGGGATGCTGGTCACGATGAGGTGGAATGCGCTGGATCGGGGGGTCCTGGTCCAGCACCTGCTCGGCTGGACGATCAAGGGCTACTTCCTCGCGCTGATGTTCAGCTACATGTGCGGCGACCTGAAGTGGTTGCTGCTGTTCGACTTCGGGTCATTGACCGCATTCGCGAGCATCTACGAGTTTGCCTACCGCTTCGTCTTCTTCCTCGACGTCGGCATCGCGACGCTCGGCTACCTGATGTCGTTCCGGCTCACCGACACCCATCTGCGCTCGGCCGAGCCGACCCTGCTTGGCTGGGCCGTCACCCTCGCCTGCTACGAGCCTTTCTGGTCGCTGGTGGGGCGCCGTTACCTCCCTTACGACACCGGCTATCCGTGGGGCGCTTGGCTCGCCTACAGGCCGGCCCTCTACGCCGCCTGGGGCAGCGCGATCCTTGCGCTCAGCGCGATCTATGTCTGGGCGACCGTGTCCTTCGGTGCGCGCTTCTCCAACCTGACGCACCGGGGGATCATCACCAGCGGCCCGTACCGCTGGACCCGGCACCCGGCCTATCTCGCCAAGAACCTGAGCTGGTGGATGATCTCGGTGCCGTTCATGCCTCGCGGCGACGTCGGGGAAACGATCGCCCGCTGCGCGATGCTGCTCGGTGTCAACCTGTTGTATTACCTGCGCGCCAAGACCGAGGAGCGCCACCTGTCGCGCGATCCGGCCTACGTCCAATATGCGCTGTGGGTCGAGCAGCACGGGCTGCTGCGGTTCGTGAAGCGCTTGCCATTGCTGCGGCATCTCGCCTACAGGCCGCCCCGGCACTACAGCGCCGTCGCCTGACGCCCACTTCCCTCACCGATCGCATGCAATCGGCGGGCCGCGAGCATCGGACCACGTGCCCCCGGGGTCGAAAGCAAAACGGGGCGGACCGGGTCCGCCCCGCCTGCCTCGTTTCGACTTCGGCTATTTCTTCGTCACCTGGATCTGGGTGGTCGCGCTGTTTCCCGCGGCGTCGGTGGCGATCGCCTTGATCGCGTGCGTGCCCGATGCAGCCTTCCTGGCGTTCCAGTTGTAGCCGAGTGCTCCGCCCTGAACCGTCGTGACCAGGACACCGTCGATGTAGAGCCGCTGGGTGATGCCGGCGGCGCCGGAATTGTCCGTGGCACTGGTGTTGATCGAAACCACCTTCGACGGCACGGTGCTGCCGTTGGACGGGCTGGTGATCGCCACGACAGGTGGCGTCGTATCGGAGACGGACGTGCTCACGCCATTCGACACGTTGACCGAGACGGTGGACGATGTGGCGACATTGCCTGCCGCGTCGTAAGCCTTCGCGGTCAACGTTGCGCTGCCGTTCGACACCGTGGCCGAGTTCCATGTGAATTGCCACGGCCCGACGTTGCTCGTCGCGACCACCGCACCGTTTACCAGCAGGTCGACCCGCGTCACGCTGACGTTGTCCGACGCATTCACGGAGACCGGGACATTGCCGGAAACGGTGCCACCGGTGGGCGACGCGATGGATACGGTCGGCGGCGTGGTGTCCGGTGGCGGCGTCACCGTGTTGGACACGTTGACCGCGACGGGCGAGGACACGGCCGAATTGCCGGCAGCATCGTAGGCCGCCGCCGTGAGCGTCACCGTGCCGTTCGCGACTCCGGCCGAGTTCCACGAGAACGCATAGGGCGATGTCGTGTCGCTGGCCACGACCACACCGTTGACGCGCAGGTCGACATGCGTCACCCCGACGTTATCCGACGCGTTGGCGCTGACGCTGACGGTGCCGGCGACCGTGGTGCCTCCGGCCGGCGACGTGACCGCAACCGTCGGCGCCATCGTATCCGGCGCCGGAGCGAGCGGCACACTCGCTGCGTACTGCAGCGCCGCGGCGGCATTCACGTTCCCATACCCGTAGTAGACGTCGTATCCCGGGGCACCGAGATCCTTGGCCGTCGACTCGAGCGTCGCATCGACCTGGGACGGCGTGAAATCCGGACGTTCGGAGAGGATGAGCGCCGCGGTCGCCGCGACGATCGGTGTCGCGAACGATGTGCCCCAGCAATTCCAGTAACCGCCGCCCATCGCCGTCGAAATGATGTTGTTGCCCGGCGCGGAGATGTCGACGAACGAGCCGTAGGTCGAGAAGCTGGCGAGCGTGTCGCCCTGCTGGATGGCCGAAACGACCATCATCAGGGAGGTCGGCGCGGTATTGTCGATGGCGCCCGTGTTGCCGGCGGCGACGAACAAGACGCCGCCCTTCGAGCGCAGGTAGCTCGCCGCGCTCTGGATCGTCGAGCTGGCCGAGGCTCCCTGGTAGCTCAGGCTCGCCACGCGCGCCCCATGGTCGGCTGCCCACGTGATCCCCTGCGCCACCGTGCTCCAGTACGCCCAGGCATTGGGATCCGCGATCACCACCGGCATGATCCTCGCGCCCCCGGCGACCGATGCGACGCCGGCGGCATTGTTCGTTGCCGCCGCTGCCGTACCGGCGACCGCAGTACCGTGGCCGTTGCTGTCCGCCGTGTTGCTGCTGTTGTTGTAGAAATTCCAGCCCGGGACCATCTGCGACACGAGGTCGGGGTGCGTACCGTCGACGCCGGTGTCGAGGATGGCGATCGTGACGCCGCTGCCGGTGGCGTAGTCCCACGCCGTCGGCGCACCGATGTCCGGCAGGTGCCACTCGCTCGTGTAGTAGGGATCGTTGGCGGTGCCGGCGGCGGAGATCAGACGGTCGACCTCGGCGAATTTAACCGCAGGATCGGCCTGCAGACGCCTGACGGCTGCCTCCTCGTTGCCGGGAGGCACATTCACGATGTGGACGCGGGTCCCGCCGATCCTGCCGATCGAATGCCCGCCGCCCCTGGAGAGCGCGCCGGCAAACGTCGCGTCGTCAACGCTGGACTTGGGCGCGACCAGGATATGCCCTCTGGCGAACGCCCCGCCGTGCGGAAGTCCGGTCGGGCTCGCAGCATGCGCCGCAACGCTCGCCACCGACGCGATGATGGCAGCGACCGCGAGAGTCAGGAAGCGGCGGAGCCGTGACGCAATGTCGATGGCGGGCCGGCCACGGAAAGTGGCACGCTGGCCGCGTGACGCTCGAACTTGCTGCTGCATGAAATCGCCCCCAGACCTGTGAATGAACCACCCACAGGCCCGCGAAGCGGAATGGAAGGCGTCCCTGACGACCCGCTCACGCCGCGATACCATCCGGCGCTGGACGCAATCCTCGAACGTTCGCGCGAAAGCGCCGCAGCGACGCTGCGACGTCCCGCACGAATCAGTCCGGCAATCCCGCTATCGTGGGGCCCGCTGGGCCCGTTAGACCGGAAACTTTGCGCCCCCGGCTTTCGCCGGGTTTGCCCTTGTACAGACCGATCTTGCGCTATGACGATGGCATTGTAGCCCGGATGCCGCCGCGTTGTGCAACAGGAATGCGACGATGCGGGATGTTCTGGCTGTCGACGTCGTTGCAATCGCGCCATACGCAGCGCGCCGGACCGCGAACGATTCGCGTCGTCAATTTGTAGGCAACATCAACCCTCGCTCGTCCTGGCCGCCCTCGATGTCAACGAAGACCTACACCCTCGCCGATTTCGACTACGACCTGCCACCCGAGCTCATCGCGCAGACTCCTGCGCGTGAACGCAGTTCGAGCCGCCTGCTGCACGTCGACGGGTCCAAGCTCGACGACCTGCGCTTCACCGACCTGCCGGCGCTGCTCGGCGCCAAAGACTTGCTGGTGTTCAACGACACGCGCGTCATCAACGCGCGCGTCCGCGGTCGCAAGCCGACCGGCGGGGAAGTCGAGATGCTGGTCGAGCGCGTCACCGCGGCGGATGCCGCGATCGTGCAGCTGCGGGCGAGCCATCCGCCCGGCGTCGGCGGCGTCGTCCTGTTGGCGGGGGATGCACGCGCGACCGTCGAGGCACGCGACGGCCGCTTCTTCAGCCTGCGGTTCGACGGCGTGGGTGAACTGCACCACTGGCTCGAGCAGCACGGGGAGGTGCCGCTGCCGCCTTACATCACCCACGCGCCGGATGCCACCGATGCCGAGCGCTACCAGACCGTGTACGCACGGGCGCGCGGTGCGGTCGCAGCGCCGACGGCGGGCCTGCATTTCGATCCACCGATGCTCGACGCACTGGCACGGCGCGGCGTGGAGCAGGCGTTCGTCACGCTGCACGTGGGCGCGGGAACGTTTCAGCCGGTCCAGACCGAGCAGCTGTCCGAGCACCGGATGCACTCGGAGACCTACGAGATCCCGCAAGCGACCGCCGATGCGGTCGAACGTACGCGGGCACGGGGTGGCCGGGTCGTCGCGGTCGGCACCACCAGCCTCCGGGCGCTCGAGGCCGCGGCGGACCCGACCGGGCACCTGCAGGCCGGCGCCGGCGATACGGCGCTGTTCATCACCCCCGGCTACCGCTTTCGCGTCGTCGACCGGCTGCTCACCAATTTCCACCTGCCGAAGTCGACGTTGATGATGCTGGTCAGCGCATTCGCCGGATACGGCACGATCCGCCGGGCGTACGCCCACGCGATCGCGAAGCGCTACCGCTTCATGAGCTACGGCGATGCGATGCTGCTCGAAAGGACCTCGGCGGCGCAGATTTGACCGGGCCAGAGCCCCGCTTTGAGCCGGGCCGATGAGTGGATGCTCCGGCAAGCATGTGAAAACGTCGCCATCCGGCGACAAACCGGCAAGGCAATCATCCCCACGCAACAAATCGGCGGCACGAAGGGCGTTTCCATCGCGGATTCCATTGGCAAAACAGCCGCCATCCGCTACTCTCCAGAGCATCTGAAATCCTGCGCCGGCAACGCTGTTTGCGCGCTGCCGCACCGACTGACCTTGGCAATACCATCGACGCTGCGGATCACCGCGGCGCTCCTGCTTGGCTTCGCCGTCGCGGCCAGCGCGCATGCAGCGCGCGTCGCCGTGCTCTCGAACGCCTTCGCCAGCCAGACCGCGGCCAACTTCAGTGCCCGGATTCCCGGCGACACGTTCACCGCCGTCGATCTCACGTCGACGCTCCCGTCATTGGACAGCCTGCTCGCGAACTACGACGTCATCCTGCTGTTCGAGGACAGCGTATTCGCCAATTCGCCGGTCGTCGGCGACCGCGTTGCCGCATTCGCCAATGCCGGGCGCGCCGTCGTCCTCGGCACCTTCTACGACCAGGATCGCAGCGACGCCACGGGGAGTTCGATCATTCCGCACGGCTGGGGCGCCCTCGAGCAGATCGATCCCAATACGACCGACGGCGTGGGTACCGCGTATTCCGTGCGCACGCTGGCCCCGGCGAGCATCGTGGCGCACCCCCTCACCCAGGGCGTGACGACGCTGTCCGCGCTGCGCGGAAACCCCGGTCCCTATGCGGGCGGCAACCAGGCCAAGCCGGGCACGACCGTGGTCGCGACATGGGCCCAGCCGAATGCGCGGGGCCTTCCCGATCCCGCGATCGCATTCCGCGTCACAGGCCCGGCATGCGTCATCCAGATCGGTATCGCCGCCCAGTATCCGGTCCTCGCGACTTTCGGCACCTACGGCACCGACTTCGGCGGGAATTTCTACCAGGTTTGGAAGAACGCCTTCGACTTCGGCGCTGCAGGCTGCCCGACCGGCATCGTCCCGGGCGATCCGAACCAGATCGCAAAAGGCTGGGCAAACCGCGCCGACCTCGACCTCTGGCGCAGCGGATTCACGTTCGCGATCGTCCTCGACGGCGCTTTCATCCAGGACGGTTTTGGACCCGCCTTGCGGCTCACGACCCATCCGGACGGAACGATCACGTTCGGCTAGGGTGGGACGCCCCGGCCATGGCGGATCACCCCGACCGGGGAGCGTCCGCGCTGGATAGCGCGGCCCAGGGCTTCGGCATGTCGGTCCCTTTCGCGCTGCTCGGCACCTCCGGCCGCGCCCGTCGCGGGCGCCTGACGCTCGCGCACGGCGTCATCGAGACACCGATCTTCATGCCGGTCGGGACCTACGGCACCGTGAAGGCGATGTCGCCGGCGGAGCTCGACGGCCTCGGTGCGCAGATCATCCTGGGCAACACCTTCCATCTGTGGCTTCGGCCCGGCCAGGAGGTCGTCGCGGCCCATGGCGGCCTGCATCGCTTCATGGGATGGCAAAAATCGATCCTCACCGATTCGGGCGGTTTCCAGGTATGGAGCCTGGGTGCGCTGCGCAAGGTGCGCGAGGAAGGCGTCGCTTTCGCCTCCCCGGTCAACGGCGACCGCCTGCTGCTGACCCCCGAAAAGTCAATGGAAATCCAGCGCGCGCTGGACTCGGACATCGTGATGGTGTTCGACGAGTGCACCCCCCACCCCGCGACCCACGACGAGGCCGCGAAGTCGATGGAGCTGTCGCTGCGCTGGGCGGCACTTTCGAAGGCCGCGCACATGGGCAACCGGAACGCCCTTTTCGGCATCGTCCAGGGCGGCATGTACGAGGACCTGCGCGACCGCTCGCTCGCGGGACTGCAGGCGCTGGGCTTCGACGGCTACGCCATCGGCGGCCTGTCGGTCGGCGAGCCCAAGGAAGACATGCTGCGCATCCTGTCGCACACCGCGGCGCGGCTGCCGGCCGATCGCCCCCGCTACCTGATGGGCGTGGGCACGCCCGAGGACCTGGTCGCAGGCGTTTCTGCGGGCATCGACATGTTCGACTGCGTACTGCCGACGCGCAATGCGCGCAACGGATGGCTGTTCACGCGCCACGGGGACATCCGGATCCGCAATGCCCGCCACAAGGCCGATACGGAACCGCTCGACCCGACGTGCAGCTGCTACACCTGCCGCAACTTCACGCGCAGCTACCTCCACCACCTGCACCGGATCAACGAGATCCTCGGCGCCCGCCTCGCGACGATCCACAACCTCCACTACTACCTGACCCTGATGGCCGAGCTGCGCGACGCCATCGCCGCGGACCGTCTCGATGCCTATGCCGCGGAATTCGCGGCCGGCCGGCAGCGCATGCTAAACTGAGAAGTTGATTTGATTGCCCCTCCCGGGGGCAGGTCGCGCTCGCAGGGCTCTCCCATCGAAGCCTCGCGCGACCGCAAGATTCATTTCCCGTCACTGCCACCGGAGACCCCGACGTGCTGATCACTTCCGCTTATGCGCAGGCGGCAGGCGCCGCAACCCAGGAGAACACGCTGCTGACCTTCCTCCCGATGGTCGCGATCTTCGTCGTGTTCTATTTCCTGCTGATCCGCCCGCAGCAGAAGAAGCAGAAGGAAGCGCGCGCCATGCTCGCCGCCCTCGAGAAGGGCAACGAGGTCATCACCTCCGGCGGCATCCTGGGACGCATCGTGAAGCTCGACGACCAGTACGCGACGATCGAGATCGCCCCCAATACGCAGATGGTCGTGCAGCGCGCGGCAATCGCGCAACTGCTGCCCAAGGGCACGATCAAGGGGCTGTAGGACGCCGCAAGCGCCCGCCTCTGCACCCCGCCCCGCGCCCCCCCGTACCTCTGCCCCTGCCCCGCCCGCCCATGAACCGGTATCCGCTCTGGAAATACGTTCTCATCGCCGTCGCGCTGGCCCTGGGCATGCTCTACACGCTGCCCAACTTCTTCCCCGAGGTGCCGGCCGTCCAGGTGTCGTCGTCCAAGTCCGCGGTCAAGATCGACAACGCGCTCCTCGGCACGGTCGAGGACACCCTGAAGACCGCGAACATTCCCTACCGCGGCACCGAGCTCGACCCGGTCGGCATCAAGGTGCGCTTCAGCGACTACGACACCCAGCTGCGCGCCAAGGACCTGCTGCAGTCGAAGCTCGGCGACAACTATATCGTCGCCCTCAACCTGCTGTCGTCGTCTCCGCACTGGCTGGCGTCGATCGGCGCGCTCCCGATGTACCTGGGCCTCGACCTGCGCGGTGGCGTGCATTTCCTGCTGCAGGTCGACATGAAGGCCGCGATCGACAAGGCGGCCGACCGCTACACGACCGACATCCGCTCGCTGATGCGGGAGAAGAAGGTCATCTACTCGGGCGTGGGCCGCGAGGGATCCGGCGTCGTTCTGCGGTTCAAGGACGATGGCGAGCGCAAGAAAGCGCGGTTCGAGATCGAGAAATCGTTCCCCGACCTCCAGGTCCGCGAGCAGGACGCCGCGGGCGGCGACCTGCGCCTCGTCGCGGCACTCTCGCCCCAAGCGCAGACGCGCATCCAGGAAGGCGCGGTCCAGCAGAACATCACCATCCTGCGCAATCGCGTCAACGAGCTCGGCGTCGCCGAGCCGATCATCCAGCAGGCCGGCAGCGACCGTGTCGTCGTGCAGCTTCCCGGCGTCCAGGACACCGCGCGCGCCAAGGACATCCTGGGCCGCACCGCGACCCTCGAGATCCGCATGGTCAACGACGATCCCGGTGCGCTCGACGCGGCGCGCGCCGGCTCCGTGCCTTTCGGCAGCGACCTCCTCAGCGACCGCAACGGCCAGCCCGTGCTGGTGCGCAGGCAGGTCGTGCTGACCGGTGATCGCATCAGCGACGCGCAGTCCGGGTTCGACCAGCAGACGGGCGAGCCCGCGGTCCACGTGAACCTCGATCCCACCGGCGCGCGGATCTTCAAGGAGGTCACGCGCGACAATGTCGGCAAGCGGATGGCCATCCTGTTGATCGAGAAGGGCAAGTCCGAGGTCATCACCGCGCCGGTGATCCGCGAGGAAATCGGCGGCGGTCGCGTGCAGATCAGCGGCCACATGTCGTCACGCGAAGCGAACGACATCTCGCTGCTGATGCGCGCCGGCGCGCTTGCAGCGCCGATGGAGATCGTCGAGGAGCGCACCGTCGGTCCGTCGCTCGGCAAGGAGAACATCACCAAGGGCTTCGACTCGGTCAAGTACGGCTTCCTCGTGCTCGCCGCGTTCATCTGCGTCTATTACATGCTGATGGGCGTGATCTCGACCATCGCGCTGGTGGTCAACCTGATGCTGCTGGTCGCGATCCTGTCGATGCTGCAGGCGACGCTGACCCTGCCCGGGATGGCCGCGATCGCGCTGACTCTGGGCATGGCGATCGACGCCAACGTCCTGATCAACGAGCGCATCCGCGAGGAGCTGCGCTGGGGATCGACGCCGCACGCGGCGATCCAGGCCGGCTACGAGCGCGCCTGGGGCACGATCCTGGACTCGAACGTCACGACGATGATCGCGGGCATCGCGCTGTTCGCCTTCGGCACGGGGCCAGTCAAGGGATTCGCCGTCGTCCACGTCCTGGGCATCCTGACCTCGATGTTCTCGGCGGTGTTCGTCTCGCGCGGCATCGTCGCGCTGATCTACGGGGGGCGCCGCAAGCTCGATCACATCTCGATCGGGCAGGTGTGGCACCCGACGTCCAAGGCGACGGCGCCCGCGAAGTCCTGAGCGACGCGCACCGTCCACAAGATATCCGGATACGCGACCATGGAATTCTTCCGCATCTCGCGCGACATCCCCTTCATGCGGCACGCGCTGGTGTTCAACGTCATATCGTTGGTCACCTTCGTCGCCGCGGTCGTGTTCCTCAGCGTCAGGGGGCTCAACCTCGGCGTCGATTTCCGCGGCGGCACGGTGATCGAGGTCAACTACGGCCATTCGGTCGATTTCGGCAAGGTTCGCCAGGCGCTGGACAAGCTGGGACTCGGCAGCGAGGCCTCGGCACAGAGCTTCGGCGCATCGGACACGGCCCTGATCAGGCTGCCGCTGAAGGAAGGCGTGTCGAGCGCACAGATCTCGGATCGCGTCATGACCGCGCTGAAGGCCGACGATCCCAGCGCAACGCAGCGCCGGGTCGAGTTCGTCGGGCCGCAGGTCGGCAAGGAGCTCTACCAGAACGGCGCGCTGGCCCTGCTGCTGGTGTCGTTCGGCATCGTCATCTACCTGGCGCTGCGCTTCGAATGGCGATTCGCCGTGGCGGCGATCATCGCCAACCTGCACGACGTGGTCATCATCCTGGGGTTCTTCGCCCTCTTCCAGTGGGAATTCTCGCTGCCGGTGCTGGCCGCGGTGCTCGCGGTGCTGGGCTACTCGGTCAACGAGTCGGTCGTCATCGCCGACCGGATCCGCGAGAACTTTCGCAAGATGCGCAAGGCGAGCGTCACCCATGTCATCGACAGCGCGATCACCAGCACGCTGTCGCGGACCATCATCACCCACGGCTGCACGCTGCTGATGGTGCTGTCGATCTTCTTCTTCGGGGGCGAATCGCTGCACTATTTCTCGCTCGCGCTGGCGATCGGGATCTGCTTCGGCATCTACTCGTCGGCGCTGGTGATGGCGTCGCTGGTCATGTGGCTCGGCGTCTCCCGCGAGGACCTGGTCAAGCCCGACAGGAACCGCGGCATGGCCGGTGACAAGATCCTGCCGTAAGGCGAGTCTCATCGGCGCCGCTTGCGCAGCGCTCGGCGCGGGGCGTGCGCGATGACCGGGGCCGCCTTCCTGCCGCACTGGCCGCCTGCGGCCAACGGTTTCGTCGTCTTCGGGCTGCTGCTGCTCGCGGGGCTGCTCGGCGGCCGGCTCGCCGCGACGACGCGCGTTCTCCCAGCGATCACCGGCTACATCGCCACCGGA
>DATIQL010000279.1:0-5592 GCA_035470905.1 Casimicrobiaceae bacterium
GGGCTCGTGCACGCTGCCGTTCCCGGGCATCACGGCGGCGATCGTCGACGAGACCGGCAACGACGTGACGAACGGGCAGGGCGGCATCCTCGTCGTCAAGCGGCCGTGGCCGGCGATGCTGCGCACGATCTGGGGCGACCCGGAGCGCTACCAGAAGTCCTATTTCCCGGAAGACCTGGGCGGCAGGCTCTACCTCGCCGGCGACGGCGCGGTGCGCGACAAGACCACCGGCTACTTCACGATCATGGGCCGCATCGACGACGTGCTGAACGTCTCGGGGCACCGGATGGGCACGATGGAAATCGAGTCGGCGCTGGTTGCCAACCCGATCGTCGCCGAGGCTGCCGTCGTCGGACGCCCCGACGACATGACGGGCGAGGCGATCTGCGCGTTCGTGGTGCTGAAGCGCGCGCGTCCGGACGGAACCGAGGCAGCCGAGCTCGCGAAACAGTTGCGCGACTGGGTCGGCAAGGAAATCGGACCGATCGCCAAGCCCAGGGACATTCGCTTCGGCGACAACCTGCCCAAGACGCGCTCGGGCAAGATCATGCGCAGGCTGCTGCGCTCGATCGCCAAGGGCGAGGAGATCACTCAGGACACGTCGACGCTCGAGAATCCGGCGATTCTCGACCAGCTCAAGCAGGCGCTGTAGGAACCGACCGCGGCGGCGTCAGGGCGTGACGGTCAGCTCGGTCCGCATGCCGTCGGCGTAGTGCCCCGACTCGTTGCAGAACAGCAGGTATTTGCCGGGCTTGAGATTCAGCGTCAGCGTGCCCGAGTGACCGGGCGGGAGGTCGCCGACCTCGCCCAGCGAATGCACGCGGTTCTCGTCCACCTCGGCGTTCCTGGCGTCGTAGGGCAGCGCCTTCTTGCCCGGGTCGTGCAGCACCAGGACCTCGTGCACCAGCGATTTCGACAGGTTGACCGCTTCCAGCGTGACGCGGCCTGCCTTGACCGTATTGCGGTCGAGGACGATCTCCATCTTCTTGACCGACGGGTCGACCGACGGATCCTGGAGCTTCACGTGGATGACCTGCGTCGGGACGGCGGCGTGCGCGACCGCTGCGGCCAGCAGGGCCAGGGTTGCAGCCGCCGCTGCGGCTCGTGCGCTTGCTTGTTGCCAGCTCATGGGGCTCCTCTTGGGGCTTCGGCCCCGGCGCCACCGTCAGGCGGCGGGCGGGGCGGTGTCGGCGAAGGACGGCCGCTTGCCGAGCTTTTCGGCCAGGCGGCCGAGATTCGGATACAGGTCCCGCCACAAAAGTTCCGGATACCGCAGGTCGAGGTAGCCCAGGGCGCTGCCAGTCGCGATGTCGGCGAGCGAGCAGGCCTCGCCGTAGCACCACGCCCTGTCTCCCAGCTCGCGCGCCAGCTCCGCGGTTCCCTGTTCGATCTTGCGTCGCTGGCGGTCGATCCATTCGCTGCTGCGCTGGGCTTCCGGGCGCCGCCGCTCCGTGACGATCGCCGCGGTGGCGTCGCAAACCCCGTCGGCCAGGGCTTCCCATTTCTTGACGACGATCCGCTGCCGCGCCGGTTCCGGGATCAGCCGCGACACCGGGCTGACGAGATCGATGTACTCGACGATCACGCGCGAGTCGTACAGGTGCGTGCCGTCGTCGAGGATAAGCACCGGCAGCTTGCCGAGCGGGTTCCATTCATGCACCGGGTTGCCCGGATCCATGGGCGACGCGTGGACCAGCTGGTACTCGATCTTCTTCTCGGCAAGTGCGATGCGCACCTTGCGCGCGAAGGGGCTGGTCGGAGAGGCAATCAGTTTCAGCACGAATGGGCGCGTCGGATGTGCGATCTTGGCATGCAAAAAGTATAGCATCGCAGCGCCCGATCCTGCGTCGGCGAGGCACGTGCTTTGCGGTGCGCGCGGGCATGCATGACGGCCAAGGCGTGCAGCACCTGCGTGCTAAACTCGATCGAGGCAGGAGATGCCCGACACGACCCGATGGACACGACTGAAAACGCCCGCTTGACCGCGCTTTCGCCGCTCGACGGCCGCTATGCCGGCAAGGTCGATGCGCTGCGCGAGCAGTTTTCCGAATTTGCGCTGATCCGGCAACGGATTCGCGTCGAGCTCGCGTGGCTGCTGGCGCTGGCCGAGGAGCCTGCGGTCCCCGAGGTTGCGCCGTTCTCCGCGGACGCGAAAGCGCGCATCGCCGAGGTCGGCGCGTCGTTCTCGCCGGCCGATGCCGCGCGGGTCAAGGCGATCGAGCGCAAGACGAATCACGACGTCAAGGCCGTCGAGTACTGGATGAAGGAACGCTTCGCCGACGTTCCCGAGATCGCACGGGTCGCCGAATTCATCCATTTCGCCTGCACGTCCGAGGACATCAACAACCTTTCCTACGGGCTCGCGCTGCGCGAGGCTCGGGAGAAGGTGCTCGTGCCCACGCTCGAGGCGGTCGCCGCCGACCTGCGCGCGCTCGCGCACACCCATGCCGCGCTGCCGATGCTCTCGCGCACCCATGGGCAGGCGGCCACGCCGACGACCCTCGGCAAGGAAATCGCCAACGTCTACGCGCGGCTCGAGCGCCAGATCGCGGCGCTCGCCAGGGTCCCGATCAAGGGCAAGATGAACGGCGCCGTCGGCAACTACAACGCGCATGTCGTCGCGTATCCCGACGTCGACTGGGAAAGGCTCGCCGCGAGGACCGTCACCGGCCTCGGCCTCGAGTTCAACCCGTACACGACGCAGATCGAGCCGCACGACTGCATCGCCGAATACTGCGACGCCGTCGCGCGGGCGAATGCCGTGCTGATCGACCTCGACCGCGACATCTGGGGCTACGTGTCGCTCGGGTATTTCCGGCAGCGGATGCGCGAGGGCGAGGTCGGGTCGTCGACGATGCCCCACAAGGTCAATCCGATCTACTTCGAGAACTCGGAAGGAAACCTCGGGCTGTCCAACGCGATGCTGCGCCATCTCGCGGAAAAGCTTCCGGTGTCGCGGTGGCAGCGCGACCTGACCGACTAGACGGTGCTGCGCAACCTCGGGGTCGCGCTCGGCCACGCCCTGCTGGGCTGGGTGTCCCTGCGCCAAGGCCTGGCCAAGCTCGAAGCCGATCCGGTGCGCGTCGCGGCCGATCTCGACGCGAACTGGGAAGTGCTCGCGGAAGCGATCCAGACGGTAATGCGCCGTCACGGGCTGCCCGAGCCCTACGAGCAGCTCAAGGCGCTGACCCGCGGCAAGACGGGGATGACTGCCGAATCGCTGCGCGAATTCATCGCCACGCTGGCGCTGCCGGCGGACGCCAAGGCGCGATTGCTCGCGCTCTCGCCTTCGACCTACATCGGTCTCGCGCAGGCGCTGGCGAAGCGGGTCTGACGCGCTCGCGCGCCCTTGCGCGCACGACGCGGCGTTCGGCGAGCGGCGTTCGGTTTCTCGAGTCAGCATCGGGCGAGCGGCGACCGGCTTCTCGCGTCGGCACCAGGCGAGCGGTGACCGACTCCCACTCTGGACTTCGGTGGCGCAAAACGCGTCGTCGAGCGGGTCCCGGTGCGGCGGCGCTCGAGTACATCGGCAATCAAACGGGGCGGACCGGCTCGCTTGCCGCACCACCCGCTTCACGACGACTGCGCCACAGGCGTCCGTCGTGAGAGCCGGTCACCGCTCGCCAGCCGGTGCGTAAGCGCCGGTCGCAGGGAACCCGGGAACGCACCCCGGTTCCGCGAATCGCCACCGATCGAACCGCCACGGTTCCGGATTTCGAATCGCCACCGATCGGTCGGGGGCAGCGGGGCGGGGCGGGCGAAGCGCCCGTGGCAGTGCCGGCCGTCGCGGGTGGTGCGGCGAGCGAGCCTGACAGGAACCCATACGGCAGGATGTCCTAGAGCGATGGCGCACCGGGACCCGCAGGCCGGCGTTCACGGACCCCGGGCGCGGCGCCCGCCCCGCCCCGCTGCCCATTGCACAGAGGGGGCGCCGCGCCGGCTCCGTGCCGCTGCCCGATGCAAAGAACCTGGGCGCGGCGCCGGCTCCGAGCCGCTTCCCAACGCACGGATCGCGAGTGCGGCGCAGGCCATGCCTGCCGCCGAGGGCACCGACTACGAGCGCCGTGTGCGCCGCTCGCGGAAGAACGTCGTCACCGCCGGCATCAGCGACACGATGACGATGGCGATGACAATCAGCGACAGGTTGCTCTTCACCCAGGGAATGTTGCCGAACACGTAGCCCGCATACACCAGCAGGCCGATCCACAACGCGCCGCCGATGATGTTGAACGACAGGAAGCGGCGGTAGGGCATCCCCGCGACGCCGGCCAGGAACGGCGCGAACGTGCGGATGATCGGAATGAAGCGGCCGATGATGATCGTGACGCCGCCATAGCGGTCGTAGAACGCCTGCGTACGCAGCAGGTACTCGCGCCTGAACCATCGCGATTCGGGCTCGCTGAAGACCTTCGGCCCGATGTAGTGGCCGATGCCGTAATTGACCGAGTCGCCGAGGATCGCCGCGAAGGCCAGGACGAGCACGAGCACGTGGATGTCGAGGCCGGCGACCGCGACCACCGTTCCGGAGATGAACAGGATCGAGTCGCCGGGAAGGAACGGGAACACGACGAGTCCCGTTTCCGCGAAGATCACCAGAAAGAGGATCGCGTAGAGCCAGGGGCCGTAGTTGCCCGCGAGGCTGGCGACGGTCTGATCGAGGGCGAGCAGCGAGTAGGCGATGGTGGTCAGCATGGTCATCTCAGCCCGCCCACAGCGCGGCCTGCCTGCGGACCACGTCGGTCAGCGTGCCGGTGCTCGCGAACTGGCCGCGCAGCCAGGCGGCATCGCTGCCCTGCGACAGGGTCGTGTGCAGCGCGGAAAGCGCATCCTGCGAGCCGAGCATGGCGGCATGGGGCGCGAGGAGGTCCAGCGTCTCACGCAGGTCGTCTGCGAGGGGACGCGATGCACCGCTCGCCACGTCGATCAGGGTGCCGGCGAAGCCATGCCTGCAAGCCTGGAACCGGTTGTAGCTGTGCGTCAGGTAGATGTCCGGCGAGACCTCCGGTCGCGTCTCCCACAGCCAGCGTGCCAGGGCCTGCGCGAAAGCGGCGATCTGGGCGGCGCGGTCGACGGTCAGCGGCGTGTCGCAGACGCGGATCTCGACGGTGCCGTACTCGGGCTTGGGCCGGATGTCCCAGTAGAAATCCTTCATGCTCGCGACGATGCCGAGGTCGAACATCCGGTCGTAGTAGCGGTTGAATTCGGCCCAGCTGCCCACGAAAGGCATCGTACCCGACAGCGGGAACGCGTTCACCACGGAAAGCCGCGACGAGTCGAACGCGGTGTCGACGCCCTGGTAGAACGGGCTCGACGCGGCGAGCGCGATGAAGTGGGGCACGTAGCGGATCAGCGCGAGATTCAGGTAGATCGCATCGTCGGCGCTCGCGCACCCGATGTGCACGTGCTGGCCGAACACCGTGAACTGCTTGGCGAGGAACCCGTACTTCTCCGACACCGACAGGAATCGCTCGGTCGGGTAGATCTTGCGGTCGCTCCACTTCTGGAACGGATGGGTGCCGCCGCCGGCGATCGCGACATTCATCTTGCGCGCGTGCTTCGTCAGCACGTCGCGCGTCGCCCGCAATTCGGCGA
>DATIQL010000280.1:0-1871 GCA_035470905.1 Casimicrobiaceae bacterium
CGGACCTTGCGCGTTCGCCCAGCATCACCAGCGCGAACCCGGCGTAGCTGCTCCAGCCCTTCTGTGGCGCGCTGACCAGGATGTCGACGCCGGTGGCCGCCATGTCGACCCACATCGCGCCCGAGGCGATGCAGTCGAGGACGAACATGCCACCGCCCGCGTGCACCGCGTCCGCGACTGCGCGCAGGTACGGATCGGGGAGGATGATCCCCGATGCCGTCTCGACGTGGGGAGCGAACACCAGCGCCGGGCGCTCGCGCTCGATCGTGCGGACCACCTCGTCGATTGGCGCCGGCGCCCAGGGTGCCTGGCTGCCGGCCGCGACGGGTCGCGCCTTCAGCACCAGTGACTCCGACGGTATGTTTCCCGCGTCGAAGATCTGCGTCCAGCGATAGCTGAACCAGCCGTTGCGGAGCACCAGGCATTTCTTCCCCGTCGCGTACTGCCGTGCGACCGCCTCCATGCCGAAGGTGCCGCTGCCGGGTACGACGATCGCCGACCGGGCGTGGTAGACGCGCCGAAGCGTGTCCGAGACGTCGCGCATGACGCCCTGGAACCGGCGCGACATGTGGTTGAGGGCGCGGTCGGTGTAGACGACCGAGTACTCGAGCAGCCCATCGGGATCGACGTCGGGAAGTAGGCCGGGCCCGGTCAGCTCCAGTGCATGGGGGCGGGTGGATCGACGAGCTTAGCACGCTGTGCCGGTCGCATCGGACGGCGCTTTGATCTGGGTCGAAGGCCCTCCATCGCGCCGGCCGTAAGCTGTCAGGGGCGCGGGAGCGACCAGGCTTCGCTGCCGGGGGTCCCGCGAATCGCAAACCCAAGGGCCTCGCGATGCGCCTTCTGCTGATCGAAGACCAAGACCTGCTGCGCACGACGCTCGCGGCCGACCTCGAACGCGCAGGTTTCGCGGTCGATGTCGCCGCGGACGGAGAGAACGGGGAATTCCTGGGTGCGACCGAGCACTACGACGCCGTGGTGCTCGACCTCGGCCTGCCCCGCCTGCCGGGCCTCGAAGTCCTGCGCCGCTGGCGGAATTCAGGCATGTCCAGCCCCGTGATCGTGCTGACAGCACGCGACCAGTGGCACGAGCGCGTCGAAGGATTGAAGGCGGGCGCGGACGACTACCTCGGCAAGCCTTTCCATTTCGAGGAACTGCTCGCGCGCGTGCGTGCGCTGCTGCGGCGAGGGGCATCGCGCGCGACCCGGCTCGCCTGCGGCGCCGTCGAACTCGATGAACAACGCCAGTGCGCGATCATCGACGGTGCGCGTCCGGAATCCCTGACCGGTCTGGAGTTCCGCCTGTTGCGCTGCTTCATGCTCCATCGCGGTGAGGTACTCTCCAAGTCCTGGCTCGCTTCGCACGTTTACGGACTCGACGCGGATCCCGACAGCAACGTGATCGAGGTCTACGTCAATCGCCTGCGCAACAAGCTCGGTCGCGACATGATCCGGACACGGCGCGGGCAAGGCTACGTTTTCGACGCCGCGCCATGACGTCGCTGCAGAAGCGCCTGAACCGGGTGGTGCTGGTGCTGCTGGGCGGCCTGGTCGTCCAGTGGTTCGTTGCCGACCGGATGATCGTCTGGGTCGACGAGAGCGAGATGGCGACGCACCTGCAGCACGACGCGGACTCCCTGTTCGCGGCGCTCGATCCGGGTACCGGCAACGGCTCCCAGCTCGACCCGCGGCTGGCGGGAACGGTCTACCAGCGTCCGTATTCCGGCCACTATTTCGTCATGCGCGTCGGCGGACAGCAGTTTCACTCGGCGTCGTTCGGCGACACGCCGCCGTTCGATCCGCCAGCAGTGGGAACGGACACACTCGAGCACGTCGACGGTCCACGAGGCCAGCCGCTGCTGGTCCTGACG
>DATIQL010000281.1:0-32834 GCA_035470905.1 Casimicrobiaceae bacterium
GAGGGCGATGAACGCGTTGAGCTGCGATTTCGCGCCTGCCCTGGCGAGGGACGCGAGCGCATCGCCTGCCGCTTCTCCTGGACGCGCGCGGCAGCGGCGCGCGATCTGTGCGATGCCAGGGGTATCGTCCCCCACGTCCGCGCCGCCCGGTCGCACCGGCGCCGATGCCGGCATCAGGTATCCGGCATCTGGCCGCGCGGACAGCGTTTCCAGAATGCGCAGTTCAGGCAGGTTGACGCTCAGGCGATCGAGCCATGCCTGGCGCCGATCGGCATGGGGATAGCCCTCGTAGCGCGCGATCGCGTCGACGGCATCGGCAAGGCGTTCGTAGAGGTCGTTCATGGCGGTGGAAAGCGCTGGTTCGAGGCGGTTTGGTGGGACAATGCTGCCTCCGCGACCGTGGCGCAGATCGCCGCCCGCACGGGGCGCGACGCGTCCCGGCGAAGGGGCGGCAGGTTCGTCATCGTACATGCCTGCCCGGTGCGGGGCGGAATCCGAAGGAGACCATGATGAACGAAGAAACCCTGAACCTCAGCATCCGCAAGTTCCTCAAGATGGTCGGCGTCAGCTCGCAGCGCGAGATCGAGCAGGCGGTCGCCAGGGCGATCGCGGCCGGAGCGATCGCCGGCAAGGAAACGTTCCCGGCACGGGTGACGCTGGAGGTTGCGGGCCTCAAGCTCGCCGCGAAGTTCGACGGCGACATCAAGCTGGAATGAGCTGACCCGCAGCGGAGATCCGTCCTTGCCCATCGTCAAGACACTGCACATCGTCTTCATGGCCTCGTGGTTCGCGGGTCTGTTCTACCTGCCCCGCCTCTTCGTCTACCACGCGATGGCCGCCTCCGACGACCGCATCGGCATCGAGCGCTTCAAGACGATGGAGCGCAAGCTCTATTACGGCATCATGACGCCCGCCGCGGTGCTGACGATCGCCTTCGGGCTCTGGCTGTGGCTGGGCTACGGTTTCAACGGCGGATGGCTGCACGTCAAGCTCGTGCTGGTGCTCGCGCTGGTCGCGTTTCACCTCTACCTCGGGCGGCTGATGCGCGCCTTCGCGCAGGACCGCAACTGCCACGGGCACGTGTTCTATCGCTGGATCAACGAGATTCCGGCGCTGCCGCTGCTGGTCGCGATCGTCTGGCTGGTGGTCGCGAAGCCGTTCTGACGACCGAACTGCATGCAGCGACCGATTCGCGAGCGGGGCCGACGCCGGCCCGCGGGCCCGGCGTGAGCGAGCGTTTCTTCGCATCCTGTCCGCGCGGCCTCGAAACGGCGCTGGCCGCGGAACTCGGCGCGCTGGGCGCAACCGACGTCGCGGCGGTCGATGGCGGCGTCGGTTTCGCAGGCGAGCTCGCGCTCGCCTGCCGCGCGAATCTGGAGTCGCGGCTCGCAAGCCGCATCCTGTGGCGCGTCGGGGCCGCCCCATACCGCGACGAGCGGGATCTCTACGCCGCCGTGCACGCGATCGACTGGACCCGGCATTTCCGGTCGGATCGGACGCTGCGCGTCGACGTCGCAGCGACGCGCTCGCCGCTCGCGAGCCTCGAATTCGCGACACTTCGGGTCAAGGACGCCGTCTGCGACCGCTTCCGCGCCGAGCAGGGCGTCCGCCCCTCGATCGACAAGCGCGCGCCCGACGTCCGCGTCCACGTCCACCTGACGGAGCGCGAAGCGACGATCTACCTCGACACCTCGGGCGAAGCCCTGTTCAAGCGCGGCTATCGCCGTGAAAGCGAGGAGGCGCCCCTTCGTGAAAACCTCGCCGCAGGACTGCTCGCCCTCGCCCACTGGACGCCCGATCGCGCCCTCCTCGACCCGATGTGCGGCAGCGGCACGATCGCGATCGAGGCCGCGCTGATTGCCGCCGACCGCGCGCCGGGGCTGATGCGCGGCTTCGGGTTCCAGAAGCTCTCGTGGTACGACGGACCGGCGTGGCAGCGGATGAAGCAGGCAGCGCGTGACCGGGTGCGACATCCACCTTCGCCGGTGTCGATTTTCGCGAGCGACCTGTCGCCGCAATCGGTCGCCAGGACCGGGGCCAACCTCGCGGCGGCCGGGGCCGCCGAGTTCGTCCGCGTCGAGCGCGCCGACGTGCTGACGCGCGCAGCGCCCGCGGCCGAGGGCCTGCTGCTGTCGAATCCACCGTACGGCCTGCGGCTCGACGACGCACGCAAGCTCGCCGAGTTCTATCCGCGCCTGGGCGATGCGCTGAAAAAGGGCTACAGCGGGTGGACCGCATGCCTTTTCACCGGCGATCTGCGCCTTGCCAAGCTGATCGGCCTCAAGCCCGACCGGCGCACACCGCTGTGGAACGGCGCACTCGAGTGCCGGCTCTTTTCGTTTCGCATCGTCGCCGGACCGATGCGCAGCCGCGAGCCCGCCTGAGACAGCCGTGCCTGTCCGTGCCGGCCACGTGGCCGCGGGCCGCCGGGCCACGGCGCATGCCCGGACCGATGCTAGAATCGGCTCTCGATTCCGCTCCCGAGACACCCGCCATGCCGATGCTTCCCGCGCGCGACTACGTTTCGACTCACACGAAATTCATGCGCGACCTGCTCGCAGCCAAGCCGCAGCTCGAAAACGAGCAGCGCGCCGGCCGTGCGATCTGGTGGGACAAGCTTCCGACCGACCTGAAGCTGCGCCGCGAAATGGATGAAGGATCCGTGCCGCAGAAGCCCTACGTCTATTCCACCGACGAACGCTGACGGGTCACCGCAGCCTGCAGGAGGGCCCCGATCGCCATCGGGTCGCAATCCGGCCCTTTCAGCAGGTCGGCCCGGCCGGGCCGCCGCCCTGCCGCCGATCACCGCCGGCGCATCATCACGAGATCGTGATGCAGGATGTATCCCGGCAGGATATGCAGGACGTCGAACCAGCGGTTCCAGACCCTGCGCACGTAGTCCGCATCGTGCAGCACGTTGACGTATTCGCCGCCGTGGTCGGCATGGCCGTCGAGCTGCGAATTGGCTCCGTTGAACACCACGCCGTGACGCCGGACCTCGTCGACCAGCCGCCGGTGCTCGGCAGGCGGCAGGCGCGAAAAATCGATCGCGGTTCTGCCGTGGATCGTGACGGCCACCAGCGCAGCGCTCGCCGCGATCCTGGCGAGCTCCTCGAGCCAGCGCAGCTGCATCGGCTCCTGCAGATGGGTGAACACCGAGATCCCGTAGATCGCATCGAAGCTCGCATCCGGAAAGGGAAGCGGCGGTGCGATCGAGCAATGCACGAAATGCCCGGGCAGGTGCGCCGCGCACCAGGCGACGTTGTCCGCATCGATGTCGCAACCGGTCAGTGCCTGTGTGCGCGCGGCGGGGAAATGGCGCGCGACCCGTCCGCAACCCACGCCCCAGTCCAAGACCCGGTCGAAATCGGCGAGATGCCGCCCGGCAACGCCGAGCACTGCGCGATCGATCCGGTGGTAATCCGTCGCACCCGAGATCAGGAACCCATCGGCTTCGCGATTGCCGATGACGCGAAAGCGCCGCGCCTCGTCGGGCAGGTCGGCATGCAACGCCGGGTCGGGCTTGAACCACGAATCGCGGCCGCGCTCGACCACCGGCGTGTCGGAGACATTGCGACGGATCTCCAGGACACCGCCGGGATAGGGCTGCGCGAGATTCCCGATCGTCGCCTCGAATCCGCACATCGCGGCGCCCTCGCGCATCCAGAACACGTCGCCGACATCGGGCCGCGGGAGTGGATAGCGGATGGTGTCGAAGCGCCTGCCGTTGATGCTGAACCAGCCTTCGGCAGGTTCGGCAGCGCCGGGAACGGGCATCGACCAGCCTTCCGCGGTGAGGCGTGAGCCCGAAACCGAGATCCGGTCGACATACCACGGCTCGGCCACCAGCCTGCGCTCGGTGGCGGTCACAGGGATCGGGGAATCCGGAGTCGGCGTCCGTGGAGTCGCCTCGCGCTGCATCCCGGGCGTGCGCCCGCGCAGCCAGCGCGTGAAACGGCCGACGGGGTTTGCGCGCATGGTGTTCGACGCCTGGAAAAGACGGTGGAGGAAGCGCGCACCCAAGCCGATGCGTCAGGCCGATTCTACGTCAGCCCCTGTCGCCGGCGCGCCGGCGACGATCGGCTGGGTCGACGAGCCCGCGGCCGAGGGCATTGTCGGAACACGGGCCCGCATTTCCGGGTGGGCGCTCGATCCTTTGGGCGTCGAGGCCGTCGAGATCCGTTACTGCGGCGCATGCCATCGCGCGCAATTCGGACTTCCGCGCCAGGATGTCGCAGCGGTCTACCCCGGCTATCCGGATGGCGGATCCTGCGGATTCGAATTCGAGGGCCTACTTGCCCAACGCGATTCGTCCGCGGCCGGCGTGCGGAGCCGGCTGGAGGTCGTCGCGACCGCGAGGGACGGACGGGAGACGCTGCTCGGATCGCGCAGCGTGATCGCCGCCGAGGCATTCGAGACCTGGCGCGACTTCGCGACAGGCGACGCCGGCGAACCCGGCGGCACGGACGACGCGCGTCCGTTCTTCCTGTTGCCCGCACTCTCCGGGGTCCCCGGGCGGAGCGCGGAAGGACTCGACACGCGCTACGCGCCCTACCTGTCGTCGACGACGCGCATCGGCATGCGCGTTCCCATCCTCTATCTCCGGACGACCCGCGGGGTCGATGGCGATTACGCGTTCGATCCCGATTTCGATACGACGCGCAGGCAGGGCACGCGCGCGGTCGCCGACGACTCGCTGTCGGCGCTGCTCGCCGACGCCGTCAGACGCAGCCTGCCGGTCCTCGTGACCCTCAACGGCGGCATCTGGGCCGACGCCTCGGGCACGGTCCCGGAATGGGACCTCAACGACCGGCTGGAGGAAGACGTCGCGAACTGCCAGTGGAACGAGCTCGACCAGGTGATGCCGGACGACTGGCTCAAGCACCTTCCGGGTTCGCAGGAGGCGCCGGAGCTCTCGCGTGCACTGACGCTCAACGTCTACGCAGGCACGGTGCGCAAGTACAAGAAGCGCAACCTGCAGCAGGCGGCCGCGCATCTGGTGACGTTCATGCGCGAACGCCCGGACCTGTTCGTCGGCGTCAACCTCGACCCCGACGTCTATGTCAATCCGTTCTTCTCCGAGGCCCAGTGGTACGACTACAACCCGGGAACGCTGAGGCAATTCCGTCACTGGCTCGCAGGCACCGGCCCATACGCTGGGGACGTCGAGCCCGGCGTTCCCGATCTGTCGTCGTATCGCCGCGCGCAACCGCTTTCGCTCGGGCAGGCGGGCGAGCTCGCGAAACGGAACTTCGCGGACTGGAGCGACGTCGATGCCCCGCGCAGGTTCCCGCGCGATCCCGGGAGTCCGTACTGGACGGACCGCTGGGTGCACGAATGGGAAATGTTCCGCCGGCATCTGGTGACGCTCCACTACGACGAGCTCGCGCAATGGCTGATCGATGTCGGCATCCCGGGGGACCGGATCTGGTCGTCACAGGGGTTGATGGCGCCCTCCGAAGGCTGCATGTCGCTGGCGCTGACGGAATCGAGCCCGGTCAGGAACTACGACTCCGGCGGCGTATCGATCGAGGGCAGCAAGCCGCGCAACGCGCATCTCGGCGGGATCGTCTACGGGCCCGCGGCGACCAACGACATGCCGATGGACAACGGAAGATCGCTCTACGCGACGCTGGCGGACATCGACCCGGGATTCGCCATCGTCGAGTTCAACACCGCTGACCTGCGCGACCTGAGCGCGCATCCGGGCTACGCCGAGGGCTACCGGGCGCTGCGCGACCTGTGGAACGCCGGCGCGCGCTTCGTCTCCCCGATGGCGTGGAACGGCTCGAACGGCCTCGCGCGGGACGACCCCGGCTATGCGCCGCACACCGCCTGGCGCAACACGCCGCTCGAGGACGCGGCGATCGATTTCCTGCTGGCCCGTGCCGGACTGCCGCCCGGATCGCTGCTGTGGACCTTCGGCAGCCAGCATCACGCCGACGACGACGGGTGGACCGCGGGCGCCGGTTCGCTCGTCGCAGGTCCGGGCAGGCTCGCACTCGCGCCGGATGCGCAAAACCGCGTGACGCTCGAATCGCCGGGCGACTTGCGGATCGATCCGCGACCGATGACGACGCTCGTCGCGGGATTGCCTGTCGACGCGGAAGTCGAGGAGATCCGCGTGCTGCTGCGGGAGAGCGCGGGCGATCAGTGGACGCTGGCCGCGGCGGCGCGCGGCGGCGCGCTCCGGCACGGCAGCGCCGGACTCGCCGTTGCGACGCGGACCGGCGGGATGCCGGCGCGCGTCGATCGGCTGCGAATCGAGATCACGTTCGCCAATCGGCGCAGCGTGCCGCTGTCGCGGATCGCCTTCGTCGCGGGAGAATCCCCCGTTCAGCGCTCGTCTGTCTTGTACTCGACGTAGGTCCGGTCGCGAAGCTGGCGGACGAACTCTTCCCACTGCTCGTCGCTCTTGCGCTGGCGTATCGCCTGGCGCGCCTGCTCGCGCTCGCGCTCCTTCGTGATGTCCTGCTTGCGGCGCCCGAGCACCTCGATCAGGTGCCATCCGAACGGCGAGCGCACCGGCTCGGAAATTTCGCCGACCTTGAGCTTGTCCATCGCATGCTCGAAATCGGGCACGGTGTCGCCCGGAGAAAGCCAGCCGAGATCACCGCCCTTGGCCGCCGAGGCGTCCTCCGAATTCGCCCGCGCGACGTCCTCGAACTTCGCACCGCCGAGCAGGCGATCGCGCAGGCGATCGATCTTCGCCTTGGCATCGGCCTCGGAGGTCGACTCGTTGACCTTGATCAGGATGTGCCGCGCGTGCGTCTGGTCGACGATCGTCGGCTGGTTGCGGTCGCGGACCTCGATCAGCTTGACGATATGGAAGCCGGCGGGACTGCGCAGGATGCCGGACACCTCGCCCGGCTTCAGCGTGCGGACCACGCTGGCGAACACCGAGGGCAGCCTCGCGCTCGATCGCCAGCCGAGATCGCCGCCCGACGACGCATCGGGCGAGGCGGAAAAGGTCGCCGCGACTTCGCCGAAGCTCTTCCCCGCCTTGAGCTCCGACATCGCATCCTCGGCGCGCTTCCGGCTCGCCTCGACGGCGGCGGGCGTGGCCTGCTCGGGAACCGTGATGTAGATGTGCGCCAGGTGATATTCACTGTCGCCGCCCGCCTGCGACGCGATGGTGGCGAGGTAGTTGTCGACTTCCGCGTCGGTCACGATCACCTTGCTGTCGACCTCGCGCTCGCGCACGCGCTGGATGATGATCTGCCGCCGCAGGTCCTCGCGATAGTTCGCATACGGGATGTGCTCGTTCTCGAGCACCTGACGGAACTGCTCGGGCGAGAGCTTGTTCTCCTCGGCCACGCGCAGGATCGTCCTCTCGACCGTGGTGTCGTCGACGCGGATTCCGGATTCCTTGGCGTACTGCAGGAGCGCGCGCTGGACGATCAGGCGCTGGAGCACCTGCTTGTCCAGCACATCGTCGGCCGGCGGCGTGATGTTCGAGGCCTTCAGCTGCCGAAGGAAGACGCGCCGCTCCTCGTTCAGGTCCCACTGCGTGATCGCCTCGTCGTTGACGACGACGATCACGCGGTCGAGCGGAACGACCGCCGGGCCCCGGTCTGCGGGCGAGGGCGCCTGCGCGATTGCGCCGCCGGCGATGAACGCGAACAGCAGGGCAAGCAAAGCGAACCAAGGACGACAACGGGCCATCGGATCACCCCTGAGATTCTAGAATTCGGGAAGCGGCGCGAGGCCGCGATCGCGCGACGAAGGCTCGTTCGTCGGCGTGTAGCCCGGCACGCTGCGACGCAGGAGCTCGAGCGGGCTGGTGCCGACGCGTGCGAGGCCGTTCAACTCGAGCTGCACGAACACCGACGTCGTCGCCTGTTGCGTGGTCGTCGTCAGCCGCTGGCCCACGACGCGCAGCACCCAGCAGTCGCGATTGTACTCGATGCCCGCGACCGCCTCCAGCGTCTTGCTGTCGGTCAGCGAGTAGTTCCAGCGCCCGACCAGCGTCCAGTTGCCGGCGACGGGCCACTGGCCTGACAGGTCGATCTGCTTGATCTGCCCGAGGCCGCTGGTGGGATCGGAGGTCGACCGCGTGTAGCGCCAGGTGGCGTTGAACACGCGCCCGATCGAGGGCGTATAGCGGAAACCGGCGTCCAGGCGCTCGACCTGCTGCCCGTCGAAGTTGTACTGCAGCAGGCTCGCGAGCGACCACGCATCCGACAGCCGCCCTTCGGCGGAAGCGAGGAAATCCGAGGTCGACGCGGAGCGCAGCGGTTCGCTCAGGCTGACGCGCTGGTCCTCGAAGTAGAAGCGCTGCCCGACCGCGAGGCGCAGCCGCTCGCCGCCGGTGACGCCGTCGAGAAACCGCGACGTCAGCGCCATCGTCAGCTGGTTCGCATCGCCGATCCGGTCGTTGCCGATATAGCGGTTGTCCGAGAACAGCTGGGAAAAGTTGAAGTCGTCGAGCGCGGTGTCGAACACGGGCGCATTGTCCTGCTTGCGATACGGGACGTAGACGTAGTAGGCGCGGGGCTCGAGCGTCTGCGTGAGCGGCGTGTTGCCGAAGTTCAGATCCCGCTCGAACACCAGGCCCGCGTCGACGCTGGTGATCGGAATCGCGTAGCTCAGATGCCGCTCCGGCAGCGCAGGCGTCGGGCTGTCGAGAGAATATTCGCGCAGGTGCAGGCCGGCACGCGCGGTGAAGAACCACGCCGCGCCCCGCCGACTCCAGGCGACAGTCGGATAGAGGACGAAACGGTCGCCGGTCGGCGCGAGCGCCGGCTGCGCGAAGCGCGCGTACTCGCCGGTCCCGCTCCATGTGAGCCCCAGCCAGTCGGTGTCGCGCAGCGTGCCCAGAAGCTGCGGCAGGCGGTTGTAGGGCGGCGTCACCGGCGGCTCGTTCGGATCCTGCAGCGTCTGGAAGCTCTGGACCCGTGCCAGCAGAGACCACGGCCCGCTCGTCGCCTGCAGGCCGCCGTCGCGGGGCAGCGACTTCTGGGAAGTCACCGAGACACGATCGGCGAAATCCGCGAAGTACGTGTCGTCCGAAACCTTGTTCAGGTTCCAGAATCCGGCGAGCCATGGCGAGAACTGCGTGCTGTCCTTCCACGACAGCGCATAGCGGTTGTCGCCGTTCACGCGATCGTTCGGCAGGTACTCGGCATTCATCTCCCCGACCGACGTGCCGAGCGGGGCGCTCCCATCCCCGAGCAGGTAGCGGAACTGGGCCCCGAGCATCAGGCCGCGCTTGCTCATCAGGCGCGGGGTGAGCGTCGCGTCGTAATTCGGTGCGAGGTTCAGGTAGTAGGGTGTCGCGATCTCGAGACCGCGCACCCCGGTCGAACCCAGCGTCGGTGTCAGGAAGCCGGATTTGCGCTGGCTCGACAGCGGAAACTCGAGCCATGGTGCATAGAGCACCGGGACGTCGAGGAAGTGCACCGATGCCCCGTGCGCGGTGCCGACCTTGCGCAGGTTGTCGACCTCGATCTGGCTGCCGCGCAGGTACCAATCCGGGTTCGGCGCGATGCAAGTCGTGTAGCTCGCATCGGCAGCATCGTAGCGATCGGGGCCGAGGAAGCGGATCTCCGACGCCTCGCCGCGCGCATTCGCCTCGGAGACGAAATAGCTCGGGGACTTGAAGAAGCCGGTCTGGGTATCGCGCCGGTACTCAAGCTCCGGTCCGCTGATCCAGTCGAGGCCGCGTCGCAACAGCACGTTTCCTTCACCGAATATCGTCTGGTCGTCGATCGAATACGACAGATGGTCGGCGAGCACGGTTTCATTGCGCGTGCGCAATTCGACGCGGCCCGTGGCGGTCAGCCGGTGGTTGTCGCCCTCGAGCCGGTCGGCGCGCAGGAACAGGGCGCCATGGGGCGCGCCGGCAGCACCTGCATCCGGCGCGCCCGGCACCGCCGCCTTCGAGGGCGGCCCGGGCACAGCGATTTCAGGTGCAAGCTTGAGCGCAAGCTCCTGGGCAGGCAGCGTCCGCGATGCTCCCGACACGGCGAGCAGAATGGCCCAGGCGGCAATCCGGCCGGCGTGAAGCTTCATCGAAGGGAACGGAGGTGAGACGGTTTGCTAGAATTCGCGCATTCTAGCCGGGCGTTGCGCCGTCCGTCCGCGCCGCAATGCGCCCCGACCACGCTGGACGCCGACGCCCGACCTCCGATGCTCCGTGAATCGACCGCGGACCCGCGGCTTGACGAGCTTTGCCGTTGGCTTGCTTCGGAGCTGCGCCTGCCCGATTTCTCGATCGCGCCGGCGTCGTCCGACGCGAGCTTCCGCCGCTATTTCCGCGCGACGCTCGCAGCCCCTCCCGGACTCGCGCCGGGCGAGACGACGCTGATCGCGATGGACGCACCGCCCGCGCAGGAGGATTGCCGCCCCTTCGTCCGCGTCGCGGGATTGCTGCGGGGGGCCGGCGTGAATGCGCCGCGTGTGCTCGCCGCCGATCTCGATCGCGGATTCCTGCTGCTGAGCGACCTCGGCACGACGACCTATGCGTCGGCGCTCGATGACGCCAGCGCGAATGCGCTCTACCTCGACGCCATCGACGCGCTGATCCTGTGGCAGCGCGCGACCCGCCCGGACGAGCTCCCGCCTTACGACGAAGCGCTGCTGCGGCGCGAGCTCATGCTGTTCCCCGAGTGGTATGTCGCCCGCCATCTCGGGCACGCGCTGGCGCCCGCCGAAAACGCGGCCCTGGAAGCGGCGTTCGATGCGCTGATCGCGAACAACCTGGCGCAGCCGCGCGTCTACGTGCATCGCGACTACCATTCGCGCAACCTGATGGTGTGCACGCCCAATCCCGGCGTCCTCGATTTCCAGGACGCCGTCCACGGCCCGATCACCTACGACCTGGTGTCGCTGCTGCGCGATGCCTACGTCGAATGGGACGAGGAGCACGAGCTCGACTGGGCGATCCGCTACTGGGAGCGCGCCCGCAAGGCGGGGCTGCCGGTCGCGGACGGGTTCGCGCCATTCTGGCGCGACTACGAGTGGATGGGCGTGCAGCGCCAGCTCAAGGTCCTCGGCATCTTCGCGCGCCTCAAGCATCGCGATGGCAAGGAGCGCTACCTGGCCGACATGCCGCGCGTCATGCGCTACCTGCGGCGAGCCTGCGGACGTTACCGGGAATTCGATCCTCTCGCCCGCATCCTGGACGCGCTCGAAGGCCGCTCGCCCGGCTTCGCGCATTCGCCCTGAAGCGGCCGGACGCATGGCAAATCGATGACCAGCGCGATGATCCTGGCCGCCGGGCGCGGGGAGCGCATGCGCCCGCTGACCGACGACACGCCCAAGCCCCTGCTCCGCGCCGGCGGCAAGCCGCTGATCGTCTGGCAGATCGAGGCCCTCGCGCGCGCGGGATTCACCGACATCGTCATCAACGTCGCGCATCGGGGCGACCTGCTGATGGCCGCACTGGGCGACGGCGCAGCCTTGGGGGTGCGCATACTCTGGTCATCCGAGGGCGAGCCGCTCGAAACTGCCGGCGGCGTCGCGACCGCGCTTCCGCTGCTGCGCCCGGGCCCGGCGCTGATCGTCTCGGGCGACATCTGGACGTCGTTCGACTATGCGTCACTCGCGGCCCGCATCGATGCCATGGCGAACGACCCCGCCGCAGCGCGTGCGCACATGGTGATGGTCCCCAACCCGCCGTATCACCCCGAGGGCGACTTCGCGCTGCAGGACGGCCGGGTTGCGCTCGCATCGAGCGCGCGCCTGACGTTCGGCAACATCGGGATCTACGACACCGCGCTCTTTGCCGGGCTGCCGCCCCGCGTCAGGCTGAAGATGCTCCCGCTATATCGCGACTGGATCGGCCGCGGCATCGTGTCGGGCGAGCGCTATGACGGCCCCTGGGCCAACGTCGGCACCCCGGACGACCTGCGCGCCCTCGACGCGATGCTCGAAGCCGCGACCGCCGTGCCCCCGACGCGGGCAGGCACGTGAATTGCACATGACTGCCGCGAGCCGGCAGTCACCTCCATGGAACCCCCGATGACCGCGAACAACCCTCTGCTCGATTTTTCCGGCCTGACCCGGTTCGACCTGGTCCAGGCCGCCCACGTCGGGCCGGCGATCGATGCGCTGCTTGCGCAGGCGCGCGCGGCCTTCGCTGCCGTGGCGGCCGACACCCGGGCTGCAACCTGGGATTCCGTCGTCGCTCCCACCGAGGTCGTCCTCGACCACCTCGATCGCGCATGGGGCGCAGTCGGGCACCTCAATGCCGTGGTCAGCACGCCGGAAATCCGCGATGCCTACAATGCCGGCCTGCCGAAGATCACCGCGTTCTACGCCGATATCGCGCAGCACGCGCCGTTGTTCGACCGCTATCGTGCACTCGCGCAGGGCCCGTCGTACGCCGCCCTCGATCCGGCGCGGCGCAAGGTGGTCGACAATGCACTTCGCGAATTCCGGCTCGGGGGTGCCGAGCTCGGCGATGCCGACAAGGCCCGGCTCAAGGCAGTGCAGGAGGAGCTCGCGATGCTGTCGGCGAAGTTCGACGACAACGTGCTCGACGCCGAGAACGCCTGGTCGCATCACGTCGACGACGCGCTCGCGCTCGCGGGCATTCCGGCCGACGTGATCGCAGCTGCCCGCGCGGAGGCGGAAGCCGAGGGGCGCAGTGGCTTCAAGCTGACCCTGCGCTCGCCCTGCTACGTCCCCGTGATGCAATACGCCGACGATCGCTCGCTGCGCGCGCTGGTGCACCGCGCAGCGACCACGGTCGCCTCCGATCTCGGTGCGTCACCCGACTGGGACAACACCGGGGTGATCGCGCGGATCCTCGAATTGCGCCGCGAAGAGGCGCAACTTCTCGGGTACCCGAATTACGCCGCGCTGTCGCTCGTTCCCAAGATGGCGCAGACACCGGACGAGGTCCTCGCCTTCCTGCGCAATCTCGCCTCGCGCGCCAGGCCTTTCGCACAGCGAGAATTCGCCGAGCTCCGCGAATTCGCCAAGACGGAGCTCGGCATCGACGACCTGGCCGCATGGGATGTCGCCTGGGCCGCCGAGAAGCTGAAGGCGCGCCGCTACGCGTTTTCCGAGCAGGAGCTGAGGGAATACTTTCCCGAGGAGCGCGCAATCGCGGGGTTGTTCCGCGTGGTCGAGACGATCTACGGCGTGCGCATCCGCGCGGGAAGCGCGGCAGTGTGGCATCCGTCGGTGCGCTTCTACGACATCCGCGACTCGCAGGGCGCGCTGGTCGGGCAGTTCTATCTCGATCTCCATGCGCGCGAAGGCAAGCAGAGCGGCGCGTGGATGGACGACGCCATCAATCGCCGCCACACGGCCGAGCGGTTGCAGCACCCGGTCGCCTACCTCACCTGCAATTTCCCCGGGCCGGTCGGCGACCGGCCCGCGCACCTGACCCACCGCGAGCTGATCACGCTGTTCCACGAGTTCGGCCACGGCATGCACCAGCTGCTGACGCGGGTCGACGTCGCGGGCATATCGGGCCTGCAGGGCGTCGAATGGGACGCCGTCGAGCTTCCGAGCCAGCTGATGGAGAACTACTGCTGGGAGTGGGGCGTACTGTCGTCGATGACGGCGCACGCCACGACCGGCGAGCCGCTGCCCCGCGCGCTGTACGAGCGCATGCTGGCCGCGCGCAATTTCGAAAGCGGAATGGCGATGGTGCGGCAACTCGAGTTCGCGCTGTTCGACATGCTGCTGCACAGCGCCTTTGAACCCGGCGGCGGCGCATATGCGAGCCCCCAGTCCGTCCTGGACGCGGTGCGCGCCGAAACGGCCGTCGTGCCGCGCCCCGCATACGACCGCTTCATGCACGCGTTCGCCCACATTTTCGCGGGCAGCTATGGCGCCGGCTATTACAGCTACCTGTGGTCGGAAGTGCTGTCCGCGGACGCGTACAGCCTGTTCGAGGAACGCGGCGTCCTGTCGCCCGAGGTCGGCGCGCGCTTTCGCGACGAGGTGCTGGCGCGCGGCGGGACGCGCTCGGCGTTCGAATCGTTCGTTGCGTTCCGCGGCCGGCCGCCGCAGCTCGATGCGCTTCTGCGCCATAATGGCATGGTCGCGTGCGAGACGAATTGACGCGTCACCGGGAGGACTCGCCATGAAACCGATCCGCGCCGCCGCGGCGCTCCTGTGCACGGCGCTGGCCGTCGCGGCACCGACGTGGGGGCAGACGCTTTACCGCTATGTCGACGCCGACGGCCATGTCGTCTATTCCGACCAGCCGCCGCCGCCCAGCGCCAAGGGGGTGCAGGCGAAGCAGCTGCAGGGGAACGTCATCGAAACCGACAGGACCCTGCTCGCGACCCGCCAGGCAATGCAGGGCTTTCCGGTCACGCTCTACACGTTCGACTGCGGCGACGTCTGCCGCGACGCGCAGGCGATGCTGGTCAAGCGCGGCGTGCCTCATGCCACCGTCGACGTCACGACGCCCGAAGGCGGCGCCCGGCTGAAGGCGCTGACCGGCGGGCAGTCGGCGCCGGTGCTGCAGGTCGGTGACAAGCTGACGTCGGTCGGCTACAACGAATCGCGCTGGCAGGCCCTGCTCGACCAGGCTGGCTATCCGAAGAACGCACCGCCGCTGTCCGCCGCGCCGGATGCCGCGCCCGGAAAGCCCGCGGGAACGCCCGCCGCGACGCCTTCCGCGCCGCCTTCCGCGACGCCGGCTGCGTCCCCGGCGCAGCCCGCAGGACCCGCAGGGGGCACCGGTTATCCGCAATAGCAGCAGGCGCTCGCAGCCGCGATGAAGCTCGTCACCTGGAACGTCAATTCGCTGAACGTCCGGCTGCCGCGGCTCGTCGACTGGCTGGCTGCGAACACGCCCGACGTCGTCTGCCTGCAGGAAACCAAGCTCGAGGACGGGAAATTCCCGGTGGAAGAGCTGCGGCAGGCCGGCTATGCATCGGCGTTTGCCGGACAGAAGACCTATAACGGCGTCGCAATCCTCACGCGCGCCGGGCTCGCGGTCACCGACGTCGCGCAGGGCATCGACGGCTTCGACGACGCGCAGAAACGCGTCATCGCGGCGACGGTCGAAGGCGTCCGCGTCGTCTGCGTGTACGTGCCGAACGGCCAGGCGGTCGGCACCGACAAGTATGCGTACAAGCTCGAATGGTGCCGCGCAGCGGCGGCGCATTTGCGCAACGCGCTGTCGCGGCATCCGCGGCTGGCGATGGCGGGTGATTTCAACGTCGCGCCGGACGATCGCGACGTCCACGATCCTGCGTTGTGGGAAGGGCAGGTGCTGTGCTCGCAGCCCGAGCGCGCAGCGTTCCGCGAATTCCTCGCCGCCGGCCTCGAGGACAGCTTCCGGCTGTTCGAGCAGCCGCCCAACGTGTTCAGCTGGTGGGATTACCGGCAGCTCGCGTTTCCCAAGAACCGCGGCCTGCGCATCGACCACATCCTGCTGTCGGGACCGCTCGCTGCACAGTGCACGTCATCGCGGATCGACCGCAATGCGCGGAAGGGCGAGAAGCCCTCCGATCACGCGCCGGCAATCGTCGAGTTCGCGATGTCCTGAAGGCTTCGTCCGGCACCGATTGGCGCTGGCTGCCTGTCGCAGCCGTCGGGTCCCCCGGACGTCGTGTCGCGGGTTTTCATCGCAGCTCGCGCCGCCGCATCGGCCGGCGCGCCGCCACGCCTGCATGCGCTGCCGCGCTACGCGTGCTCGCCCTTGCGCAGCTCGGCCTCCATGCCGAGCTCCTGGATCTTGCGGGTCAGGGTGTTGCGCCCCCAACCCAGCCATGCCGCGGCTTCCATCCGGTGCCCGCCGGTGTGCGCGAGCGCGCGGCGGATCAGCGTCTTCTCGAACTCGCGCTCGAGCCGATCGCCGACGTTGCGCTCGCCGCGGGCGAGCGCGGATGCGAGCTCTCGGTCGAGCGCCTGCTGCCAGTTCCCTTCGCCTGCGGGCAACGGCGCGCCGCCGCCGCGCACCTCGGGCGGCAGATCCGCGACCTCGACGCGCTGGCCGGGCGCCATCACGGTGATCCAGTGGCAGATGTTCTCGAGTTGGCGCACGTTGCCGGGGAAGTGGAACGTGGCCAGCAGTTCGAGCGCGCCGTCGGAAAACACCTTGGACTCGACCGCGAGATCGCGCGCGCTCTTCTGGAGGAAATGCCGCGCCAGCGGCGCGATGTCCTCCCGCCGTTCGCGCAGCGCGGGAAGGCGCAGGCGCACGACGTTCAACCGGTGCATCAGGTCCTCGCGGAACAGCCCCTGCCGCACGCGCTCCTCGAGGTTCTGGTGCGTCGCCGCGATGATGCGCACGCTCGACTTCTGCGGCGCGTGGCCGCCGACGCGGTAGTACTCGCCGTCGGCCAGCACGCGCAGCAGGCGCACCTGCAGGTCGGCCGGCATGTCGCCGATCTCGTCGAGAAACAGCGTGCCGCCCTCGGCCTGCTCGAAACGGCCGCGCCGAGTCGTCTGCGCACCGGTGAACGCGCCGCGCTCGTGGCCGAAGAGCTCCGACTCCAGCAGGTCCTTGGGAATCGCCGCGGTGTTGATCGCGACGAACGGTCCTGCGGCACGCGGACTGTGCCGGTGCAATGCGCGGGCGACCAGCTCCTTGCCGGTTCCCGATTCGCCGGTGATGAGCACGGTGGCCGAGGATTGCGACAGCCTGCCGATCGCCCGGAACACCTCCTGCATCGCGGGCGCCTGGCCGAGGATCTCGGGCGCCTCCGCAGCCGCGGCGTGCGCGGCCGGCAGCTTGCGCGTTTCGCTCGCCGCGCGCCGGATCAGGGCGATCGCATGGTCGACGTCGAAAGGCTTGGGCAGGTATTCGAAGGCGCCGCCCTGGAATGCAGCGACCGCGCTGTCGAGATCGGAGTACGCGGTCATGACGATGACCGGGATGTGAGGATGGCGCTCGCGGACCTGCTGCAACAGCGACAACCCGGATTCGCCCGGCATGCGGATGTCCGAGACCAGCACCTCCGGCTCGTTGATCGCCAGCGCCTGCAGGACCTCGTAGGTCGACGAGAAGGACTGGTAAGGGATGCCTTCGCGCGACAGCGCTTTCTCCAGCACCCAGCGGATCGACCGATCGTCGTCGACGATCCACACGGCGTTCCCGCGCTCGCCGGACGGCGCGTTGTCGTTCACGTAGGCCACTTCCATCGTCACGTCAGATCTCCCGACTTCAACCGCGATTCGCAGACAGCGGCAGCAGCACGTTGAAAACCGTATGCCCCGGGGCGCTCGCATAATCGATCGTCCCGCCGTGCTGCGAGACGAAGGTCTGCGCGATCGTCAGGCCCAGGCCGCTGCCGCCATCGCGCCCCGAAACCAGTGGAAAGAAGATCCGCTCGCGCAATTCGTCCGGAATGCCGGGGCCGTTGTCCTCGATGGCGATCGAAAGCGCCGTCCGGTGATGACGCTTGGCGAGCGTCACGCCGCGTGCGACGCGCGTTCTCAGGTGGATCTCGGGCGCGGCAACCGCGCTGCCGGCGAGCGCCTGCGCGGCATTGCGAACGATGTTGAGCAGCGCCTTCATCAGCTGCTCGGCGTCGGCATCGAGATCCGGCAGGCTGGTGTCGAAATCGCAGACGATCGGGATCGCCGGAAACTCGGCCTGGACCAGACCCTTGACCCGCACCAGCACTTCATGGACGTTGATGCGGCGATAGGACGGGGCGCGATGCGGTGACAGCAGGCGATTGACCAGCGCGCGCAGGCGATCGGCCTCGGCGATGATCACTTGCGTGTACTCGATCAGTTGCGGACGGTCGAGCTCGCGCTCGAGCAGCTGCGCCGCACCGCGGATCCCGCCCAGGGGATTCTTGATCTCGTGGGCGAGATTCCGGATCAGCTCGCGATTGGCCTGCTGTTGCTCGCGCTGACGCTCCTCGCGCGCGATCTTCAGCTGCTGGTCGATGTGCCGGAACTCCAGCAACAGCGTACCGCCATGGGTGTCGACCGGCGACACCGTGCATGCGAGATGCAGCCTGGGCTTGCCCGGCAGGCCGAGCTCGAGCTCCTGCTCGGTGTACGACGCGCCCGTGCGAACGGCCTTGTCGATCGCGGCCCGCAGCGCCGGGGCACCGCCGAAGACCTCGTCGACCGAATGGCCCTTGAACTTGGCGAACGAAAGCTCGAAAAGGTTCTCGGCCGCGGGATTCACATACGCGACGCGGTGCGACTCGTCGAGCAGGAGCACGGCGGTCGCCAGCAATTCGAGCCCGCGCCGCGTGGCCTGTGGCGCCTCGGGTGCCTTGGGAGGGATGAGCCGCAGGCGCATCAGCGTGCCCGGCTCCCGGCCGGCCTGGCCGGACCCGGTGCCGGACCCGTGCTGCGGCACCGGCGAAAGCCCCCGGGGATCGCCGCCCGCGCGGAATCCCGGAAGCGCAAGTCAGCGCGTCGTGGCGATTTCCTTGCGCAGCGCGTCGACGTTGCGCTCGTGGACGGTGACTGCCTGGCGCAGTCTGGCGATCCGCTGCCGGTATTTCTCGGCGTCGTTCTTCTCGTCGGGCAGCGGCTGCGGCGCGCCGTTGCCATAGGCATCCCGCGCTGCGGCGAGGAGCTTCTCCTCGTTGGCGAGCTCGTCGTCGAGTATCTTGCGGCGCGTGTCATCGCGGCTTCGCTGCACGTCCGGCGAAACCTTCGGGAACCCCTCGGGAGTCGGTGCCGATCGTGCGCCGTTGCCGCTCGATGCGCGGCGCGGCGTCTCCTCGACGATGTCGCAGGAGAGCTTGCGGAATCCCTTGGAAGGGGCGACGTTCGAATAGACGACGTTCCCGTCCTGATCCAGGTACTTGCAGATCGCCGCCTGCGCCCCCGGCATGGCGAGCATCGCCGCAGCAGGGAGGGAGAGGAGGATGCGCCGTAGCGCGACGAAACGGGGATCACGTCGAGTCATTGCGCCGAGTGTAACCAACGCGTCGGCGAATCAAAAGGGGCGGGTTGCACGGGCGGACCGCCAGGCCCCCGCCCCCGATGATTCCGTCGCGCGGCGAACGGCGGCGCCTACAGGCTGTAGTACATGTCGTATTCGACGGGATGCGTCGTCATGCGGAAGCGCGTCACTTCCTCCATCTTGAGGTCGATGTACGCATCGAGCATGTCGTTGGTGAACACGCCACCGCGCGTCAGGAACTCGCGATCCTTCGCCAGGTTCTCGAGCGCCTCGTCCAGCGACGCGCAGGGATGCGGCACCTTGGCGGCTTCCTCCGGCTCGAGGTCGTAGAGATTCTTGTCCATCGGATCGCCGGGGTGGATCTTGTTCTGCACGCCGTCGAGACCGGCCATCAGCATCGCCGCGAACGCGAGATACGGATTCGCCGTCGGATCCGGGAAGCGCACCTCGACCCGACGGCCTTTCGGATTGCTCACATACGGGATCCGGCAGGATGCCGAGCGGTTGCGCGCCGAATAGGCAAGGTTGATCGGCGCCTCGAAGCCGGGAACCAGCCGCTTGTAGGAATTCGTTCCCGGATTGGTGATGGCGTTGAGCGCCTTGGCGTGCTTGATGATTCCGCCGATGTAGTACAGCGCGAAATCCGAAAGCCCCGCGTAGCCGTCACCCGCGAACAGGTTCTTGCCGTCCTTCCACACCGACTGGTGCACGTGCATTCCGGAGCCGTTGTCGCCGACGATCGGCTTGGGCATGAACGTCGCCGTCTTGCCGTAGGCGTGCGCGGTATTGTGAACGACGTACTTCAGGATCTGCAGCCAGTCGGCACGCTGCACCAGCGGCGCGAACTTGGTGCCGATCTCGCACTGCCCCGCGGTGGCGACTTCGTGGTGATGGACTTCGACTTCGACGCCCATCTGCTCGAGCGCCAGGCACATCGCCGAGCGGATGTCCTGCAGCGAGTCGACCGGGGGAACGGGGAAATAGCCACCCTTGACGGAGGGGCGGTGACCCATGTTGCCACCCTCGAACTTCTCGGCCGTCGACCACGCGGCTTCCGACGAGAAGACCTTGCAGTAGCTGCCGGACATGTCGACCGACCACTCTACCGAATCGAAGACGAAGAATTCGGGCTCGGGACCGAAGTACGACACATCGCCCAGCCCGGTCGACTTCAGATAGGCCTCGGCACGCTTGGCGAGCGAACGCGGATCGCGCTCATAGCCTTTGCCGTCGGCAGGCTCGATGACGTCGCAGGTGAGGATCAGCGTCGTCTCGTCCATGAAGGGATCGATGTTGGCCGTGCCGGGATCGGGCATCAGCAGCATGTCGGAAGCCTGGATTCCCTTCCAGCCCGCAATCGAGGAGCCGTCGAAGGCGTGGCCCGATTCGAACTTGTCGGCATCGAAGGCCTTGGCGGGCACCGACACGTGCTGCTCCTTGCCACGGGTGTCGGTGAAACGCAGGTCGACGAATTTGACTTCCTTGTCCTTGATCATTTTCAGCACGTTGGCTGCGGTGCTCATTCGAAGATCTCCTGAAAAACGAGGGCGGAAAATGGGCCATGCGGCCGATTTCCGGACGCGCAGGTATTTAGCCAGTTCCGTGCCACCAGACAATTGCACTCAAGCAATTGTTTATTAACGACTTTTATTTCAAATCCTCACCGGTGTCGTCGTGATGGCACTGAATTGGGGCAAACACATTAATACATGTTGCAAATTGGTGCAATCGGCCCCCAAGCTGCACCAGATTTGTTCATTGCCCGTCAGGCGTTCGGGCCGGCCTCACGGATAGAAGAGGTAGAGGCGGTAGCCTGCCTGTCGGGTCGTACTCGCATCTATGAATAGCCTGACCAGCTGCTCGCGGTTCCCCGCAATGCCGGCATCGCGGTCCGCATTGCTGCCCAGGTACTCCGACGGCGCGAATGCGCGTCGGACGACGACCTGGTCCGACGCATCGGTGAGCGTCAATTCCAGGTACGGATAGGCGAGCGCGTAGGTCGAGCGGTTGCGCACGGTTGCGGTCAGGATCAGCAGTCCCTGGTGCGCCGGGTCTGCCTGCAGGTCGGAACCCTCGATCGACAGGGACGAGGCGTCGCGCGGCGGACCGACCGAGCAGGAAAGCCAGCGGCACGCGGAAACCAGGACGGGGGTCAGGCGCGGAATGCGGGCCGCCAGCGAGTCGTGAAACTCCAGCAACACCTGAACGCCGAGTCCGGCGATGAGAACCAGCATCGCGAACACGTAGAACGCATTGCCGCTGCGGGGCCGGGGTGCGCGGCGGCGCAGCGCCGCCCGTGCCGCCTCGAGCTCCTCCGCGGCGACGGGCGACGCCGACCCGCCGCCGGGAGCCGCCCGCTCGCCCGCGTCGGCATCCGGCGCCGTCCCTTCGGGCTCGGGCGCCGCCCCGGCGGAATCGGACATGGCCCCGGCGGAATCGGGCACGGCCCCGGCGGCATCTGGGACGGCCATTTCGGCGTCGGACGATGTCCGTTCGCGCTCGCGCCCACTTTCCTCGGCCGTCGATGCCGTTCCTTCGACCGCAGGCTGGGTCCCCCCGTCCTCCTGCGGTGCCGCGTCGGGCGGGTTGGTCGCCACGGCCGGCGCGACCGGCTGGAGTGCGTGTGAATCCCGCAGCGTGACCGTGGGCCGCCCCTGCATGAGCTCATCGGTCTGTTCGTCTTCGTGGGGCCGGATGTCGACCGAGACGAGGTGCGAATTCGCATCGAACACTGCGCGGCAATGACCGCAGCGCACCTGGCCTTCGCGCAGTGCGAGTTGCTCGGGCGTAACGCGAAACACCGTCGCGCAACCGGGACAGCGGGTGAATGTCGGTTCGGCCATCGGCGATCGGAAGCGCGCGACGTCAGGCGGATGCGTCGTTGCGGATGCCGGCGAGCAGCACCCAGCCTTCGCTCGCCCGCCAGCGCGAGATGGTAAACCACGGCGCGTAGGCGGCGATCGCGTCGTCGGTCTGCCCCTCCAGGATCCCGGACAGCGCGATCCGTCCTCCGCTCCTGCAATGCGCTGCAAGCAGCGGCGCGAGCAGGCGCAGCGGATTGGCAAGTATGTTGGCGACCACGACGTCGTACCGACGCGGGCCCAGCCGATCGGGCAGCGCGAATTCGGCCACGACGCCATTGGCCTTTGCGTTGGCTTCGCTCGCCTGCACCGCCTGCGGGTCGATGTCGATGCCGGTCGCGTCGGACGCGCCAAGCTTCAGCGCAGCGATGGCGAGGATTCCCGACCCGCAGCCGTAATCGAGCACCGATGCTCCCCGGGCGACGACATCGCGCAACCAGGCGAGGCAGAGGTGCGTGGTCGGGTGCGATCCGGTGCCGAAAGCGAGTCCAGGATCGAGCACGATGTTGACTGCGTGGGGTCGCGGCGGGTCGCACCACGTCGGGACAACCCAGAGATCGTCGGCGACGCGGATCGGGGCGAACTGCGATCGGGTCGCGGCGACCCAGTCCCGGTCCGCCACGTCGAACAGCTGGTGCGAGGGCGCGGGGTGGCCGAGGGCGTCCGCGGCCTCGGCGAGGGCAAGCTCCGGGCTCCGCGTCGAATCGAACAGTGCGGTCAGCCGCGAAATCGGCCACCAGACGCGGGACTCGATGTCGCCTTCCGCGAACAGCGCGGTTTCCCGCTCGGTCCCCGCGTCCGGATCGGCGGCATCGACCGACAGCGCGCCCGCGTCGATCAGCGCGTCGGACCATGCGTCGGCAGTTCCGGCCTCGACGTCGAACCGCAGCGCGACGTAGTTCACGGCGACCCCGGGCACCGGTCCGGGCCCCGCCAGGATGCGCAAGCGGCGTTTCGCGCGATCAACGCTTCGCTACGCCGCCTGCTTGCGCCGGGCGAGACGCTCCTCGAGATAGTGGATCGACGTGCCGCCACGAAGGAATTTCTCGTCGAGAAGCAGCTCCTGATGCAAGGGCACGTTGGTCTTGATGCCACCGACGACCATCTCGGACAGCGCGACCCGCATCCGCGCAATCGCCTGCTCGCGGGTGTCGCCGTAGGCGATGACCTTGCCGATCATCGAGTCGTAGTTCGGCGGAACGAAATAGTTCTGGTACGCATGCGAGTCGACGCGGATCCCCGGCCCCCCCGGCGCGTGCCAGGCGGTGATCCGGCCCGGCGACGGGACGAAGGTCCATGGATCCTCGGCATTGATCCGGCATTCGATGGCGTGACCGCGGCGAACGATGTCGCGCTGGCGCCAGCGCAGCCTCTGCCCGGCAGCGACACGGATCTGCTCCTGAACGATGTCGATCCCGGTAATCATCTCGGTCACCGGATGCTCGACCTGGACGCGGGTGTTCATCTCGATGAAGAAGAATTCGTCGGCCTGGTACAGGAACTCGAAGGTCCCGGCACCGCGATAGCCGATCTTCCGGCAGGCTTCCGCCGCGCGCTCGGCGATGCGCGCGAGCGCCCGCGCATTGATGCCGGGCGCCGGCGCTTCCTCGATGATCTTCTGGTGGCGTCGCTGCATCGAGCAGTCGCGCTCGAACAGGTGGACGGCGTTCTTGTATCCATCGGCCAGCACCTGGATCTCGATGTGCCGCGGATTGGCGAGAAAACGCTCCATGTAGACCAGCGGATTGCCGAACGCCGACTGCGCCTCGGTGCGCGTCAGCGCGACCGCCGGCAGCAGCGCCGCCTCCGTATGCACGATCCGCATGCCGCGGCCGCCGCCACCGCCGGCCGCCTTGATGATGACCGGATAGCCGACGGCCCGGGCGATCTTGACGACCTCCTTCGGGTCCTCCGGCAGGGCGCCTTCGGAACCGGGAACGCAGGGCACGCCGACCTTGGTCATTGCGACCTTGGCGCTGATCTTGTCGCCCATCAGGCGGATGGTCTCGGGCTTGGGCCCGATGAACACGAAGCCGGAGCGCTCGACCTTTTCCGCGAAATCCGCGTTCTCGGAGAGAAATCCGTAGCCCGGATGGATGGCCTGGGCGTCCGTCACCTCCGCCGCGGCGATGATCGCCGGGATGTTCAGGTAGCTCTGGGACGAGGGTGGCGGACCGATGCACACCGACTCGTCGGCGAGTGCCACGTACTTGGCATCCCGGTCGGCCTCGGAATGCACGACGACGGTCTTGATCCCGAGCTCGCGGCAGGCACGCTGAATTCGCAGCGCAATCTCGCCCCGATTGGCGATCAGGACCTTGTCGAACAGCTTGCTTCGATCGGACGTGGCCATGCCTAGGCGAGGATGAACAGCGGCTGGCCGAACTCGACCGCCTGCCCGTTCTCGACCATGATCGCCTTCACGATTCCGGCAGCATCGGACTCGATCTCGTTCATCAGCTTCATCGCTTCGACGATGCAAAGCGTGTCGCCCTGCGCAACCGTGTCGCCGACCTCGACGAACGCCTTGGCGCCGGGCGAGGACGAACGGTAGAACGTCCCGACCATCGGACTCTTCACGACGTGTCCTTCCGGCTCGGGGGCGACCGGGGCCTCCACGACCGCGGGCGCGGCGGCAGCCGGCGTCATCGGGGCCCCAGGGGGAGCGGCGTGCAACATCACCGTCTGCTGGGAGGCCGCGACCGCGCGCGTGATCCTCACCCGTTCCTCGCCTTCCTGGATTTCGAGTTCGGCGATCCCGGATGTTTCGACGAGTTCGATCAACGTCTTGAGCTTGCGGAGGTCCATACGATTGGCCTTTCGGCGTCGAGCGGCCGGAAAAGCGCGAAGTTTGCCGCAATTGCCGGCATGTTGTCCAGTAGATGGCAGCGGATGCAGCGTTTTAGCCGCGATCAACCGAGGCGCCGCAGCGTTGTCGCCTGCTCGGATCAGGCGCGATTCAGCAACCGGTCCAGCACCCGGTCGAGTTGTGGCCGGAGCAGCGGGCCCAGATGCCGCTCGACCACCCGACCACCCCGGTCGACGACCACGGTGAACGGTAACGCGGAAAGGCTGTTGCCGAGGCTCTTCGAGAGCTCGATCGCCCCGAAACCCCCGATCAGCGCAGGATAATTGAGCCCGATCTGCTTCGCAAATTCACGGACTTTGTCGACCTGATCGACGGCAATGCCGACAAATTGTACATCGTTGGTTCCACGCGCTGCCTGAACCGCCACGAACTGGGGCATTTCCTCGCGGCAGGGCGCGCACCAGGTCGCCCAGAAATTGACGACCAGCACCTTGCCGCGCCACTGCGACAATGACTGATCGTGGCCGTCGGCGTCGGGGAGCTCGACCGCGAGCAATGCCTCACCGTCCCGCCGGTCTGCCGTGTTGGTGGAGCGGAACACCGCCACCCCGGCCGCGAGTGCTGCGGCGGCGGCGACGCCGCCCCCGACGAGGATGGTGCGACGCTTCATCGAGATCAGTTGAACCAGCCTTTGGGCTTGGCGGCCTCGACGTAGTCGCCCGGGGCGCTTCCGGCGCGGGGCAGCACGACCTGCAGCTGCTGCGGATTCGGGGGGTAGCAGATCCCGGCGTCGGCGCAGCCCTGGGAATCCGCGTGAATGGTCAGACGCTCCCCTGTCTGGCCCGCGCGGGCCAGGGGCACGCGGAGCACGACCACGCCCCGATAGGTCTCGACATCCCCGAAGAACGCATCGTGCTTGACCTTGCCCCGCGGCAGATCGATGCGGCCCGCCGGGACGGGCGCAACCTTGAATGCCAGGCGATCCCGATAGAGGTAATAGCCGTCGGCGATATCGAACCGGACCTCGAGCGTAGACGGGTCGAGCGCCCGGGCTGACAGACGGAACGCCTGGTCGGGCGGCAGCAACGACGGTTGGCCGGAGGCGAACTGGGCGGCGGCGGGAAGCGCGAGCAATCCTGCGAGCGTCCCGGTCAGGACACGCATGACGAGCGCGCTCATGTCACGGACCCGCCGTTTCGGCCGCGATCCATTCCAGATACCGGGCGGCGCCATCGACGATGGCGATCGCGATGATCTCCGGCGTGTCATAGGGGTGGATATCCCGGATGGCAGCCTCCACGTTGCGATAAAGGTCGGCGCGGGTCTTGATGGCGAGCGGAATTTCACTCGCCGTTTCGATCCGACCGCGCCAGTGGTAAATTGACTCGATCGGAGCACCAATGTTCACGCAGGCAGCAAGCCTCTTCTCGACCAGTGCGCGCGCAATGCCGGCTGCGATCGCTGCATCCGGCGCGTGGGTCAGAACGATGATTGGCGCGTCCGCCAAGGAGCCGTCATGCGTTTCGTAATGCTCGCCATTGTACTGGGTTTCCCTTTCGCCGATTTCTTGCTGACCCTGCGCCTCGCCCGGTGGACCGGGGTGCCGTTGTGGGTATGGCTCGCCGGATCTGGAATTGCCGGTATGTGGGTGCTTGCTAACGAGCGGGATCAGTTCCGGGCGCGAACCCTTGCCGCTTTCCGCGGGGACCAGTCGCTGCTGCGGGGCCTGCTGGACAGCGGGCGACGCGTCCTGGCCGGCATGCTGCTGATCCTGCCCGGTGTGCTGTCCGACATCCTGGCCCTCCTGCTGCTGTCGCTGCCGATCAACCAGCGCGGCGGATTCGGTCCGCAGCCGATTCCGGCAGGCCGTTCGGCGTACCGGCGTAGCGGCGCCACCGTAGACGGCGATTACCGGCGTATCGAGTAGCGGGCCGAGCAGGCGACGAGGGGCCCCGCGCAGCGGGGATCGGAGCCGACCGCGAGTGCCCGCTCGAGGCCGACACCCGGGCGTCGCGAATCCGCACCGGATGACGAGGAGGCCGAGGGGCCGAGCCGAGACCTATTTCATCCGGTCCATTAATGTCGGCTCGGACTTTCCCGCGCGCCGGTAGGCCCACAGCAACATGCCGATGCCGATGGCGATCATCGGCAGCGACAGCCACTGCCCCATCGTCAGCCCCAGGGCCAGGAAACCCAGGAAGCTGTCGGGCTCGCGGGCAAATTCGCCGATGAAGCGAAACGCTCCGTAGCCCAGCAGGAAAACCGCCGATACCGCTCCGAGCGGACGCCGCCGCGACGCGAATATCCACAGGACCACGAACAGCGCGACGCCCTCCAGCCCGAACTCGTAGAGCTGCGACGGGTGCCGCGGCACCTGGTCGACCTGCGGGAACACCATTCCCCATGGCAGGTCGGTGGGACGCCCGACCAGCTCGCCGTTGATGAAGTTGCCGAGTCTTCCGGCGGCGAGGCCGAGGGGGATCAACGGCGCGACGAAATCGGTGACCTCCAGCCACTGCCTGCCTCGCTGGCGCGCGAAGAACCACAGCGCAATCATCACGCCGATGAAGCCGCCGTGGAAACTCATCCCGCCGTGCCAGACCTCGAAAATCTCCAGCGGGTGTGCGAAATAGTAGAGCGGCTTGTAGAACAGGACGTACCCGAGCCTGCCGCCCAGGATGACGCCGAACACGCCGAAAAACAGCATGTCGTCGACGTCGGTCGCACGCCAGCCGGTGAGCATGTTCCGGTGCGCGCGACGCCTGCCAAGGACGATGAACAGGATGAACCCGAGGAGGTACATGAGGCCGTACCAGCGGACCGCGAGCGGTCCGATGCGAAATGCGACGGGATCGAACTGGGGGTAGACGAGCATGAGCGTGCATATACCACAACGGACGCCGCGAAATCACTCGGGCCTTGAAAACGCGGCGCCCGCCCGAAAGCGAACGCGCGGTTGTCGGCAGGAATCCCTGATGCTATCGTCGACCTCCACCATACGAGCGCGAAGCCCGCTGCCGGCTTCGCGCGCCTCCCGGGATATTTCCTTGTCGTACAACCGCCGTTCGAAACTGATCACGCATGGCATCGCCCGCTCGCCGAATCGCGCAATGCTGCGCGCAGTGGGCTTCGGCGACGATGATTTCGACAAGCCGATCGTCGGCGTTGCCAACGGCCACAGCACGATGAATCCGTGCAACGCCGGCATCCAGCCGCTGGTCGACCGCGCGATGGCCGAGCTGCACGCGGCCGGCGCGATGCCGCAGGTGTTCGGCGTGCCCACGGTGACCGATGGCATCGGCATGGGCACCGAGGGGATGAAATACTCGCTGGTGTCACGCGAGGTGATCGCCGACGCGATCGAGACCTCGGTCAACGGCCAGTGCATGGACGGCGTGCTCGTCGTAGGCGGCTGCGACAAGAACATGCCGGCGGCGATGATGGCGATGGCGCGCATCAACGTCCCCGGCATCTTCGTCTACGCCGGAACGATCAAGCCGGGGCACTGGAAGGGCCAGACGCTCACGATCGTCTCGCCTTTCGAGGCGGTCGGCGCGTACACGGCGGGAAAGATGAGCAAGGAGGACTACGACGGCATCGAGCACAACGCCTGCCCGAGCGTCGGCGCATGCGGCGGCATGTACACGGCGAACACGATGTCGTCGTCGTTCGAAGCGCTGGGCATGAGCCTGCTCGGCAGCTCCCAGATGGCCTCGCCGGATCCCGAGAAAGCGGATTCGTCGGCGGCATCGGCAGCGGTGCTGGTCGAAGCGATCAAGCGTGACCTCAAGCCGCGCGACATCGTCACCCGCAAGTCGATCGAGAACGCGATCTCGCTGGTGATGGCGACCGGGGGCTCGACCAACGCGGTGCTGCATTACCTCGCAATCGCCGCCGCCGCGGAAGTCGAGTGGACGATCGACGATTTCGAGCGCGTGCGCAAGCGCGTCCCGGTGCTGTGCGACCTCAAGCCTTCGGGCCGCTACGTCGCCGTCGATTTCCATGCCGCCGGCGGCGTGCCGCAGGTGCTGCGCATGCTCCTGGACCGCGGCCTGCTCCACGGCGACTGCATGACGATCACCGGGCGCACGATGGCCGAGGAGCTCGCATCGGTGCCCGCGACGCCTCGTGCCGACCAGGACGTCATCCGCCCGATCGACAAGCCGATGTACGCGCAGGGGCACCTTGCGATCCTGCGCGGCAATCTCGCGACCGAGGGTTGCGTGGCCAAGATCACCGGCCTCAAGAATCCGGCGATCACCGGGCCCGCCCGGGTGTTCGATTCCGAGCCGCAGTGCATGGAGGCGATCCTGGCGAAGAAGATCCTCCCGGGCGACGTGATCGTCATCCGCTACGAAGGACCGAAAGGCGGTCCCGGCATGCAGGAGATGCTGGCGCCGACCTCCGCGCTGATCGGCCAGGGGCTGGGCGAATCGGTGGGCCTGATCACCGACGGCAGGTTCTCGGGCGGCACCTGGGGCATGGTCGTCGGCCACGTCGCACCGGAGGCCTATGTCGGCGGCACGATCGCGCTGGTCGAGGAAGGCGACTCGATCACGATCGACGCCCATCGGCTGCTGATCCAGCTCAACGTCGACGATGCGACGCTCGCCGCGCGCCGCGCACGCTGGAGCGCGCCGCGGCCGCGGTACGCGCGGGGGCTGCTGGCCAAGTACATGCGCCTGGTGTCGACGGCGAGCATCGGCGCGATAACCGACGCGCCGGCTTGAGCGGCTCGCGCGTGGGCGCAGCCGGGCCGGAGCGGCGGATGGCGGAACATCGGGTGCTCCGAAACTGTTATCCCCGGCGTTCGCCGCAGAAATCCGCTCTCGCCCGGCGCGAACGGTCGGAGGACATCATGATTCTGAAAGGATGCAGGCTCGTTGCGGCGGTCGTCCTCGCCGCCGGTCTTGCCGGCTGCGCCGCGACCGGCCAGCCGCCGGGGGGCGCTCAGCTCGCCGAAGCCCCGAAGCTCGAGGTGGGTGCGCGGTGGGTCTACCGCGGTCAGGACGGTTTCCGCACCCCGGATGCCTTCCAGGAGACGATCGAGGTGACGGCCGTCGGGCCTGCGGGTGCCGAGGTGAGCGTGACCCGGCGCGGTTCGTCGGGGGATTTCGTCCGGCGCGAGACCTGGGCTGCGCCGGGCCTGGTCCTCGCCGGCAGCCTGACGGGCAACGAGACCCTCCGCTTCTCGACCCCGCTCGAACGCTACAGGTTTCCGCTGTACACCGGCCAGACCTGGAACCAGTGGATCGACAGCTACAACGAGACGGCCCGCAAGGCGGAACGCATCAACCACTACGTTCGCGTCGGACGCTGGGAGAAGGTCTCGACTCCCGCCGGAGCAGTCGACGCGATCAGGCTGCGCGTGCTGATGCAGCTCGGCGACGAGGAATTCTGGCGCCATCAGACGATGTGCAACTACCTGATCTGGTACGCCCCCGCCGTCGGCGCGGCGGTGCGGGAGGAGAAGGATTGCGAGTACCTCGAGAAAGGCAGCCGTGACGGCACGACGCCGGTGCGCACGCAGCACGCCGTTCTCGAGCTGATCGCCTATACCCCAGGCAGGCCCTAGCCGACGCGTCCGCGCAGCCCCGGGCCCGCGGATTCAGGCGGCCGGGGTGATGCCCAGCCGGCGCCAGATCGTCGCCGTCAACCCCGCCTGGTTCAGCGTGTAGAAATGCAGTCCGGGCGCACCGCGCTCGAGCAGTCGCGCGCACATCTGCGTCACGACGTCGAGACCGAATGCGCGGAGCGACGAGGCGTCGTCGCCGTAGCCCTCGAGGCGCCGCCGGATCCAGCGCGGGATCTCCGCGCCGCAGGCGTCGGAGAAGCGCGCGAGCTTCGTGTAACCCGAGATCGGCATGATCCCCGGCACGATCGGCACGTCGATCCCGGCCTGGACGCAGCCGTCGACGAAGCTCCAGTACGCATCGGCATTGAAGAAATACTGGGTGATCGCCGAATTCGCACCGGCGTCGATCTTCCGCTTGAAGCTCGCAAGATCCTCCTGCGGGTTGCGCGCCTGCGGGTGGCATTCGGGATACGCGGCGACGTCGACATGGAACCAGTCGCCGGTCTCCTCGCGGATGAAGCGCACCAGTTCGTTGGCATAGCGGAATTCGCCGGCGTCGGCACTGCCTGAAGGCAGGTCGCCACGCAAGGCGATCACGTGCCGGATGCCATGATCGCGATACTGCGCCAGGACCTCACGCAGACCCTCGCGCGACGACCCGATGCACGAGATGTGGGGCGCGCCGACCATCCCTTCGCCGCGTATCTCGAGCACGGTGGCGAGCGTGCCTTCGCGAGTCGACCCGCCGGCGCCGTAGGTGACAGAGCAGAACGCGGGCTCGAGCGGCGCGAGCTCGCGCCGCGCCGCACGCAGTTTGGCGATCCCTTCCGGCGTCTTCGGCGGAAAGAACTCGAGGCTGAACTGCATCGCGCGGCTCATGCGGGGCACCCCGTCGGCATCGCTGCTAGACCTTGCGCGGAATCAGCGACGACAGCGCCCACGAGATCACGCTGTACACGATCGCGCCGAACACCCCGGCCCAGAAGCCGTCGACGGTGAAACCCCTGATGAACGACCCGACGAACCAGAACAGCAGGCCGTTGATGACGAAGATGAACAGGCCGAGCGTCAGCACCGTCACGGGCAGCGTCAGCAGCACCAGGATCGGCCGGATCAGCGTGTTCACGAGGCCCAGCACCAGGGCGGCGACGAGTGCCGTCGTGAACCTGTCGACATGGATCGACGTGAAAAGCAACGGCAGCGCGAGCAACGCCAGGGCGTTGAGGATCCAGGTGAGCAGGAGTCGCATGACGGTCCTTTCGTGTTCCAGGAGTTCGGGGGCGGCCGCGCGGCGCGTTCAGCGGGGAGCGCCCATGACGTACGGTTTCAGTCCGGCATAGATCGTCGCATTGACCGGCGCTGCGATTCCGGCCCGTGCAGCGAGATCGACGACGCGACCGCAGAGCCATGGCGCCTCGAGGCGATGGCCCGCGGTCAGGTCGTTCAGCATCGACGAGCGCATCTCGGCGGGCAGCGCATCGAAGAGCCGCATCTGCCCCGCGATGAACTCGTCGCCAAGCTCGACTCCCTGCGCGCGCGCGACAGCCTGCACTTCGCGCATCGACCCCTCGAAGACCCGGCGCAGGTCGGCGTCGGCGCGCAGCGCTCCGGCAGGCGCGCGGGCAAGGCAGGTGACGCCCGAGAACGCGCAGAGGAAGACGAACTTCTCCCACAGCGCGCGCCGGACGTCGGGCGAGAGTTCGGCGTCGATGCCGGCGTCGCGGGCCGCGTCGACGAATGCCGTCGCGCGTTCGGTCGGGCCGCCCTGGAATGCGCCGATCCGCAGTCGTGCCATCGAACCCAGGTGCGCGATGACGCCCGGTGCGCGTATCGACGCGGCGATGTAGGCGACGCCCCCCAGCACGCGGGCCTCGCCGAGCGCGCGCGTCAGGATCTCCGGCGAGTCGACGCCGTTCTGGAACGGGATGACGACGCCGCCCCGCGCGACCAGGGGTGCGACCTGCGCGGCAGCGGCTTCGACGTCCCACAGCTTGACGCAGAACATCACGACGTCGACCGGCGCGATCGCTGCCGGGTCGTCGGTCGCATCGACACGGTCGAGCACGATGTCGCCGCCGGCGCTCTCGACGCGCAGCCCCTGCGCGCGCATCGCCGCGAGCTGCGCGCCGCGCGCGACGAAGACGACATCGTTCCCCGCTTTCGCGAGCCTGGCGCCGAAATAGCCGCCGACGCCTCCGGTCCCGATCACCGCAATGCGCATGGGTCCCTCGCCCCGCCCTCACCCCGGCCCTCTCCCGCGAGCGGGAGAGGGAGTTTCGTCGCTCCGAGCCTCTCCCGCAAGTCTCCCGCAAGCGGGAGAGGGAGCGATCTCGGCGGTCAATACCGGTACGAGTCCGGCTTGTACGGCCCGCTGCGATCGACGCCGATGTAGCGCGCCTGCCGGTCCGAGAGCCGGGTCAGCGTTGCGCCGAGCTTCGACAACTGCAGTCGCGCAACCTTCTCGTCGAGGTGCTTGGGCAGCACGTAGACGCCGACGGGGTAGCGGCCCGACCCCTGCTTGGCGTCGGTCCACAGCTCGATCTGCGCCATCACCTGGTTCGCGAACGATGAACTCATCACGTACGACGGATGGCCGGTCGCGCAGCCGAGGTTCACGAGGCGACCTTCGGCGAGCAGGATGATCCGCTTGCCATCGGGAAAGATCACGTGGTCGACCTGGGGCTTGATGTTCTCCCACCTGCAGGCCTTGAGGCCGGCGACGTCGATCTCGTTGTCGAAGTGCCCGATGTTGCACACGATCGCGTTGTTCTTCATGCGCTTCATGTGCTTGAA
>DATIQL010000282.1:0-4118 GCA_035470905.1 Casimicrobiaceae bacterium
GCCGATGATCTCGTCCCACTGCGCGGGCGTCGGGTCGACGCCGGTCGGGTTGTGGCAGCAGGCGTGCAGCACGACGATGCTGCCGACCGGCATTGCATCGAGCGATGCTCGCATCGCCTTGAAATCGAGGCCGTGGGTCGCAGGGTCGTAATATCCATAGGCGTTGACGGCGAAGCCGGCGCCCTCGAACAGGGCGCGGTGGTTCTCCCAGCTCGGATCGCTGATCCAGACCTGCGAAGCGGGGGAGAACCGCTTCAGGAAATCGGCGCCGACCTTGAGGCCGCCCGTTCCGCCCAGCGCTTGCACGGTGACGGCGCGCGCGCTCGCGATGACCTCGCTGCCGTCGCCGAACAGCAGTGCCTGCACGGCCTTGTCGTAGGCCGGGATGCCGTCGATCGGCAGGTAGACGCGGGGTGCTGCCTTGTTCGTGATCTCGTGCTCTGCGCGGCGCACGCATTCGAGCAGCGGCACCTTGCCGTTGTCGTCGGAGTAGACGCCGACGCCGAGGTTGACCTTGCGGGGATTGGTGTCGGCGTTGTAGGCCTCGGTGATGCCGAGGATCGGGTCGCGCGGCGCGAGGGCCACGGCGCCGAACAGCGAGGCGGGAAGCGGTGCATTCATGTCGAATCCGGCGGGTTCCAAAACGCGCTATTGTACCGCGCGGCGGCCCCGCGCCGCTTGACTCGCCGGTGTGTCGCCCCAACCTGAACGACGCCCGCGTCTGCCGCGTTTTTGTTTCCGACCGAGTCCCCATGGCCCGTGCCGACACCCGTCTCGAACCTGCGCCGAAGATCCCCCCGGTCACTGCGCTGAAGACGCTCGCCCGCATCGGGCGCTTCCTGCGTCCGTACCGGGGGAAGATCGTCCTGGCGGGCATCGGACTCATCATCGCGGCCTCGGCGGTCCTAGCGGTCGGGCAGGGCCTCAAGTTCGTCGTCGACCGGGGCTTTGCGGCGTCGAGTTCGCACGAGCTCGATCGCACGCTGGGATTGATGCTGGTGATCGTCGTCGTGATGGCCGCGGCCACGTACATGCGCTTCTATTACGTGTCGTGGCTGGGCGAGCGCGTCACCGCCGACCTGCGCCGCACCGTGTACGACCATCTGCTCGACCTGCCTCCGGCGTTCTTCGAAGAGACCCGCACCGGCGAGGTGATCTCGCGGCTGATCAACGACACGACGATGCTGGAGACGGTCATCGGGTCCAGCGCCTCGATGGCCATCCGCAACTTCCTGCTGATGGTCGGCGGCCTCGCGATGCTGGTGCTGACCAGCCCCAAGCTCACGCTGCTGGTGCTTGCGGGCGTGCCGGTGGTGATCATCCCGATCATCCTGTTCGGCCGCCGCGTGCGCAAGCTCGCTCGGGCGACGCAGGACCGGGTCGGCGACGTCGGCGCCTTCCTCGACGAATCGCTGCACGAGATCCGCACCGTGCAGGCGTATGGCCACGAGAGCGACGACCGGCGCAATTTCGCCTCGCGTGTCGAGGCGACGTTCGGCACGGCAGTGCGGCGCATCCGCCAGCGGGCGATCCTGATCGCCGCGGTCATCCTGCTGGTGTTCGGCGCAGTCGGGGTGATCCTGTGGATCGGCGGTCACGACGTCGTCGCAGGGCGCCTGTCCGCCGGACAGCTGTCGGCCTTCGTGTTCTACGCGATCATCGTCGCCGGCGCGGTCGGCACGATCAGCGAGGTGATCGGCGACCTGCAGCGCGCCGCGGGGGCAACCGAGCGGCTGTTCGAGCTGCTGGCCGTCGAGCCCGCGATCCGGACGCCGGCGAATCCGCTGCCGATGCCCGCAAACGGGCGCGGCACGGTGAAGTTCGAGAACGTGACGTTTCACTACCCGTCGCGTCCGGACGCGCCTGCGCTGGCCGCCTTCGCGCTCGAGGTGCGAGAAAGCGAGAAAGTCGCGCTGGTCGGACCGTCGGGGGCGGGCAAGACGACGGTGTTCCAGCTTCTCCTGCGATTCTACGACCCGCAGTCGGGGACCGTGCGCATCGGCGGCGTCGACCTGCAGGCGGCCGATCCGCGCGAAGTGCGGCGTCAGCTCGCAGTGGTGCCGCAGGAGCCGGTGATCTTCGCCGCATCGGTCATGGACAACGTCCGCTACGGCCGTCCTTCGGCGAGCGACGCCGAGGTGAAGGCCGCCTGCGAGGCGGCCTATGCGAGCGAGTTCATCGAGCGGCTCCCCGACGGCTACCAGGGCCTGCTGGGGGAGCGCGGCATGCGGCTTTCCGGCGGACAGCGGCAGCGCCTCGCGATCGCGCGGGCGATCCTCGCCGACCGGCCGATCCTCCTGCTCGACGAGGCGACCAGCGCGCTCGATGCCGAGAGCGAGCGGATCGTGCAGCGCGCGCTGGAACGCCTGATGACTGGCCGCACGGTGCTGATGATCGCCCATCGGCTCGCCACCGTGCGCCATGCCGACCGCATTGCGGTCATGGAGAAGGGGCGCATCGTCGCCCAGGGCACGCACGAGGCGCTGGTCCGCGACAACGCGCTGTACGCGAGGCTCGCAGCGCTGCAGTTCGCTTCCCCGGCGCAGCAGGATGCGGTGGCGAGCGTCGCCGGCATACAATGACCGGTTCGCCGGCTGGATTCCCGACTGCATGAGCGCCACCTTCCCGAACAGTCCCTACGAGCTGCACCGGCCTTTCGAGCCTTCGGGCGACCAGCCCGAGGCGATCGACAAGCTGGTCGAGGGACTGGCCGACGGGCTGTCGTTCCAGACGCTTCTGGGCGTCACCGGATCGGGCAAGACCTACACGATGGCGAACGTCATCGCGCGCACCGGCCGCCCGGCACTGGTGCTGGCGCCGAACAAGACCCTCGCTGCCCAGCTCTATTCGGAGTTCCGCGAGTTCTTCCCGAGCAACGCGGTCGAGTATTTCGTCTCGTACTACGACTACTACCAGCCCGAGGCCTACGTTCCGTCGCGCGACCTCTACATCGAGAAGGACAGCTCGATCAACGAGCACATCGAGCAGATGCGGCTGTCCGCGACCAAGGCGATTCTGGAGCGGCCCGACTGCGTGATCGTCGGCACGGTGTCGGCGATCTACGGCATCGGCGACCCCTCCGAATATCACAGCATGATCCTCCACGTCCGGCAGGGGGAGCGCCTTGCCCAGCGCGACGCGATCAAGCGCCTGGCCGAGATGCAGTACCAGCGCGCCGAGCTCGAGTTCAAGCGCGGCACGTTCCGCGTTCGCGGCGACGTCCTCGACATCTTCCCGGCAGAGAACGCCGAGAGCGCGATCCGCATCTCGCTGTTCGACGACGAGATCGAGTCGCTGCAGCTCTTCGATCCGCTGACCGGGCACCTGCGGCACAAGCTCGCGCGCTACACGGTGTTCCCGTCGTCGCACTACGTGACGGGGCGCCAGAAGGTGCTCGACGCCATCGAGGCGATCAAGGCCGAGCTCGCGCAGCGCAAGGAGGAATTCGTCTCGCAGATGAAGCTGGTCGAGGCCCAGCGCATCGAGCAGCGCACGCGCTTCGATATCGAGATGATGACCGAGATCGGTTTCTGCAAGGGCATCGAGAACTACTCGCGGCACCTGTCGGGCCGCAAGCCCGGGGAGCCGCCGCCGACCCTGATCGACTACCTGCCGCCGACGGCGCTGATGTTCATCGACGAGAGCCACGTGACCATCCCGCAGGTCGGAGGCATGTACAAGGGCGATCGCGCGCGCAAGGAGAACCTGGTCAACTATGGCTTCCGGCTGCCGTCGGCGCTGGACAACCGGCCGCCGCGCTTCGACGAGTTCGAGCGCCTGCTGCCGCAGACGGTGTTCGTGTCGGCGACGCCTGCCGACTACGAGGAGAAGCACGCGGGGCAGGTGGTCGAGCAGGTCGTGCGCCCGACCGGCCTCGTCGACCCGCAGCTCGAGGTGCGGCCCGCGGCGACGCAGGTCGACGACCTGCTCTCCGAGATCAACCTGCGGGTCGCGCGCGGCGAGCGCGTGCTGGTGACGACGCTGACCAAGCGGATGGCGGAGGACCTGACCGACTACTTGGGCGAGCACGGCGTACGCGTGCGCTACCTGCACAGCGACATCGACACCGTCGAGCGGGTCGAGATCATCCGCGACCTGCGCCTGGGCGAGTTCGACGT
>DATIQL010000283.1:0-8278 GCA_035470905.1 Casimicrobiaceae bacterium
CGTCAATCTGCTCAACCCACCGTGGCTTTAACCACGAAGTCGTGACGAGAGCGCGGCCAGCTTATTCCATCAGGGCCAGCGGCAATGCCGCATTTCAAAGGCCGGATGTATGGCTGCAATCCCACCCCTTGCCACCACCCCTTCGTCGCTTGGCAAATCGGGGGCGTCCATGTATGGGTTGACTGGCCGCCGCGAGCCAGGACCCGCGCGACGACACGGGTGCGACGCCGAAGCCTCGGGTGCGTACCCGTCACGGCGCGCCCCGGCAACGTGCGTCGTGCGTTGCGCGGCAGTGCGTCGCGCGGAAGCGCGTCACTCCCCGAGCGCGCGGCTGACGATCTCGCTCACGTCCTGCGACAGCCGCGGCGTGCGCGCGATGCGCTCCAGCGACCGCCGCATCAGGCTGCGCCGCGGTTCGGTAAAGCGCTGCCAGAGGTTGAACGCGCCCGCGAGCATCGCCGCGAGCTGCGGGTTCGCCGGGTCGAGCGCGCGTACCTGCTCGGCCACGAACGCATAACCCGATCCGTCGCTCGCGTGGAAGCCCGGGAAATTCGCGAGCGCGAACGCGCCGACCAGCGCACGCACGCGGTTCGGGTTGCGGGCGTTGAACCCCGGGTGCCCGAGCAGGGCTGGCACGCGCCGCAGCGTGTCGGGCCGCAGCGATCGTGCCTGCAGCGCGAACCACTTGTCGAGCACCAGCGGCTCGTGGCGCCACCTGGCCTCGAATCGAGCGTACAGCGCCTCGCGCATGTCGGCCTCGCTGTCACGCAGCGCGCCAAGTGCACCGAGCGCATCGGTCATGTTGGTCGCGCCGTCGTAATGCGCGAGCACGAGCGCGCGGGCGGTCGCATCGTCGAGCGCTCCGAGGTAGAACAACGCGAGGTTCGCCAGGCTGCGCGGCCCGGTCTGCGCCGGTGTCGCCGCGTAGGAACCGCGCTGCCGGTGCCGCGCATAGCAGCTCTCGAATGCCTCCCGGTGGACGGCAGCGAGCGTTCTCCTCACGTAGTGCCATCCGGACATGATGCCGTCGACGTCGAGCATCGGCTCGAGTGCGGCGACGTATGCCGGGTCAGGCAGCGTCAGCGCGAGCGCGACCAGTGCCGGATCGCTCTGGGTGTCGGCGAGCAATGCCGCGACCAGGCGCGACAGCGACGCCGGCAGCACGAAAGGCATTGCTTCGCGATGCGCGCGGGCGAGAGCGAGGATCGCGCGGTTGAACGAACGCTGCGCGGCATCCCAGCGATTGACCGCGTCGCTGTCGTGCGCCGCGAGCACCGCCAGATCGTCGTCGCCGTAGTCGTACTCGATCCGGACCGGGGCCGAGAAGCCCCGGAACAGCGACGGCACGGGCGCCTGGGAGACGTCGACGAATTCGAAGGTCTCGACTGCCGACCTGAGCTCGAGCACGCGTGTCGTGCCCTGCGCCGCGGTTTCCCCGGCGAGTCGCAGCGGGATGTCGCGTCCATCGGGCGCGACCAGACCGAGCGTCATCGGAATGTGCAGCGGCGAAGCGGCATTGCCGCCGCGCTGCGCGCGCAGGCTCTGCGTCACCTCGAGCGTATAGCGCTGCGTCGCCGCATCATGGCGGCCCGCAATGGTGACCGCGGGTGTGCCGGCTTCCGAATACCAGCGGCGGAACTGGGCCAGGTCGACACCTGACGCGTCCTGCATCGCCTGGACGAAGTCGTCGCAGGTGACGGCCCGGCCGTCGTGGCGCTCGAAATAGAGGTCCATGCCGCGCCGGAAGCGCTCTGGTCCGAGCAGCGTGTGCTGCATGCGGATCACCTCGGCGCCTTTCTCGTACACGGTCGCCGTATAGAAATTGTTGATCTCGCGATACTCGTCGGGCCGCACCGGGTGGGACATCGGGCCCGCGTCCTCGGCGAACTGGCGGCGGCGCAGGTACTCGACGGCGCCGATGCGCTCGACGGCGCGCGATCCCATCTCGCCCGAGAATTCCTGGTCGCGGAATACCGTCAGTCCCTCCTTCAGCGACAGCTGGAACCAGTCGCGACAGGTGACGCGATTGCCCGTCCAGTTGTGGAAATACTCGTGGCCGATGATCCCTTCGATCGAATTGAAATCCGCGTCCGTCGCGGTCGCCGGATCGGCCAGCACCATCGCGCTGTTGAAGATGTTGAGGCCCTTGTTCTCCATCGCGCCCATGTTGAAATCGTCGGCGCAGAAGATCATGAACGTGTCGAGGTCGTAGGTGCGCCCGTAGCGCTCCTCGTCCCAGCGCATCGCGCGCTTCAGGCTCTCCATCGCGTGACGGCAGCGGGGCAGGTTGGCGGGCGTCGAATGGATGCGAAGCGCGACCCTGCGCCCGTCCATCGTGGTGAACCCGTCTTCCAGCACGGCCAGGTCACCGGCGACCAGCGCGAACAGGTACGTGGGTTTCGGGAACGGATCCTCCCAGGTCGCGAAATGCCGCCCATCCTCGAGCGCTCCCGCCGCGACGCGATTGCCGTTGGACAGCAACTCGGGATACCGCGAAGCATCCGCGCGCAGGGTCACGCGGTAGCGTGCGAGGACATCGGGACGATCGGGGAAGTAGGTGATCCGCCGGAAGCCTTCGGGTTCGCACTGGGTGCAGAACACGCCCGACGAGACATAGAGGCCTTCGAGGGCGACATTCCTGGCCGGCGAGATGCGCGAGCGCACCGACAGCGTTCCCGCATCCGGCGGGGTCGCGATCGTCAGCGTGCCCTGGCCGAGGACGAACTCCCCGGGGCGCAGCACACGACCGTCGAGCGTGACCGCCACATCCTCCTGCTGCTCGCCGTCGAGGATCAGTGCCGACCTGCGATCCTCGCGAAGTGCATCGGGATTGCGGCGGAAATCGAAAGTCGCGCGAACGACAGTCGCCTCGGGATCGAGGTCGAATTCAAGCTCGACTTTGCCGACGACAAAGGGCGGTGGCCGGTAGTCGGTCCGTCGCCTGACCGTCCCGGCGCCATCGGGGTGCAGCGTCGGCGGCATCAGCGCTCGGCCATCGGTCTAGTTCACTCCGAGCAGTTCGACGTCGAAGATCAGGGTCGCATTGGGAGGAATGACGCCACCCGCCCCACGCTCGCCATAGCCAAGTCGCGCCGGAATCACCAGCGTGCGCTGGCCGCCCACGTACATGCCCGCCACGCCCTCGTCCCATCCCTTGATGACGCGCCCGGCGCCGAGCGCAAACGTGAACGGCGTTCCGCGATCGCGGGAACTGTCGAACCTGGCGCCGTGCGAATCGGGCTTTGAACTGTCGTAGAGCCACCCGGTGTAATGGACACTGACGGTTTTTCCCGGAACGGCTTCCGCCCCAGTGCCTTGTTTTACATCAATTTTCTGTAGCTCGTTTATTGTGGCATCCAATTTGCTACTCCGTTGCATATCAGGGATGGACGGGGTCCCGGCTGCCGCGAATCCGGCACCGGCCAGCAACATCGCGCAGGCAGCGAACGACCAGGCGCTTGCATGCAGGCGGGAAATCCGCGGGAGAGAGTTCATGGGCATCGACCGATTTCGATGCGGGCAGCCGCGTTCACACCGACGCGGACCAGCGCTTGCCTCGCACCGTTCACCGCAGCGCGGTGATGCGTCGCATTCTATCCGACAGCATTGACGCGGCCGTTCCGATGTTCGCATTTCTGACACCCGGTGTCCGGGGCAGTACCGATCCAATGGCGTCGGCGAAATCCGCCGCCGCGTGGCTTGCCGACCTTCCTTCGCTGGACATCGTCGCGCGGCAGCAACTGGTGTTGAGCGCGTTCGATGCGATGCGCCAGTCCCCCCGCGGCTTCGACGCTGCGCGCGTCCAGGCATTGCTGTATGTCGATGCCGCGCTTGGCGCCGATCGTCGCAAGTTGTTCAAGCAATATGTCGAGACGCTCGATTCCACGCCGAAAGTGGCCGAGCGCGTCTGGCAGGCGAGCTTCGATCTCGCGCAGGCTTTCATCGGCGCCTACCAGGCCGCGATCGAGACGGCGCTCGTGCCGGCGTCGTACGCGCGCTGGAAGCCGCAGGTCCCCGTCCTCTTCGCGCGGCTCATCCATTATTACGGCACCGACGCGAAGCTTCGCGTGTCGCGCCACGAGCGCTGGATTCCGGCCAAATGGGTCGAGCTGCACCAGGCGTACCTGCGGGCGACCGAGCTCGGGCTCGAGCGGGTCCCGACGCTGCCGGGAGGCGCGGCAGGCGCCGGAACGCAATGGACGATCGAGCAGGAATACGTCTACGCGCTGCTGGTCCACCAGCTCAACACGGGCAACCTGACGGCGGGCAACCTCGACTGGGTCCTGATCCAGTTCCGCGCATGGAGCCGGCGTCTCGAGCTGGTGGCGATGCCCAGGTCGATGGAGGGCTTCTTCGTCGATGTCGCCGGACGCACGGGGCTGGTGCGGCGCACCGGGCAGGATTCAGGCGCGATGCTGCGCTATCTCGACACGACGCCGCTTTGCGACCAACTCGACATGACGCTCGCCGTGCTGCGCAATTCCGAGGCGACCGACCAGGGTCCCGTCAGCGCAGTCAACCAGCAGCGCGCGATGATTCTCGACAAGGCGCGTCCCGCCATTGCGCCGAACCTGAACCTAGACCTGCGGCGCGATCCGCGCATTTCGTGCATCCATGCGGCGCGCGTGCGCATCGGCCTCGCGCGAATATTGAAGGAGCTCTCGGCACAGGGACAGGCGGAGACTCCCGAGGTGCAAGCCGAGGAGGCACGGTCCAGCGAGCAGATCGAGGTCTACGCCGTCGCCGGTGCAGCGCGGACGCAGGGACGCGGCGCCGGCGAAGACGACACACTGTCGGCGAGTCTCGCGCAGTTCCCCGAGTCCCTCTGGCAGGTGAAGGACCGCAGCGTCGCGGGCCTGCGGATCTGCGCAAGCGGGGGCGTCGGGCAGACGCTGATGCTCGGTGCACTCGCCGCCGTGCGCGAATCGGTCAGACGCCAATGGGCGCTGGGCGTCGTGCGCCGGGTGAACAAGCTCTCGAATGACGAGGTCGAGGCGGGGCTGTCGGTGATCGCCGAGCGGGTGGTCGCGGTCGGCCTCTACACGCTGCGCGATTCGCGTGAAGACCTCGGCATCGAGGTCAATGGCGTCGATGCGTTGTCGCTGGGACCCCGCTTCGATGGCCTGTACCTCCCGCCCCCTTCGCGCCCCGACAAGCCGCTCAGCGTCAAGACCGTCATCGTTCCGACGCAGGAATACTCCGAAGGCCGCAGGCTGGTCCTGACCACCTCGCGCTCGATCTACACGATCGCGCTGCGGCAGCTCGTCGAGCAGCGCGCCGACTGGAGCTGGGTGGCGATCCAGGTCGTCGAGAAGAAACCCAGGAACTGACGCCGATCACTGGTCGCGCGGCCGGAATTTGAGCCGCAGGCTGCGCTCGAACAGGTCCGGTGTCGCGGGCTTGGGCAACGGCGAGGACTTCAGGATCGCGCGTTGCACGGCATTGTCGTAAGCCGGCACGCCGCTCGACTTCCGCAGCTGTACGTCGATGATCTCGCCGGTGGGCAACTGCACGACGTCGAACACCGCCTCCGGGTTGCCCTGGAGGTCGGGGGGGACGATCACGTTGCTCCTGACCTTGCTGCGAATCCGGTCGATCCAGTCGGCCTCGGCCTTGTTGTGTGCGGCCGCTGCGGCGGCCTGTTGCGCGCGCGCCTGCGACTCGCGTTCGGCCTGGGCCCGCATCTGCGATTCCTGCTCGGCCTGAGCCCGCATCTGCGATTCCTGCTCGGCCTGCGCCCGGAATTGCGATTCGCGCTGCGCCTGCGCACGCATCGCCTGCACTGCGCGCGCCTGTTGCTCGGCAAGCTTCTTCGCCTCGGCTTCCTTGCGCGCCTGCTCCTTCTCGATGCGCTGGCGCTCGGCCGCCTGCTGCTGCTTGAGCTGCGCCGCCTGTTTCGCCTTGAGGGCGATGTCGGCTTCGCGCTGGTCGGGCTTTTCCACCGTCGGGGCGGGGGGCCTGGGTGCCGGCAGCGGTAGCGGTTCGGGCTTCGGCTCGGGCAGAGGTTCGAGCTTCGGCGCGGGCAGCGGCATTGGCTGCAGGCGCGCAGGCGGAGCAGGGGTTGCCCTGGTCGCCGGGGCATACAGCTCGGCCGTCACCGCCGACGGGGCGCGGTTCTGCCAGGATACCGAAAACACCAGCACGCCGACGAACAGCAGGTTCACGACCAGCGCCAGCGCCAGCGCGACCCATTTGCCGCGCACGCGACGCGCCCGCGCCGGGCGATCGCCGTGGGTGGGCATCGGGTGGGCGACCGACACGCGATTCACGGCGACGGCCGGGCAAGCAGCCCGACCTTCCTGACACCGCCGCGCTGCAGCCGGTCGAGGATGCCGATGACGTCCTCGTAGCGAGCGCCCTTGTCGGCCTCGATGACGACGGGCTGGTCGCGGCCGGCCTGGATCGCGCGCACTTCGCTCACGAGGTTTTCGAGGCTGACGCGGGTGACCCGCGCGTTCGGGCGCGATTGATCGTTCAGCGAGATCGACTTGTCGCGATTGAGCCTGACCTGCAGCGGATTGACCGGCGGCTGGAGCTTGCTGCCGACCGAGGGGAGCTCGATCTCCCCGGGTGCGACCAGCGGCGCAGTGATCATGAAGATCACGAGCAGCACCAGCATCACGTCGATGTACGGCACGACGTTGATCTGGTTGACGGTCTTGCGGGTGCGGCGCATTTCAGGTGACTGGCAACAGGTGTCGGGTGTCAGGTGTCAGGCGGAGGGGCGTCAGCCCTGCCGCTGCAGGATGTTGGAAAACTCCTCGATGAACGTCTCGTAGCGCACGGCGAGGCGATCGACGTCGTGCGTGAAGCGGTTGTACGCGACGAAGGCGGGAATGGCCGCGAACAGGCCGATCGCAGTGGCGATCAGCGCCTCGGCGATGCCCGGCGCGACGTTCGCGAGCGTGGCCTGGCTCACGTTCTCGAGACCGCGGAACGCGTTCATGATTCCCCAGACCGTGCCGAAGAGCCCGATGTAAGGCGACACCGATCCTACGGTCGCCAGGCCGGAGAGGTGGGCCTCGATCGCGTCGATCTCGCGCTGGTAGGCGGCCCGCATCGCGCGGCGCGCGGCGTCGAGCGTCACCGCCGACGGGCTGCCCTGGCGGCGATGCTTCGAGAACTCGCGGAACCCCGCCGCGAAGATGTGCTCGAGCCCGCCGCCAACGCGGGCCTCACCGGCCTGCTTGAACAGGACGTTCAGGTCGCCGCCTTTCCAGAACTCGTCCTCGAACGCATCCGTCTCGCGGACCGCCCGCTTGAGCTGGAAGATCTTCAGGAAGATCTGCCACCACGACCACAACGACAGCGCGGCGAGCATGGCGATGATCCCCTGCACGATGACCGATGCATGGATGATCAGCGTGACGAACGACAGATCGGTGTGGACGTTCACAGGGTTTCCTGGTGCGTGGGTTCCGGAGATTCCCGAACGGCTCGCCGGGGCCGCTGCTGGCGCCGGACCGCGCCCGGGCCGGCATCGAGGGCCGCCGCGAGCGGAGGGGGCATGCGCGTCGGCCGCCAGCGCGCGGCATCGAGGCAGGCGAGCGTGATCCCTGCGGTCGCGAGCTCGGTCGCATCACGCAGGATCTTCTGCTGGAGTTCGATGCGGCTCGCCCCGCGGGCGAGCGCTTCGACCGTCACGTCGAGCCGATCGTTCAGTCGCGCCGGGAGCAGGAATTCGATGTCGGCGCGCCGCACGACGAATGCGATGCCGTGCTCGCGCTCGAGTGCCGCGAGCGGAAACCCGAGCGCCTCCAGCCATTCGGTGCGGGCGCGCTCCATGAACTTCAGGTAGTTCGCGTAGTAGACGACGCCCGCGGCGTCGGTGTCCTCGTAGTAGACACGGACCGGGAAGGAAAAGGCTGCGTGCGCCGCGAACGCCCCCTGCATCGTCATGGGCCGGGAAACAGGTCGTCTGCGCCGGGCGCGGGCGAGGCCAGCCCGAAATGGCGATACGCCAGCGCGGTCGCGACGCGGCCGCGCGAAGTGCGCTGGAGGAAGCCCTGCTGGATCAGGAACGGCTCGAGGACGTCCTCGATCGTTTCGCGTTCCTCCCCGATCGCTGCGGCGAGATTGTCGACCCCGACCGGTCCGCCGGCGAACTTGTCGAGTACCGCCGAGAGCAGCTTGCGATCCATGACATCGAGCCCCGAGGCGTCGACGTCGAGCATCGACAGCGCAGCGTCGGCGACCTCCCGCGACACGTCGCCTCCGGCACGAACTTCGGCGAAGTCGCGCACGCGACGCAGCAGCCGATTGGCGATCCGCGGCGTTC
>DATIQL010000284.1:0-2637 GCA_035470905.1 Casimicrobiaceae bacterium
GGCGGGGCTGGCGCCGGATGATCTTCCGCATCACGCGGCGGCGCAGCGGACACATCACCCGCGGATGCGACGCCCGCGCGGCGCAACTCTTCGAGCCGCTTGGCGGCCTGCTCGATCAGGCTGCTCATCGGAGGCTCCTCATGCGCTACGTCCGATCAGCAGGACGAACGCGAAAATCGCACTGAATGTAGCAAGAAGGCCCGCAAGGCCGCCCGCAAACAGCCACGATTTACGGCGACGCAATCGGTGCAATGCCTCGCTCGGCAGCATCGACACCATGCCGAGGATCGGCCGCTTGCTGATCTCGCGCAGGGTGCGCGCCTCGTGGAACGTCGGCATGAGCTGGCTGGCCGCGAGGCTTGCGAACAGGCCCGCCGCGAGCGAAACGAAGAACGCCATCGCGAGGAGCACGATCCGGTTGGGCTCGACCGGTTTCGGCGACACCCGCGGCGGGTCGATCACGCGGAACTGGGCGCCACCGGTGTCCTGCACCTCCCTGCCCATCGTCGCCGACTCCCGGCGCGCCACGAGGCTGTCATAGGTCCGCTTCTGGATGTCGTAGTCGCGGGTCAGTTGCGTGTACTCGGCTTCCGCCTGGGGAACGAGATCCGCCTGCGCCTTCAGCCGGCGCTGCTCGGCTTCCAGCCCCGCCAGCTTGGCGCGCGTCGACGCGACGCTCGCCTCGGCATCGGCCAACGAAAGCTTCATCTGCTGATAGACCGGGTCCTGCGCCCCCGGAGACTGCGACTTCGGTCCGGCCGCCTGCGCCGCCTTGCGGCGCGCAGCGATCACGTCCTTGCGCTGCGCCTCCAGCTGCTCGATCAGTCGCCGGGTCGCGACGACGTCGGGATGCTCGTTGGTGTACTTGCGCAGCAGGTTGTCCAGGTCGCCATGCAGCGTGGCCAACCGACCATCGATCTCGGGGACCGCCTCGCTGATGCCGCTGTCGGTCGAACCCGCGAGCAAGTCCGGGACCTGCTCGCCGGCAAGCTCTTTCTTGTACGAATCGCGCGCCTGCTCGGCACTTTGCAGATCCAGCCGGGCCGACTGGATATCGGCATTGAGCTTGGCCATCCGGCCGAAGTAATCCTGGCCCTGACCGCCGGCAACGCCCATGTACTTGATCTTGAACGCCTTGATGCGATTCTCGGTCGCATCGAGGTTCTTTTCGTAGGCCTTGATCTGATCGTCGAGAAACTTGACCGCCGTCTGCGTATCCTGCCGCTTGTCGCCGAGACTCGAATCCACGAATATCTGCAGCAGCGACTTGACGACCTTCTTCGCCTGATTCGGGTTCGAATCGCGGTAGCTGATCACGTAGAGATTGGCCGCGACGTTGCCTTCCAGCTTGATCGACTTGGTGATCTGGTCGACGAGTTCCTCCCGCTCCGGGTTCGTCGTCACGCCCAGGTCGAGGTCGGCCATCCGGATCAGCTTTTCGACGTTGGGGCGGCTGATCAGCGTGCGGCTCATCAGCGCGACCTGCTGATCGAGATTCGGCTGGATCGCGAGCCCCGCCAGCAGGGGACGCAGCAGCGACTCGGTGTCGACGTAGACGCGCGCGCTCGCCTCGTATTTCTCGGGAATGCGCGACACCACCGCGACGGCGACGATCGCGACGACCCAGGCGACGCCGAGCCCGATCCAGCGGCGGTGCCACATGCCGCGCAGGAATCCAATGACCTGTTGATACAGCTCTTGCATGTCAGCCCTGGGTCGGTTGCGTCACGGAGTCGCCGCAGCGAAAGGTTCCTGCTCAGAACCAGCTTTGCGGAATGATCAGGATGTCACCGGGTCGCATGTCGACATTCGCGGCAATCTCGCCCCGCTTGAGCAGGTCCTTGAGGTGCACGCTGTAGATCTTTCCGCCGTCGGTGGGCCGGACGATGCGGGCTGCATTGCCGTCGGCGTAGTCGGTCAGACCGCCGACCGCGATCATCACGTCGAGCACCGACATGCCCTTGCGGTACGGAAGGATCTGCGGCTTGGTCGCCTCACCGATGACACGAATCTGCTCGCTCGTCGGTCCGGCGAAATTCGTTACGATCACCGTCACCACCGGATCGCGGATGTACTTGGACAGCGCCTTCTCCATGTCGCGCTCGAGCTCGGTAGGCGTCTTGCCGAGCGCGGGGAGGTCATCGATCAGCGGCGTCGTGATGTTGCCGTCGGGGCGCACCGGCACCACCATCGAGAGTTCGGGGTTGCGCCAGACAATGACGTTGACCACATCCGTGAGTCCGATGTGATAGTTGTAGTCGACATTGTTCAGCGAAACGGGCGCAGGCGGGTACGACGTGGTTGCGCAGGCGCCGAGCAGGAACGTCGCGATCAGGGCGAACGCCCATCGAAACCACAGGCGTCCCGATGGGGATCCAGCTGGGCCAGACCGTTGCGTTTCCTGGTTCATGCTACCTCCCAAAGTGAATGCCGACGAATCGAGACGGCGATCATATCAGCGGCGATGGCTTTGTTGCGTTAATGCCTGGGCTCGCGTCAGTGTTCGAGGCAGCAAGTCAAGCACGCTTCATGCCAACCATTGAGTGATCAATTTGCTCAAGGAAGCGGCGTAGCCGTGGGCCCTGCATCTGGAGAATTATGGGCAACAACTGTCGTTCCTGCATACAATCGGCTCAT
>DATIQL010000285.1:0-5449 GCA_035470905.1 Casimicrobiaceae bacterium
CCCCGCCGGCAAGCACCAGCAGCGCCACCGAATTGAACATCGCGAGCGGCTCGAGCCAGCGTGCGAATCCCGGTGCCGATGCCGGCGTCGTCGCGGGGACCTGCACCGGTTGGCGGTCGGGATAGGTCTGCGAAGCGAGCGGGAGGTCGGGGTGGTTGGCCCAGTCGGCGTAGCCGTCGATCAGCACGCGCGCCGGGATCCCCGAGCCTGCACGCAGCAAGGTGAAATACGCGACCGACTCGAACGCGTCGTGCCCGTAGACGACGAAGCTGCGGTCCTGTGGCAGCCCGCCCCGGTGTGAATCGGGCTGGCGCCGCAGCGAGTCGATCGGCAGCTATTGGGCGCCGGGGAGGTGCCCGCCCCGCCACGCGCGTATGCGCTCGCCCCAGTATTCGGCGCCGCTGCGTCCGTCGAGGAGCGGCGGCGCGTCGCCGGCATCGAGTTCCTGCGCCAGTTCCGTCCTCAATACGAGGTCGTCGCCGCGCACCGTCGCCTGGTACACGGGATTGCGCACCATCGCCCGCGGCGTGCCCGGCCCCAGCTGCGCCGCGGGCAAGCCGGCGCCGTCGGCGATCGGCGCCTTCAGCACCGACACCCTGGCCTGTCCGCACAGGTAGAGCATGCCCGCGACGAAATCGCGCTCGGTCGGATCGTCGCCGACGACCAGGACGTGTTCCTGCCCTGCCAGACCGGCGGTCCCGAGCAGCCAGAAGATCTGCCGGAAGCTCGCCAGCCTTCCGTGCGGACCGAGGAAATCCGCGGCCGGCAGGCAGTGCGCACCGCGTACGCTGCGCTCGATGCACGCGCCTCGCGCGCGCGCGTCGACGACGGTGATGCCGTCGAGGCGCGCAACGCCGTCGACGTAGGCGAATGCGTCGGAGACCGCCGCGAGGCCGAGGCCGGGCGCGAGGCTCACTGCCACGATCGCCGCGAGCATGACGCCGCGCACCGGGCCTCTAGCAACCGCCAAAGTGATGCCCGCCCTCGTCGTTGGCGGCCGAGGCGGCTCGAGGCGCCGGGGGATGCTCGACGTAATAGCCGACGAGGTCGGCGACCGACACCGTTCCGTAGGCCCCGCCCAGATCGATCGTGCCCATCTTGTCCATCGGCTGCGGAACGCGCGACCGGGCGAGCGTCTCCTCGGGAACCGCCGCATAGTGGAAGAGGACCGCCGACACGCCGAGCGCGAGCGCCAGCGCACCGGTCCAGAACATCACGAGTTCCCTGCTCATCGCGGCACGCCTAGAACACGTCCTGCGTCAGGACGAGCCAGAGCAGGTAGAAGGTGACGAAGAACAGGCCGATCTGCAGCAGCGTCGAGAGATCGAGCGTCATTGCGCATCCTTGCCTTCGTAGTGCCGGATCAGCGTGCCGAGATCCAGCGGCTTGTTGGTCAGCGGATCGACGACCTTCGGCGTGTAGTAAGGCACGCCCTCGGCCGTCGTGCGCAGATAGGCCGGATGGGCAACGAAGACGTAGACCAGCCCGGCCGCGCTGAGGGCGGCCGAGAGTACCGAGAACGCGACCATCTGAAGCTTCGCCCAGCCCATCGACCCGCTCCTCAGCCCTTGCGCACGAACACCCGCCAGCAGCGCTCGGCCCGGACGGTGGCGAGGTGGGTGCTCGCAAGGCCCGGCATCATCGGCGGGATCGCCTCCACCGACGTCGGGTTGTCGATCAGAACCTCGATCACATCGCCCTGCGCCGCGGCGGCGAGCGCTTTCTTCGTGAGGAGCTGGGGCCTAGGACAGGAATCACCGAGGCAGTTGACCTGCTGCTTCACCGCCACCTTGGTCCCGTCCGGCAGCACCGCCGCCGATGCCTGCCCCGCTTCGGCCGCGGGTTGTGCCTTCCTGCTGAAAAGTCCCATCCGATTGCGCTCCTTCGTTGGCTGCGTAGTCCCAAAGGTCAGGCGTTCTGGTCGGCCACCCGCGCCATCACGCCGCTGGCGGCGGGCCCGCCCGTCGGGTCTGCCCACGCGTCGCACGCACCCGACTCGACCGGCTCGACGGACGCCCGGGCGTTGGCTTGCGCACGCTCGCGCCTGACGATTGCGCGGTAGATCGCCGCGAGCACGGCGGCCTGGATCAGGCCGAACGCGATGGCGGGAATGCCCGTCCTGCTCTGCAGCGTCGCCGCGTTGGCGAATCCGAGCTGCAGTCCCGCGAGGTTGGGCGTGCCGGTCATGGTTTCGGGCGCCGGCGGCCAGTAGACGAACGACCAGAGCAGCGAGAACAGGAACATGCCGACGAAGGTGAACAGCAGCGCCCACCACGCGCCGATGTTGCCCTCGCCTGCCTTCACCCACGTCGAGACCGTGCACGCCCCCGCGAGCACCATCCCGATGCCGAACAGGAACAGTCCGATGAAGGTGTTGAGGCCGACGTCGAAGCGCATCGGCTTGCCTGCACCGATGGTGATGAAGGCGGTGAAACCGATCGTCATGATGATCATCGCGACGAGCATCGCCTTGGTGTTGCGGTAGGTCTTGAACAGCATCGCATCGCGCAGCGCCGCCACGTTGCAGTAGCGCGAACGCTGCACCAGCAGGCCCACCGTGGTCCCGAAGATGAACGCCGCGACGCATTCGGCAATGGGCGTCATCTCAGGACTCCAGCGTCTTCTTGTAGATCCAGGTGCCGACCCAGGCCCCGGCCAGGATGCCACTCACCGCCAGGTAGCCGCCCAGGTTCATCTCGGGGGTCAGGCCGAAGAACGTGCTGACGTTGCAGACGAACGCGAGCCGGATGCCGATGCCCATCAGCAAGCCGCCGATGGTGATCATCACCCATTCGGTGACGCGGTGCGGCATGCGCCAGTAGAACTCCTTCGACAGCATCGCGCCAACGAAGGCCCCGAAGACCATGCCCAGGCTGATGTAGATCTTCCAGTAATAGGGGTCGGGCGGGAACGCCAGCTTCCAGAACGGAATGCGGTTGACCGCATCGCCCATGACGAACCTGGCCGCGAGCCCGGTCATCATGGTTTCGCCGCCGCCGACCGTCCAGGCGCCGACCGTGAGAAACAGGAATATGTCGAGCACCGCGATGGCGGCGAGCGCGATGATCGGGTCCAGCGTCTTCTGGAAGAACTCCATCCTCCTACCCCCTCCTTTTGCGCAGTGCCGCATCGGGGCGGATCCTGCGTCCCGTGCAAATCCTATGTCGCCGGACCCCCGGCGCAGGTAGTATCTGTTGCCAACATCCGACCGATCCAGCCGGGAACCCCGGTCTATATAATCGGCCCGGAGCATTCTAGCCGCATCGCCATGTCCATCTACATCGAGCGCAACGACCTGCTGGCGCACATGTTCGACGCCTGCACGACATCGCAGATCAACGAGTTCATCCCGGAGAAGCGCGGTTTCCGCATCCATGGCCACAGCACGACCATCGCGCTGGAGCGCGCCTACTGGAACGTGCTCGAGGACATGGCCCGCGAAACCGGCGTGACGCTGCCCCGCCTGATCGAGCGCATCCACGACAGCTGCCTGATCGCCAACGACAAGAACATCGCGTCGTGCCTGCGCGTGATCTGCCTCAAGTACCTGAACATCTATGCCGGCGGCGCGGCCGCCGATGCGCCCGCCCAGCGCGCCGCCGCTGCGACGGCGACCCTGCGCTCCTAGCGTCGGATCTGAGCCTTTCCTGCCGGCGGGGTCCGGTGTCAAAGGGAACGTACATGAAACGAGCGATATTCTTCCTGCTGCTGGCGTTCGGTCTTGCCGCCTCCGCATTCGCGGCCGACCGCTCCGTTTCCGAGGGAATCGTCATCCAGGCGAACGGCAACCAGGCCGACTTCAAGCGCGCCCTGATCCTCGCCTCCAACATGCGCGAAGTCCTGACCAAGGCGAAATTCGAGATCGTCGTCTACGGCCCCAATGTGCACCTGCTGACGTCGTTCAGCGACGAGCTGCCCTTGATCCAGAAGGTGCAGGGCGAAGGCATCGACGTCATCGCCTGCGGGCGCACCCTCAAGACCGAGCACATGAGCGACAGCGACCTCGCCCCCGGCGTCAAGGTCGTGCCCTTCGGCGCCGTCCACATCGTCAACCGCCAGAAACAGGGCTGGCAATACCTGAAGCCCTGATTCCCTCGCCCGGACCATCAGACCCCGGCTGCACCGGTCACGGCCGCAGCCTCCGATCCCTGCGCCCTCCAAATCCAACGATGTCGAGACACAAGCGCCTCCCTTTGCTGCTCGCGGCCTTCGCGCTGCCCCTCGCCACGGCGACCACGGCCACCACGGCGACCACCCCTGCCACCACGGTCACCCCTGCCACGGCTGTCAGCGCTGCCGATGCTCCGAAGGTCGCGGCCGGGGGGACCGATCACGCGGGCGTGGCAATACCTGTCCCGACCGAGCAGACGAGCAGCGGTTCGGTGAGTATCGGGACCCGGCGCATCGAATACCAGGCAGTCACGGGCACGCTGGTCGTCCATCCCGAGGACTGGAGCGACGCGCCACAGGAGAAAGACAGCAAGAACCCGACCGCGGTCGCGACCATGTCCTACGTCGCGTATTTAGCGAAAGGCGCGAAGCCCGGCGAGCGTCCGATCACCTTCCTCTACAACGGCGGGCCGGGCTCATCGACGGTGTGGCTGCACATGGGCGCGTTCGGTCCGAGACGGGTCGTGACCCGCGACGACACGCACACGCCTGCCGCTCCCTACGCGGTGGTGAACAACGACTTCACCCTGCTCGACGCAAGCGACCTCGTGTTCGTCGACGCGCCCGGCACGGGTTTCGGCCGCATCATGGGGAAGGACGCCGAAAAGGCGTTCTACGGCGTCGATCAGGACGTCCACGCCTTCGCGTCCTTCATCACCCAGTTCGCCTCGAAGTTCAACCGCTGGAATTCCCCCAAATACCTGTTCGGGGAGAGCTACGGCACCCCGCGTTCGGCAGCGCTGGTCAATACGCTGCAGAACCAGGGGATGGAATTCAATGGCGTAGTCCTGCTATCGACGATCCTTAATGAGGCGCTGTCGATCGACGGGCCGAATTTCGATCCAGGCGTCGACCTGCCCTACGAACTGGCGCTGCCGAGCTACGCGGCGACGGCCTGGTACCACGACAGGCTGCCCGGTACGAAACCGACGGAGCTCGAGCCGTTCCTGCAGGAGGTCGAACGCTTCGCGATGACCGACTACGCGCAGGCACTGTCCAAGGGTGCCGAACTCGACGACGCGACGCGCGGCGCGATTGCGGCGACGCTGCACCAGTACACGGGGCTTCCGGTCGCCTACATCCTGAAGGCCGACCTGCGCATCGATGGTGGTGAATTCGAGCAGACGCTGCAGGTGCACGCCGACACGACCACCGGCCGGCTCGACTCGCGCTTTTCCGGTCCGAGCATGGACCCCTTGACTCAGCGCGCCGAATACGACCCGCTGGAGGCGGAGATCGCCTCGGCCTACGTCTCGGCCTTCAACGACTATGTCCGGAG
>DATIQL010000286.1:0-29043 GCA_035470905.1 Casimicrobiaceae bacterium
CGGCAGCATCAGGGTCAGGAAGATCATCCAGAACACGGTCTTGCGCAGCGGAAAGCGGAAATAGACGATCGCGAAGGCCGAGAGCATCGAGATGACGATCTTGCCGATGGCGATGGCGAGCGCCATCACCAGGCTGTTCCACATCATTGCGCCGACCGGCGCGCCGGAGGCCAGCTTGCTCCCGTGCGTCAGCACTGCCGCGTAGTTCTCGAAGAGGTGCGAGCCGGGCGTCAGCTGCATCGGCACGGTCGTGACCTGGTCGAACGACAGCGTCGAGCCGACGAATCCCACGTAGAGCGGCAGCGCGACGATCGCCACGCCCGCGATCAGGACCAGGTGGCTGAGCAGGGTTCCGAGCGGGCGGCGTTCGACCATGGCGCGATCAGTACTGGACGCGTCGCTCGACGAACCGGAACTGGGCCACGGTCAGCGCGATGACGATCGCCATCAGGACCACCGACTGGGCGGCGGAGCCACCGAGGTCGAGCGCCTGCACGCCGTCCTGGTAGACCTTGAACACCAGGATCGAGGTCGCCTGCACCGGCCCGCCGCTGGTGGCCGCGTCGACGATCGCGAAGGTGTCGAAGAACGCATAGACGATGTTGACGACCAGCAGGAAGAACGTCGTCGGCGACAGCAACGGGAAGGCGATCGTCCAGAAGCGACGGGCCGGGCCCGCGCCGTCGATGGCCGCGGCCTCGATCAGCGACTTGGGAATCGACTGCAGTCCGGCGAGAAAGAACAGGAAGTTGTAGCTGATCTGCTTCCACACGGCCGCGATGACGATCAGCGCCAGCGCCTGCCGCGGGTTCAACAGGTAATTCCAGTCGTAGCCCAGCGCCCGCAGCACGTGGGTGACGATGCCGAGCGTCGGATTGAGCAGGAACACCCACAGCACCGCCGCCACCGCCGGAGCCACCGCATAGGGCCAGATCAGCAGCGTCTTGTAGACCCTGGCGCCGCGAATCACGCGATCGGCGAACACCGCAAGCAGCAGGGCGACGGCGAGCCCGACCACGGTGACCAGGATCGAGAACACTGCCGTCACCTTGAACGAGGCGAGGTAATGCGAGTCCGAGAACAGATCCTTGAAATTGTCGAACCAGACGAACTGCGTCTTGGCCCCGAACGCATCCTGGATCAGCAGCGACTGGTAGAGCGCCTGGACGGCGGGCCAGAAGAAGAAGACGAGCGTGACCAGAAGCTGCGGAGCGACCAGCGCGTACGGCAGCCACCGCGACCGGAAGACGACGCGCTTCTCCATGCTCCGCTATGCACCAAAGAGAGAGCCGGGACCGACCACGTCGTTACGCGCGCGTGGTCCGGCGCCGGCCGGGACGGACGACGCGAAAGCGTGGTCCGTCCCGGGTTTTCCTGCGTCCCGAATTTTCGGGATCGGCGTTACTTGTTCGCCTTCTGGAACCGCTCGAGCTGCTCGTTCCCGCGCTTGACCGCGGAATCGAGCGCCTGCTTCGCCGTCTTCTGGCCGCTCCAGACCGACTCGAGCTCCTCGTCGATGATGTTGCGGATCTGCACGAAGTTGCCGAGGCGCAGGCCGCGCGAGTTGGCCGTCGGCGGCTTGTTGGTCAGTTCCTTGATCGCGATGTCGGTGCCGGGGTTCTTGTCATAGAAGCCCTGCTTCTTCGCCAGGTCGTAGGCAGCCAGCGTGATCGGGACGTAGCCGGTGCTCTCGTGCCAGTCGACCTGGATCTCCGGCGACGACAGAAAGGTGAAGAACTTGGCGATCCCCTTGTACATGTCCGGGTTCTTCTGGTTCATCACCCACAGCGTGGCGCCGCCGATGATCGTGTTCTGCGGCGCGCCCTTGACGTCGGCGTAGTACGGCAGCGTCGCCACGCGCCACTTGAACTTGGCGTTGGCCTTGATGTTGGCGTACGAACCCGACGATGTCGTGATCATCGCGCATTCGCCGCTGGTGAAGGCGGCAAGCGGCTCGTCCTTGCGACCCTTGTAGGTGAACAGGCCTTTCTTCGCCCAGTCGCCGAGGTTCTTGATGTGCCGCACCTGCACCGGACCGTTGAATTCGAGCCGCGTTCCCAGACCGCCGAAGCCGTTCTGCAGCGACGCGAACGGCACGTTGTGCCAGGCGCTGAAGCTCTCCAGCTGGACCCACGACTGCCAGCCGGTCGTGTAGGCGCAGGCCGCCCCCGACGCCTTCAGCTTCTCGGCGTCCTTCTCGAGGTCGGGCCAGGTCTTCGGGGGATTGTCCGGATCGAGACCCGCCTTCTTGAACGCGTCGTCGTTGATGTAGAGCACCTGCGTCGAGCTGTTGAAGGGCATCGACAGCAGATGGCCGGAGGTGTCGGAATAGTACGAATAGACCGCGCCCAGGAAGGCCTTGGGATCGAACGGCTGGTGCTGCTCGGCCATCAGCTGGTAGACCGGCTTGATCGCGCCCTTGGCCGCCATCATCGTCGCCGTGCCCACCTCGAAGACCTGCAGGATCTGCGGCGGGTTGCCGCCGCGATAGGCGGCGATCGCGGCCGTCATCGATTCGTCATACTGGCCCTTGTAGACGGGCACGACCTTGTAATCGGACTGCGATGCATTGAATTTGTTGGCGATTTCGTTGACCTTGTCGCTGAGCGCGCCGGTCATCGAATGCCACCACTGGATTTCGGTGACCGCCTGCGCTGCGGTCGCCATGCCGGCCAGGGTGAGCGCCGACGCAATGCATACCAAACGCTTGATGCCGTTAGCCATCTCTCCTCCTTGTCGTTTTCCCAGCGGGTAGCCTACCCCGTCAGGGTTGCGATTCTATTGCAAAAACCGGACTGGCGCGCTGCTAAACTGGTGCGCCATTCAAAACCGGAGTGTTGGCGATGACCTTGCATTCGATCGCTTCGAGAACGCGGGCGGCGGGGCTGGCGGTGATGGCCGCGATCGCCTGCTGCCTGCTTGCCGCCGGTGGAACTGCTGCGGCGCAAACCTGGCCGACCAGGCCGGTGAAGCTGGTCGTGCCCTTTCCCCCCGGCGGCCCGCTCGACACCATCGGCCGGGCGATCGCCCAGAAGCTGACCGAGGCCTGGGGGCAAAGCGTCATCGTCGAGAACAAGCCCGGGGCCGGGGGCAATATCGGCGCCGATTTCGTGGCCAAGTCGGCGCCGGACGGCTATACGGTGGTCATGGGCGCGCTTTCGACCCATGCGGTCAACCCGAGCCTCTACGCGAAGATGCCCTACGACGCGCAGAAGGATTTCGCCCCGATCACCCTGGTCGCCATCACGCCCAACGTGCTGGTCGTGAACCCGTCCTTGCCCGTGCACTCGGTCAAGGAGCTGATCGCCTACGCCAAGGCGCATCCGGGCAAGCTCTCCTTCGGCTCGGGCAGCATCGGCAGCGCCGGCCACCTCGCGGGCGAACTGTTCAAGGTCGACACCGGAGTCGACATGGTCCACGTCCCGTACAAGGGCGCGGCGCCGGCGATGCAGGCGCTGCTGGCCGGCGACACCCAGCTGATGTTCGACAACCTCGCGAGCTCGCTGGCGCAGGTGAAGGCGGGCAAGCTGCGCGCGCTCGCCGTGACCACGGCGCAGCGCTCGAGCTTCGCGCCCGACCTGCCGACGATGGCCGAGGCCGGGGTGCCGGGCTTCGACATCTCGACCTGGTTCGGCCTGCTGGCCCCGGCCGGGACGCCGCCGTTCATCATCGAAAAATGGAACCTGCGGGTGAGGGAGATCCTGTCGGCGCCCGAGATGCGCGACCGCCTCGCAGCCCAGGGCGCGCAGGCTTCGCCGGACACGCCCGAGGAGTTCGCGCAATTCATCGCCACCGAGATCGCCAAGTACGCGCGCGTCGTCAAGGCATCGGGCGCCCGCGTCGATTGATCAACGCCCGTCGATACGGGCGCCAATGCAGCAAACCAGGGGGAAGGAAACCATGCATCGCCTGATCCGGTTCACGGCAGCATTCGTCGCCGCCTGCGCGGCGTCGCTTTTCGCCGCAGCGCCCACCTTCGCGCAAGCGGACTATCCGTCGAAGCCCATCCGCCTCGTCGTGCCGTTTCCGCCGGGGGGCACGACCGACATCCTCGCCCGAGCGGTCGCCCAGAAGCTCACCGAGCAGTGGCACCAGCAGGTGATCGTCGACAACCGGCCGGGCGCCGGCGGCAACATCGGCGCGGACCTGGTCGCGAAATCGCCTCCCGACGGCTACACGCTGCTGATGGGGACGATCGGGACGCAGGCGATCAACCCGAGCCTTTACGCAAGGATGCCCTACGACGCGAAGAAGGACTTCGCGCCGGTCATCCTGGTGGCGGGCGTTCCCAACGTGCTCGAGGTGAACCCGTCGCTGCCCGTCCATACGGTGCAGGAGCTCATCGCCTATGCCAAGGCCAATCCGGGCAAGCTCAATTTCGCGTCGTCGGGCAACGGAACGTCGATCCATCTTTCGGGCGAGCTGTTCAAGTCGATGGCCGGCGTGCAGATGACCCACGTTCCGTACAAGGGCAGCGCGCCGGCGCTCGCGGACCTGGCCGGCGGGCAGGTGCAGCTGATGTTCGACAACCTGCCGTCGTCGCTCGGCCTGATCAAGGGCGGCAAGCTGCGTGCGATCGCCGTGACCAGCGCCGCCCGCTCGCCGGCCCTGCCCGACATCCCGACGATCGCCGAATCGGGGCTTCCGGCGTACGAGGCAACGGCGTGGTTCGGGGTGCTGGCGCCTGCGAGGACACCGCCTGCGATCGTCGACAAGCTGAACGCCGCCATCGGCGCCTGGCTCGCGTCGCCCGAGGCCAAGGACAAGCTCGCGTCCCAGGGCGCGGCGGCCGCCGGCGGCACGGCCGCGGATTTCGCCCGTTACATCGCCAGCGAAACGGTCAAGTGGGCGAACGTGGTCAAGACGAGCGGCGCGCACATCGACTGAATCCCACCCCCTCCCTCACCCGCCTCGCTCTCGCTCGTCTCCCTCTCCCGCTCCGCGGGAGAGGGCTGGGGTGAGGGGGCGTCCTCCCTCTCCCGCTCCGCGGGAGAGGGTTGGGGTGAGGGGGTGAGGATCGGGGTGAGGGCCCCGCGCAACCGCGACCGCCAGCACCAGCCACCCCGCGATGAACGCGAGCCCGCCGAACGGCGTGACGTAACCCCAGCCGCGTCCGCCCCCCAATGCCATCGCGTACAGGCTTCCCGAGAACAGCGCGATCCCGCCGATGAACAGCAATGCGGCGCGGCCGAAGCCCGAGCGCCGCGGCAACAGAAGCTGCAGCGTCCCGACGGCCACCAGCGCGAGCGCGTGCCACGCGTGATAGGTCACGGCGGTGTGCCACAACTCGAGCAGGTCGGGCGCGAGGCGCGACTTCAGCGCATGCGCGCCGAGTGCGCCCAGCGCCACTGCGGCCGCCATCAGCAGCGCACCCGTCGTCAGCGTAAAGCGGGGGGACATTTTCGACTACACTATGACGCTTCGAAAAGCGCCCTGCAGGATAGCACCATGACGATCGAGCGCCGCAATGTCGGCAAGCGCCTCTCCGACCTGGTCATCTACGCGCCGCCGCCGGGCGGCCGTCTGGTCTATCTCGCCGGCCAGGTCGCAGAGGACCCGGCTGCCGACATCACGGCGCAGACGCGATCGGTGCTGAAGCAGATCGACCGCCTGCTTGGCGAAGCCGCCACGGACAAGACGCGGATCCTCTCGGTGACGATCTACCTCGCCGACATGGCCGACTATGCCGCGATGAACGCGGTCTGGGATGCATGGGTTCCGCCGGGCGAGCCGCCTGCGCGCGCCACCGTGCAGGCCAAGCTCGCGAACCCGTCGTATCGTGTCGAGATGCAGGTCACCGCGGCCGCCGGCTGACGGCGACCCTCGAGCCGAGTTCGCGCGCAGGTTCCGCACCATGACTCTCTCCCGGGCGGCCCAGGCGGCCATCGCCGCGTCGTCGCGCAGCGAGGCGATTCCCGTCCGCAGCGATGCCGCGACCATGCCGGTGAGCCGCGCGCTGTTCGACCAGCTCATGGTCCCCTGCTTCGCCCCCGCGCAATTCCTGCCGGTACGCGGCGAGGGCTCGCGCGTGTGGGACCAGGCCGGCCGCATGTACATCGACTTCGCGAGCGGCGTCGCCGTCACCGCGCTCGGTCACTGCCACCCGGCGATGGTGAAGGCGATCGAGACGCAGGCGAGGACGCTGTGGCACGTGTCGAACTGGTTCACCAACGAGCCTGCGCTGCGGCTTGCGCAGCGCCTGGTCGACGCGACGTTCGCCGAGCGCGTGTTCTTCTGCAACTCGGGGGCGGAAGCGAACGAGGCGGCGTTGAAGCTCGCACGGCGCTACGCGCACGACCGCTTCGGTCCGCATCGCTCGCGCATCGTGTCGACGGTGAACGCGTTTCACGGCCGCACGCTCTTCACCGTCACCGCCGGCGGACAGTCGAAATACGCGAGCGGCTTCGGGCCCAATCCGACGGGGTTCTCGCATCTTCCGTACAACGACGTCGCGGCGCTCGAGGCGGAATTCGCCGCGCACGGCGCTGACATCTGCGCGGTGATCCTCGAGCCGATGCAGGGCGAAGGCGGGATGACGCCGGGAACGCCCGCCTACCTGCAGGCTGCGCGCAGGCTGTGCAGCGAGCACGGCGCGCTGCTGGTCCTCGACGAGATCCAGAGCGGCATGGGGCGCACGGGAACGCTGTTCTCGTACATGCAGAAGGGGATCGTTCCCGACATCCTGACCAGCGCCAAGGGGCTGGGCGGCGGCTTCCCGATTGGCGCGATGCTGACGACCACGGAGATCGCCACGGCGTTTTCCGTCGGCGTTCACGGCACGACCTACGGCGGCAATCCGCTCGCCTGCGCCGTCGCGGGCGCGGTGTTCGACGTCATCAACACCACCGAGGTCCTCGACGGCGTCAAGGCGCGCCATGCGCTGTTCATGGAAGGCCTGAAGGCGATCAATGCACGGCGCCCGGTGTTCTCGGATCTGCGCGGCGAAGGGGTGTGGCTGGGCTGCGAGCTCGCGCAGGCGTGGCGCGGCCGCGCGCTGGACGTCATGAATGCGGCGGGCGAGGCCGGACTGCTGGTGCTGGTCGCAGGCCCCGATGTGCTGCGCATCGCGCCATCGCTGGTCATATCGCTCGACGAGATCCTCGAAGGACTTGCGCGCCTCGAGAGCGCGCTGAACACCGTGCTCGTCTGAGCCGTGTTCTTCATCCGGCCGATCGCCCGCGATGATCTTCCCGCCGTGCTCGCGCTTTCGGAGCGCACCGGCCACGGGCTCACGACGCTTCCGGCCGACCGCGACCGCCTGGCCGCGCGGATCGACCGTTCGCTGGCATCGTTCGCGGGCCGATCCGTGCCGGCCGCGACGACATTCATGTTCGTGCTGGTCGACGGCGATCGCGGCGGCGACGGGCGCGTCGTCGGCATCAGCGCCATCGAGGCCGCGGTCGGCCTGGAAGAGCCGTGGTACAACTACCACGTCGGAACGCTGGTCCACGCGTCGCGTGCGCTCGACGTCTACACGGTGGCGCCGACGCTGTTCCTGTCCAACGACCACACCGGACGTACGGAGCTTTGCTCGCTGTTCCTCGACCAGCGCTACCGCCGCGGCAAGAACGGGGCGCTGCTCGCCAAATGCCGCCTGCTGTTCATCGCCGAGTTCGCGCACATGTTCGCGGACAAGGTGATAGCGGAATTGCGCGGGTGCATCGAGCCCGACGGCACGAGCCCGTTCTGGGAGGGGCTGGGGCGCCACTTCTTCGCGATGGAATACAAGCGCGCCGACTACCTGACCGGGACCGGGCAGAAATCGTTCATCGCGGAGCTGATGCCCAAGCACCCCGTCTACGTGAACCTGCTGCCGCCCGCCGCCCGCAAGGCCATCGGAATCGTGCATGACGATACGGCGCCGGCGCGGGCGATGCTCGAGCAGGAAGGTTTCCGCTACGAGGGCTACGTCGACATCTTCGATGCCGGCCCGACGCTCGAATGCGCGAGGGAGAACATCGATGCCCTGCGGCGCTCGGCGGTCATGGCGTGCACGCTCGGCGAGGGCGATCCGGTGCCGGACAGCCTGACCGACGACATCCTGTGGCTGGTCTGCAATCGCAGGTTCGAGGGTTTCCGCGCGCTCATCACATCGGCCCCGGCGCGCGTCGACCGCTTTCCCCTGCTCCCCTACGCGGCCGAGGCGCTGGGCGTGGCGGAGGGCGACAGCGTCCGCGTCGTCCCCCTTGCACCGGGTGAGCGATGAATTTCGACGGCATTCCGGGACCGACGCACAACTATTCCGGCCTCGCGCAGGGCAACCTCGCGGCCGAGCGCAATGCGCAGCAGGTTGCGAATCCGCGCGAAGCGGCGCTGCAGGGACTCGCGAAGATGCGCGCGCTGGCCGCGCGCGGCATCCCGCAAGGCGTGCTGCCGCCGCAGGAGCGACCCGATGTCGCCGCGCTGCGGGCGCTGGGCTTTCACGGGCGCGACTCCGACGTCGTCGCCCGCGCCGGTCGACAGTCGCCAGAGCTCCTTGCGGCGTGCTCGTCGGCGGCAGCCATGTGGACTGCCAACGCCGCGACGGTGAGCCCGGCCGCCGATTGCGCCGACGGCCGCATGCATTTCACGCCGGCGAACCTGGTCACGCACTTCCACCGCGCGCTGGAGGCGCCGACGACGACCCGCGTGCTGCGCGCGATCTTCGCCGACGATGCGCGCTTCTGCGTCCACGACCCCCTTCCGGCCGCCCCGCAGTTCGGCGACGAAGGCGCCGCCAACCACGCGCGCTTCGGACCGGGCATCGACCGGCCGGGCGTCGAGCTCTTCGTCTATGGGCGGCGCGGGCTGAGCGCGGGACCGATGCCTGCACGCTATCCAGCACGGCAGACGCGCGAGGCCTGCGAAGCGATTGCCCGTCGCCACGGCCTCGACCCCGGCCGCGTCGTGTTCACCCAGCAGCGCCCCGACACGATCGACGCAGGCGTATTCCACAACGACGTCGTCGCGGTCGGCGAAGGCACCTTCCTGCTCTGCCACGAGCGGGCATTCGTCGACCAGCCCGCGCTGCTGCGCACCCTGACTCGCGTCGTCGGACCGGCTTTCCGGGCGATCGTCGTGCGCGAGACGGAGCTGCCGCTTGCCGATGCCGTCGCCACCTACCTGTTCAACAGCCAGCTGATCGAGCGGCCCGATGGCCGCTTCCTGCTGGTCGCACCGGCGGAATGCCGCGCGCACCGTGCGGCGTCGGAGGTGCTCGACCGGCTGATGGGCGGCGACGGGCCGGTGGCCGAAGTCCTGCCCTTCGACCTGCGCCAGAGCATGCGCAACGGCGGCGGGCCCGCCTGCCTGCGCCTGCACGTTCCGCTCACGCCGGCCGAACGCGCCGCGATCCGGGCGAAGGTGATCCTCGACGACGGGCTTGCGGCGGCGCTCGAGGCCTGGATCAGGCGCCACTACCGCGACCGCCTCGAGCCCGCCGACCTGCGCGACCCCGCGCTGCTCGACGAGTCGCGCCGCGCACTGGATGAGCTGACCCGGATCCTGGAGCTGCCGTCGATCTACCCGTTCCAGCTCGACCGCCCGGTTGCCTGAGGCAGGCGCCGGGATTAAGCTGCGCATTCACGCTGTTTGCACAGCGTGATTCCTCGAAGGAGTCCCCGATGAACGCATGGACGACAGGAACCGCCGCATTGCTGTTGCTGGCGCTGGGCGGCTGCGCGACGCTGAACGGACCCGAGGCCTACGCCAACGCGAAGGCGCAGCAGACGCAATGCAAGGTCGTGACCCTCTCCAGCGCGTCGCAAGAGCTGCGCCTGCAGAACGAGAAGGGGACCGGCAACGACGCGATGCAGCAGACCGAAGGCAGGCTCGACGTCGGCCACGTGCAACTGAACGAGCCGCGGATACTGAGCAACCCGGTCGCGCCCGGCGAGAGCATCCTCACCCAGGTGCGGCGCAACTGCTGAGACGCCGACGCCGCGAGGGCGTCGGCTTCGGTTTGCAGTCGGTTGGCCGCCGGTTTAGACCGGATCTCGATCGCAGTTTCGACGGCGGTTAGGCGCTCAGTCCGCCGCGACCGCCGGCATGCCGCGGTGCCTGCGCACCGGCGACCAGCGCATTGCGCCCATCGTCAGCGCGAGGCCCAGGCCGCCGATCACCCACAACGTCGGCCGCAATCCGATCGCCGTCGCCAGCGCACCGCCCGCCAGCGACCCGAGCGGCGCCGCGGCGACGGTGAGGAAGCGCATGGTCGCGGTCATCCGTCCCAGCAGGTGGTTCGGCGTCAGCGCCTGCCGCAGCGACAGGTAGTTGATCGCATAGATCACGGCGCCGAAGTCGAACAGCAGCATGCACGCCCCCAGTAGCACCGTCGCCACACCCGGCGCCCCGCCGATCAGCCCGAATCCCTGCCAGCCCAGCGCGGTCAGGAACAGGCCATGCACGATCACCGGACCCACGCCGAAACGCCGCGACACGCGCTCCGCGGCGCTTGCCGCGATGACGCAGCCCAGGCCGCCGGCCATGTAGGCGATCCCGATCGCGCCCGCCGACAGACCGAGCACGCGCGTCGCGAACAGGATCAGCACCGCCATCTGCATCTGATGCAGGACCTGCCAGGCAGCGGCCAGCAACGCCAGCGAGCGCAGCGTCCGGTTGTGCCATACCAGCGCGAGGCCCTCGCGGATCTCCGCACCCATCGATTGCCGCGCGACGGCCGCGGGAACGTCGTTGCGTACCCGCAGCGAACGCAGCATCAGAGCCGAGGCGAAGAATCCCAGCGCGTCCAGCGCGATCGCGAAAGGCGCGGTCAGCGCCTGGATCAGCAGGCCGGCGATGCCCGGGCCGACCAGCGCCGACGACGTCTCGCCCAGCGTGATCTTGGCGTTGGCCTCCACCAGCCGCGAGCGGCCCGCCATCTGGGCGATCAGCACCTGGTAGGCGGCGCCGCCGATGACGTTCTGCACGCCACAGAAGAACCCGACGGCGTACAGCACGTCGATCGACAGGACGCCGCGCCATGCGCAAAGCGGAATCGCCGCAAGTGCGGCGCCTCGCGAAAGATCGGAGACGACGACCACCGGCAGCTTGCGGACGCGGTCGAGCAGGACGCCCGCGTGCAGCGACACCAGCGCAAACGGCAGCGTCTCCAGGGCGACCAGGATCCCCATCTGCAGCGGAGTCGCGTGCAACAGCAGCGCCGCCGTCAACGGCAGGGCGAGGTTGGTGATCTGTGCGCCGAACGACGTCATCGTCAGCGACAGCCAGAGCCTTCGGAAATCGGGCGAGCGCCACAATCCGCGGAAACGCCTGCGGATGAATCGCGCAATCCTTTCGAACGAGTTCATGGTCTTCATCCCGGCCGCGCCAACGCGCGCAAGCCTCCGATCGACGCAATCGGCGGAAGCTTCGGGAGGGATGGCTGCCCTGGATCTTCGGATTCCGCCGTTCCCGGCGGACGTCCGTGCCGGGGCTAGTGTTGCTGGTGGTGCTGGAGCGCGAGTTCGCTGCCGATGCCCGCGTGTACCGGTCGGTCGACCGGCCCGCCGTCGACGGCCCATGCCGACCACGCGCGCAGGGCCCGTGCGAAGCGAATCGCGCTGGCGAGGGGCATGGGCAGGGCATTCATGGCAGTGTCATCGTCACGGATGTGCGAACCTGTTTCAATGGTACGCAACGGACCGCGGCGCGGCAACGCGATTGCTCCGGGCGAGCCCCTCGAAAGCGCTGACTGTAGCGTCCGCGCGACGCTGCGCCGGTCAGCGAGGCCGGCCACCGGTGGTGTGGCGAATCACCGCGAGGCGACGCTGGTCCGGTCGATGTCGAGGTACATCCAGGGATTCTCCCAGTACGCGTTCTTCTTGTAGCCGCGCACCCAGGGCTGCACCAGGGTGTTCTCGACCGTGTAGACGTTGAGGTCCCAGGGGTTGTAGGCCGCGATGAGCTCCGACAACTTCCGGTAGATCCGATTGCGCTCGGGACCGTCGGGGAGCATCCGCGACTGGCGGTACAGCTCGTTGTACTGCGGCAGATCGAACCGCGCGTAGTTGGTCTGCCCGATGTTCCCGCCGTAGAGCAGCTGGAAGAACGCGTCGCCTTCCGCATAGGCGTTGATCCAGCCGATGCGCCACATCTGCAACTGCCCCGCCTTGCCCATCTTCAGCAGGTCGGGCCATTTCTGCTTGACGAACTCCATGCGCACGCCGACCGCCTTGAGGCTGCGCAGCCACACCTCGTCGATCTCGCGATCGCGCGTCGACGGCGTCGACGCCATCGAGAGCACCAGCGGCTTGCCGTCGGGGAGATCGCGCCAGCCGTCACCGTCGCGGTCGACGTAACCGAAGCGGTCGAGCAGCGCCCGGGCCGCCGCGGGATCGTAGGGCGCCGCGACGTTCAGGCTGTCGTCGTGGCCGGGAACGTTTGGCGGGATCGGCTGGGTCGCGGGCAGCGCCTGGCCCTGGTAGACGACACGGACCAGCTCGGGGACGTCGAACGCCATCGCCAGCGCCCGGCGCAGCGCGACCTTGTCGCGCGTGTAGCCGCCGACGACGGGATCCTGCATGTTGAAGTACGCGTACGCAAGCGAAGGCTGGACGAGCCGGGACAGGGTCACGCCGCGCGCGGCGTAGGAAGCCTTCAGGTGCCCCGAGGCGTCGAGCGCGCGGTCCGACAGCTCGGAAGGCAGGTTGACGTAGTCGAGCGCGCCGCCATCGAAGGCCAGCATCCGCGGATTCGACTCCTCCATGACGGTGATGTCGACCTCGTCGAGCAGCGGCAGCCTGCGCCCGCGCAGCTTGCCGAACAGCGCGCGATCCGCGGGATCGGTCGCCTCGGGAAAGCGCTCGTCGTGATAGCCCGGGTTCCGGACCAGCACGATCTGCTGGCCGCGCCGCCACGACTTCAGCATGAATGGTCCGGTCCCGACCGGATGGTCCATCACCCATCCGTTGGAGTCGCCGTAATGCTCGACCACCTCGCGGGCCACCGCGGCCATCGGGCTCGAGCACAGGTAGCCGAACAGGATGTAGTCGGGCTCCTTCAGCTCGATGCGGATCGTGTAGCGATCGAGCGCCTGCAGCCCTGCGATCGATGCGTCGTAGTCGAATCTGCCGCCGCGGTTCGCGGCCTCGATGACGGCGTCGGCGCCGACGATCTTGCCCTGCAGGTACCACGCGAATGGCGAGCGCATCCGCGGATCGAGCAGCCGCTTCCACGCATAGACGTAGTCGGCGGCGGTCAGCTCCCGCCGCTTGCCCTTGAACACCGGATCGTCGGCGAAGTAGATCCCGGGGCGGACGTGAATCGTTCAGACGCGGCCGCCGTCGGTGATCGTCGGCAGCGCGGTTGCGAGCTTCGGGACGCGCTTGTACGGCCGGGCCAGGTAATCGAATCCGTACAGCGGCTCGAAGATCGCGCGCTGCACGTGGTCGGAATAGAGATCGCTGGTCGCCTGCGGGTCGAAGCCGGTCTCGGCGATCGGGAACGCGACGTGCAGGACCCTTGGCGGCGCCGCGTTCGCCGCCGACTGCCCGAGCGACGACGCGGGGGCAAGGGCGACGAGCGCCGCGGCGAGCAGCAATGCGGGCCGGAACTTCGGGAATTTCTGCGGGAAGGAAGCCATGGAATCGAAGTTGGAAGCCTCGGCGCGAGGCGTGGCTGCCGTTTCAGTACGAAGCGGCGGTGTCGAGGTAGGGGAACGGCATCTGATTGGTCGGGTTGTACTTGTAGCCGCGCAGCCAAGGCTGGATCAACACGTTCTCGTAGCGGTACGCAGTGAGTATCCACGGCGCGTATGCTTGCACGATCTCCGACATCCGGCGCTCGACCTTAAGGCGATCCGGACCGTCGGGCATCGCCCGCCCCTGCTCGTAGAGGCGGTCGTATTCGGCGAGGTGGAACCGCGAGAGGTTCGAGAAGCCGGCGTACTTGCCATAGAGCAGGCCGTAGAAGCCAAATCCGTCGGGGGTCGTGTTGATGTTCCCGAGCTGCCACATCTGCAGCTGGCCCAGCCTTGCGGCCTTCAGCAGGTCGGGCCATTTCTGCTTGACGAATTCGACGCGCAGGCCGAGTGCATCGAGGTTCTTCTTCCACAGCTCGTCGTACTGGCGCTCGTCCGAGCCGGTCGACGATGCCATCTTCAGGGTCAGCGGCTTGCCGTCCGGCTGGTCGCGGAAACCGTCGTGATCGCGGTCGACATAGCCGAACCTGTCGAGCAGCAGCTTCGCCGCGGCGACGTCGAAGGGGATCCTGCCGTCGTACGAGGGATCGTGCCCGGTCATGTTCGGCGGCACGAGCTGGGTGGCAGGCATGCCCTGGCCCTGGCGCAGCACGCGGATCTCGTCGTTGACGTTGTAACCCATCGCGATCGCCCGGTGCAGCGCGATCTGCGCCGGCTTGTAGCCGCCGACGACAGGGTCTTCCATGTTGAAATAGACGTAGGACACCGCGGCCATGACGCCGCGCGCGAGCCGGACTCCCGCCTTCGCAAAGTCCGGCCGAAGCGCATCACGGGCATCGAGCACCTTGGTGACCAGGTCGTTCGGCACCGCGACGTAATCGAGATCGCCCTGGCGGAACGCGAGCAGCCGCGGCTGCGCTTCCTCGATGATGCTGATCACGACCCGCTTGGCGAGCGGTAGCCTGCGGCCGCCGAGCCCGGCGGCCAGCGCAAGGTCGGCGGGATCGGTCGCTTGCGGATAGCGCTCGTCGCGAAAGCCAGGGTTGGCCTCCAGCACGATGCGCTGGCCGCGACGCCATTCGGCGAGCCGGTAGGGCCCGGTGCCGACCGGGTGCGACATCACCCAGCCGCTGGCGTCCCGGTAGGCGTCGATCACCTCGCGCGCGACTGCGGACGTCGACGACGTCGTCAGGTTCGACAGCAGCTCGTAGTCGGGAAACACGAGCTTGAACTGCAGCGTGTAGCGATCGATCGCCTGCAGGCCGTCGATCGGCGCGTCGTAATCGAAATGCCCGGTCTCCCGCGCCTTCGCGACGACCGCGTCGGCACCGATGAAACGGCCATCGATCATCTGCAGCGAGTTGGAGCGCATCTTCGGATCGAGGATGCGCTTGAGCGCAAAGACGTAGTCGGCCGCGGTCAGCTCACGTCGCTTGCCCTTGAACACCGGATCGTCGGCGAAATGGATGCCGGGCCTGATGCGGATGGTCCACGTCCTGCCGTCGGCCGAGATCTCCGGCATCGCGGCAGCGGTGTTCGGGACGATCCGATACGGCCGCGCGAGGTAGTCGTAGCGGTAGAGCGGATCGAAGATCGCGCGGTTCACATGGTTCGAGTAGCTGTCGCCGGCCGCCTGCGGGTCGAAACCGGTCTCGGCGATCGGAAACGCGACGTGAAGCTCGCCCGGATGCGCCGGATGTGCCGGCTGCGCGGCGGCCCCGATCGATGTCAGCGCAATCACTGCGCCGACGGCGAAGGCGACGACGACCCGCATCAAAGCGCCTTGGCGACGTCCGCCTCGAACGACTCGGGGGTGTCGTTGGGTGCATAGCGTGCGATGACGTTGCCGCTGCGATCGACCAGGAACTTCGTGAAGTTCCATTTGATCGCCTCGGTGCCGAGCAGGCCGGGCTTGGCGCTCTTGAGGTAGCGGTACAGCGGCGCCGCCTTGTCGCCGTTGACATCGACCTTGGCGAACATCGGAAACGTGACGGCGTAATTGGTTTCGCAGAACGTCGCGATCTCCTGCTCGCTGCCGGGCTCCTGGCCGCCGAACTGGTTGCAGGGAAAACCCAGCACCTCGAGGCCGCGGCCGCGGTACTTTCGATAGAGCGCCTCGAGGCCCTTGTATTGGGGCGTGAAACCGCATTTGCTGGCCGTGTTCACGATCAGCGCGACCTTGCCCTTGTAGCGGTCGAGCTTGACCGGATGGCCGGTGATGTCATCGACGGTGAAATCGTAGAGACTGGCCACGACGGTTCCTTGGGCAGCGGTAGACCGGGGCATTATCCCTCGCGCCTTTCGGCGAGGCCAGCGCAGCGCGCAGTCGCCGGCGCCCTGCCCCTCACCCGCCTCGCTGCCGCTCGGCACCCTCTCCCGCAAGGCGGGAGAGGGATGGGGTGAGGGCCCCACACCGGCGTATGCTGTGGTCCTCGCAATCGACGCGGGGAGCAGCCTGCGCAGCCCTCCCCGAAAGACCCATGCCGACCCCTCCGACCCCGCCGCACATCCTCGCCCCGCACGTCCGCGACCTCGGCGGATTCACCGTCAGGCGCGTGCTGCCTGCAGCGGCGCGCAGGACGGTCGGGCCCTTCATCTTCTTCGACCACATGGGGCCGGTAGCCTTTGCGCCCGGCGAAGGCATCGATGTGCGACCCCACCCGCACATCGGTCTCGCCACGGTCACCTACCTCTTCGAAGGCGCGATTCTGCATCGCGACAACCTCGGCAACGTGCAGCGCATCGAGGCAGGCGACGTCAACTGGATGACCGCCGGCCGCGGCATCGTCCATTCGGAGCGCACGGCGCCCGACGATCGCGCCCGCGGCCTCCGCATGCACGGCCTGCAGACCTGGGTCGCGCTTCCCCGCGCGCACGAGGCCGCCGAGCCGTCGTTCACCCACGTGGGGCGCGACCAACTGCCGCATCTGGAGCAGGACGGCGTGCGGCTGACGGTCGTGGCCGGACATGCGTTCGGACTCGCCGCGCCCACGCCGACCTTCAGTGACACGCTGTACGTCGCCGCCAGACTCGAGGCCGGCACGACGTTCATCGTCGCCACCGAGCACGAGGAGCGCGCCGTCTATGTCGTTTCCGGCGACGTGACCATCGATGGCCACGCGGTGCCCGAAGCCCACATGGCGGTGCTGCCCGAGGGTGACGAGGCGCTCGTCCAGGCCCGCAGCCCGGCGCGCGTCATGCTGGTCGGTGGGGCGAGGCTCGACGGCGAGCGATTCATCTGGTGGAACTTCGTCGCCAGCTCGCACGAGGCGATCGAGCAGGCCAAGTCCGCCTGGCGCGAGCAGCGTCACGCGCCGATCGCCGGCGAGACGGAGTTCATCCCGCTGCCGGAGGGCTAGACGAGGGCGATCTCGACGCGCCGGTTGCGCTTGCCTTCGCTGCGTATCCTGAGCACCCGGATCGCGCCGATTTCGCCGATGTTCTTCACGTGCGTTCCGCCACAGGGCTGCAGGTCGATGCCCGGAATCCGGAGCAGGCGCACCCGGCCCGCACTGCGGGGCGGCTGGACGCTCATCGTCTTGACGAGCTCGGGGCGCGCGTCGAGCTCCTCGTCGGTGATCCACACCGTCTCGGTGTCGACGCCGCGGGCGATCAGGGCGTTGGTCTCGTGCTCGATCCTTGCCGCATCGAGCAGGCTCATGTCGATGTCGAAATCGAGCCGTGCCTTGTCCGGCGCGATGTTCCCGCCGGTGACCGGCGCCACGACGACGCAGGACAGCACGTGCAGCGCCGTGTGGAGGCGCATCAGCGCATGACGCCGCGCCCAGTCGATCTCGAGGGCGAGCGTCTCGCCCAGGTCCGGGAGCACGGCACCCGGCGCAGGCACGTGCAGCACGCTGTCCTGCGCATCGCCCTTCCGGGTGTCCGCGATCGCGATCCGCTCACCATTGGCACGGACCATCGTGCCCGTGTCGCCCGCCTGGCCCCCGCCCTGCGGGTAGAAGACCGTCCGGTCGAGCTCGATGCCGCGCGCGTCGACGGCGACCACGCGCGCCGTCGCTGTCTTCAGGTAGGCGTCGTCCCGGAACAGCAGCTCGGTCGTCATGGTGTGCCGTACCCTCCGCCGCCTGGCGTCTGGATCGCGAACAGGTCTCCTTCGCGCATCTCGACCTGGCAGGTCGCACCGTAATCCTCGCGCGTGCCGTCGGCCCGCTCGACCCAGTTCGCGCCCAGCGCGCCCGGATGCCCGCCAGCCGCGCCGAAAGGCGCGATGCGCCGGTGATTGGCGAGCATCACCGCGGTCATTGGTTCGAGGAAACGCATTCGCCGCAGCGTACCGTCGCCCCCCCGGTGGCGCCCGGCTCCGCCGCTGCCGCGGCGGATGGCGAACTCCTCGAGCCTCACCGGAAACCGCCATTCGAGCACCTCGGGGTCGGTCAGACGCGAGTTGGTCATGTGCGTCTGGACCGCACTGGCGCCATCGAATCCCGGACCCGCACCCGAGCCCCCCGCGATCGTCTCGTAATACTGGTAGCGCGCATTGCCGAACGTGAAGTTGTTCATCGTCCCCTGCGATGCCGCCAGGACGCCCAGTGCGCCGTACAGCGCGTCGGTCACCGTCTGCGAGGTCTCGACGTTGCCCGCGACGACCGCCGCGGGGTAGCGCGGATTGAGCATCGAGCCCTCGGGGATGACGATCGACAGCGGCTTCAGGCAGCCGGCATTCATCGGGATCTCGTCGTCGACCAGCGTGCGGAACACATAGAGCACGGCCGCCTTGCAGACGGCAGATGGCGCGTTGAAATTGGTCGCCTGCTGCGGGCTCGTGCCGGTGAAGTCGATCGTCGCCGACCGCGCCTCGCGGTCGACCCTGATGGCGACGCGGATCACCGCGCCGCTGTCCATCTCGTAGGCGAACTTGCCGTCGCGCAGCGCGCCGACGACCCTGCGCACCGCCTCTTCCGCATTGTCCTGCACGTGCTTCATGTAGTCGCGCACGACGGGCAATCCGAAATGCCCGACCATCTTCGCGAGCTCGTCGGCGCCCTTTGCGCAGGCCGCCACCTGCGCGCGCAGGTCGGCGAGGTTCTGCTCGACGTTGCGGACCGGATAGCGGCCGCCCTGCAGGATCGCGCGCATCTCGTCCTCGAGGAAGCGATGCTCCGCGACCAGCTGCACGTTGTCGAGCAGCACGCCTTCCTCGTCGACGTGCGTCGACGACGGCGGCATCGAGCCCGGAGTGATGCCGCCGATGTCGGCATGGTGCCCGCGCGAAGCGACATAGAACTCCGGACTGCGCCCCTCACCCCAACCCTCTCCCCCTGCGGGGGAGCGGGAAGGATTGGCCACCTCACCCCAACCCTCTCCCCCTGCGGGGGAGAAGGAAGGATTGGCTCCCTCACCCCGACCCTCTCCCCCTGCCGGGGAGAGGGAAGGATTGGCCCCCTCTCCCCGCTCGCGGGGAGAGGGTTGGGGTGAGGGGCCGTGCGCGGACCCGAGGAACACCGGCGCGATCACCGTCACGTCGGGCAGGTGCGTGCCGCCGTTGTACGGGGCATTGAGCACGAACACGTCGCCGGGCCTCATCGCGCCGGTGCGCCGCTCGATGATCGTCTTCACGCTCTCGCCCATCGAGCCCAGGTGCACCGGCATGTGGGGCGCATTGGCGATCAGGGCGCCGGCGGCATCGAACAGCGCGCAGGAGAAATCGAGGCGCTCCTTGATGTTGACCGAGTACGCGGTGTTGGCGAGCGTCACCCCCATCTGCTCGGCGATCGCCATGAACAGGTTGTTGAACACCTCGAGCAGCACCGGATCGGCGGTCGTGCCGATCGCATGCACCCGCTCGATCCGTTCGACGCGCTCGAGGATCACATGGTCGCGGGGCGTGAGGCTTGCGCGCCAGCCGGGCTCGATCACCGTGGTCGCGTTGGCTTCGCGTATCACGGCGGGGCCGGCGACGAGGTCCCCCGGACGCAAGTCCTCGCGCGCATAGACCCGGGCGTCGCGCAGCGCGCCGCCGCTGTAGATCCGGCTCGTGCGAATGGGCGCCAGATCGCCGCTGCGCCCGGCGAAGCGCGGTTGCTCGTCCAGCGCCTCGTGCGTCCTGCCGATGGCCTCGACGGCGATGGCCTCGATCACCAGGGGTTTCCCGGGCATCAGGAAACCATAGTGCTGGCGGTACCGCCGCTCGAATTCCTGGGCGATCGCCCGGCCGTCGCTTCCCGCCGGCACCGCGATCGTTGTGTCGGTGCCCTCGTACTTGAGCTGCAGCGTGCGCTCGCATCGAACGCGATCCCGGGAAATGCCCTGTCCTTCGACCTCGCCGCGACCCGCCGCCTCGAGGATCGCGAATGCGGCCTCGCAGGCCTCGAGCGCGGCGGCGGTGAGCCGCGCCTCGACCGCCTGCTGGCGCAGCGCCCGCACATCGGCCAGTCCCATGCCGTAGGCGGACAGGACCCCCGCGAGCGGGTGGATGAACACCCGCGACATGCCGAGCGCATCGGCGACCCGGCAGGCATGCTGGCCGCCGGCGCCTCCGAAGCAGCACAGCACGTACTCGGTGACGTCGTAGCCGCGCTGCACCGAGATGTGCTTGATTGCGTTCGCCATGTTCTCGACGGCGATGTCGAGGAAGCCGTCGGCGATCTGCGCAGGCGTACGCAGATGGCCGGTCGCGGCGTGGATCTCCTGCGCGAGGGCGGCGAATTTCACGTGCACGGCCTCGGCATCGAGCGGCTGGTCGCCGCCGGGACCGAAAACCCGCGGAAAGAGCTCGGGGTCGAGCTTGCCGACCATGACGTTGCAGTCGGTCACCGTCAGCGGGCCGCCGCGGCGATAGCACGCCGGCCCCGGATTCGCCCCGGCCGACTGCGGCCCCACGCGCAGCCGCGAGCCGTCGAACGCGCAGATCGAACCGCCACCCGCCGCCACCGTGTGGATGCTCATCATCGGCGCGCGCAGGCGCACGCCCGCGACCTCGGTCACGAACGCGCGCTCGTATTCGCCTGCCCAGTGGGTGACATCGGTCGACGTCCCGCCCATGTCGAAACCGATGATGCGGTCGAACCCGGCCAGGCGCGCGACCTCGACCGCGCCAACCACGCCGCCGGCCGGGCCGGACAGGATCGCGTCCTTGCCCTGGAAATTATGGGCATCGGTGAGGCCGCCGGAGGACTGCATGAACTGCAGGCGAAGGCCTTCGCCCCCTGCCGCTCTCCCGCGCGCGCCGACGCCGAGGTCGCGCTCGACCTCGTCGACATAGCGGCGCAGGATCGGCGACAGGTACGCATCGACGACCGTCGTATCGCCCCGCGACACGAGCTTCATCAGCGGACTCGCTTCGCTCGACACCGAGACCTGGGGAAAGCCGATCGCCCGGGCGATGCCTGCAATCGCCTGCTCGTGCTGCGGGTAGCGATAGCCGTGCATCAGCACGATCGCGACTGCCTTCACGCCGTCGGCGAACGCCGCGCGCAGCGCGCCCTCGATCGCCACGGAATCGAGGGGTCGCACGATGTCGCCACGGGCGCCGATGCGCTCGTCGGCTTCGATCACGCGCTCGTAGAGCAGCGTCGGCAGCTCGATGCGTCGCACGAAGAGCTTCGGACGGTTCTGGTAGCCGATGCGCAGCGCGTCGGCAAAGCCGCGGGTGATCACCAGCGCGGTGCGCTCGCCGGATCGCTCCAGCAGCGCGTTGGTCGCGACCGTCGTCCCCATCTTGATCGCGGCGATCGTTTCCACCGGCATCGGCGCTCCGGCGGCAAGCCCGAGCAGCTCGCGTATGCCGTGGACCGCGGCATCCCGGTAGCGCTCGGGATTGTCGGACAGCAGCTTGTGGGTGACGAGCGCGCCGTCGGGCCGCCGCGCGACGATATCGGTGAAGGTGCCGCCTCTATCGATCCAGAATTGCCACATTCGGGTATCAGGAATCAGCGATCCATGGGAAGGGGCCGGCGACCGGAACCAGCGAAGGCGATCGCGCATGCTCGACACCGTCGCGGGCGCGCCGATTCGCGACCGGATTCACGTTCATTATAGGAGCCGCGAGCGCGGGCGCATGTGCACAGCGATCCCCGGGACCTGCTACCATCCGCGAGTCCGCCGGCGCCGCGCGTCACTTTGCGTCCCAGTCACCGCCGCCGCTGCCAGTCACCGACAGGAGATCCGCAATGAAACGCCTGACTTCTGCGCTCGCCGCCGTCGCATTCGCGTTTGCGCTCCCGGCCGCCGCGCAGACCAAGTGGGACCTGCCCAGCGCGTACCCCGCGAACAATTTCCACACGGAAAACCTGCAGCAGTTCGCCACCGATGTCGACAAGGCGACGGGCGGCAAGCTGACGATCCAGCTGCACCCCAATGCGTCGTTGTTCAAGGCCCCCGAGATCAAGCGCGCAGTCCAGGGAGGACAGGCGCAGATCGGCGAGATCCTGCTCGTCAATTACGAGAACGAGGACCCCATCTACGGCCTCGACGGCGTGCCGTTCCTGGCGACGTCCTATGCCGAGGCGTTCAAGCTCTACAAGGCGTCGCGTCGTGGGCTCGAAGAGAAGCTCGCGAAGCAGGGAATGATGCTGCTCTACACGGTGCCGTGGCCGCCGCAGGGCGTCTTCACCAACCGCACGCTCAACAGCGTTGCCGACATGAAAGGGCTCAAGTGGCGCGCCTACAGCCCGGCGACGGCGAGGATCGCCGAGCTCGTCGGCGCGCAGCCGGTCACCGTCCAGGCAGCCGAAGTTTCGCAGGCGCTCACGACCGGGGTCATCGACTCGTACATGTCGTCGGGCGCCACTGGCTACGACTCCAAGACCTACGAGCAGATCAGGAAGTTCTACGACACGCAGGCGTGGCTGCCGAAGAACGCGGTGATTGTCAATCGCAAGGCGTTCGACGCCCTTCCGAAGCCCGAGCAAGGCGCGGTGCTGAAGGCCGCCGCCGCTGCGGAATCCCGCGGCTGGAAGATGTCCGAGGAAAAGACCAACTGGTACTACGACCAGCTCAGGCAGAAAGGCATGGAAATCCTCAAGCCCTCCGCGCCGCTGACCGCGGACCTGCGTCGCGTCGGCAACGTCATGCTCGCCGAGTGGCTCAAGAAATCCGGGCAGGAGGGCAAGCGAATCATCGACCAATACCGCGCCCTCCAGTGACCTGACGCTGCGGACGGCGCAGGCACGTCCGCGAGAAGCCCTGGTGCGCGCCTTTCTCGACCGGCTCTACGCCGCGGCCGCGTGGCTGGCAGCGTCGTTCCTCGTCGGCACGCTCGCGATGGTGTTGCTGGCCATCGCCGGGCGCCTGGTCGGCTGGTACGTCCCCGGCACCGACGCGTATGCCGGCTACTGCATGGCCGCCAGCGGTTTCCTGGCACTCGCCCACACGCTGAAGCGCGGCGAGCACATCCGCGTGTCGCTGCTCCTCGAGCATGCGTCGGGCCCGGTGCGGCACCGGCTCGAGTTGTGGGCGCTTGCCGTGGCGACGCTTCTGGCCGCGACTTTCGCCTGGTACAGCGCGAGGCTCGCGTTCCAGTCGTGGCAGTTCAACGACATCTCGACCGGCACCGACGCGACGCCGCTGTGGATACCGCAGCTCACGATGGCGGCGGGCACGCTGGTGCTCGCCATCGCCTTCGTCGACGAGCTGATCCTCGAGTGGCGGGGCCTTCGCCGTCGCGAAGCGCAGGAAGAAGCCCTTCACAATGAGTGACACGGTCACACCGGGGAGCCCCGCATCGACGCGCTGATCACGACGCTGCTGATCGTCGCGCTGTTCGTCCTCCTGGGCAGCGGCGTGTGGATCGGCCTCGCATTGACCGGCGTCGCCTGGTTCGGGATGGAACTGTTCTCGACCAGGCCCGCCGGCGACGCGATGGCCGTCACCGTATGGGGCGGCGCATCGTCGTGGACCCTCACCGCCCTGCCGCTGTTCGTGTGGATGGGCGAGATCCTGTTCCGCACCCGGCTTTCCGAGGACATGTTCAAGGGCCTGGCGCCGTGGCTCGAGCGCATTCCGGGCCGCCTGCTGCACACGAACATCATCGGGTGCACGATCTTCGCGGCGGTCTCGGGCTCGTCGGCCGCCACCTGCGCGACGATCGGCAAGATGACCCTGCCCGAACTCGCCCGGCGCGGCTACCCCGAGGACATCACGGTCGGCACGCTGGCGGGAGCCGGCACGCTCGGCCTGCTGATCCCGCCGTCGATCATCATGATCGTCTACGGCGTCACCGCGAACGTTTCGATCGCCAAGCTGTTCATCGCGGGCGTGATTCCCGGCATCCTGCTGGCTGCGCTGTTCTCCGGCTACATCGTGGTCTGGGCGTTGCTCAACCCGGAGCGGATTCCCGCCGCACCGGAGAGGACCACGCTGGCGCAGAAGCTGCGCGCGTCGCGGCACCTGATCCCGGTGGTGCTGCTGATTGCCGCCGTGCTCGGCTCGATCTACGTCGGCGTCGCGACCGCCACCGAGGCCGCGGCGTTCGGCGTCGTCGGATCGCTGATCGTATCCGCAACCCAGCGCTCGCTCGGCTGGCAAACGTTCCGCGACAGCCTGCTGGGCGCGACACGGCTGTACTGCATGATCGCGATGATCCTCGCCGGCGCCGCGTTCCTGACCCTCGCGATGGGTTACATCGGACTGCCGCGCGACCTCGCCGAATGGATTGCCACTCTTAAGCTGTCGCCGTTCGCGCTGATCGTCGCGCTGGCGCTGTTCTACATCGTGCTCGGCTGCTTCCTCGACGGCATCTCGATGGTGGTGCTGACGATGGGCGTGATCCTCCCCACCGTGCAGAAGGCCGGGATCGACCTCCTGTGGTTCGGCATCTTCGTCGTGCTGGTCGTCGAGATGGCGCAGATCACGCCCCCGGTCGGCTTCAACCTCTTCGTCCTGCAGGGGATGACCCGGCGCCAGATCACGTGGATCGCGAGGCAGGCGCTGCCGATGTTCGTGCTGATGTGCACCGCCGTGCTCGCGATCTGGTTCGTGCCCGGGCTCGTGACCCTGTTGCCGCAGCACATGAAGATGTGAGTACGATCACCGAGGTGGACCCGCTGATCGACGCGTTCTGCGATCAGGTCTGGCTGCAGGACGGCCTGGCCCCGGCGTCGCTCGCCAGCTACCGGCGGGACCTGCGCGCCTGGAGCGCATGGCTCGCCGGGCGCGGGACGCCGATGCTGCGTGCCGGGCGGCCGGAGGTCGAGCAGTGGCTCGCCGACCAGTTCCGGGCGAAAGCCAAGGCGACATCGGTGGCGCGCCGGATCTCGTCGCTGCGCCGTTTCTACCGCCTGCAGCTCGATCGCGGCACGATCGCCGAGGATCCGACGCTGCGCGTGCGGCCACCGAAGAAACCGCGGCGGCTGCCCAAGAACCTGACCGAAGCACAGGTCGAGGCGCTGCTTGCGGCGCCCGACACGACGACGACGCTCGGCCTGCGCGACCGCGCGATGCTGGAAACCCTCTACGCGACCGGCCTTCGGGTCTCCGAGCTGACGGGGTTGCGGCTGTCGCAGGTCGGGCTGGATGCGGGCGTCGTGCGCGTCATCGGCAAGGGCAGCAAGGAGCGCCTGGTCCCGATGGGCGACGAGGCGGTCATGTGGATCACGCGCTACATGCGCGAGGCCCGTCCCGGGCTGGCGGCGGGTGCCACCTGCGACGAGCTCTTCCTGACCCAGCGTCGTGGGCCGCTCACGCGCCAGGCGTTCTGGATGCTGGTCAAGCGCTACGCAGTGCGTGCGGGGATCGCCGCCTCGGCACTGTCCCCGCACGTGCTGCGGCACGCGTTCGCGACCCACCTGCTGAACCATGGCGCCGACCTGCGCGTCGTTCAGCTGCTGCTCGGCCACGCCGACATCACGACGACGACGATCTACACCCACGTCGCGCGCGAGCGGCTGAAGCAGCTGCACGCGCAGCACCATCCCCGCGGCTAGACGATGGAACCGGCCGCGCCGCGACGGATGCTGATTCCCTCGGGGTTCGAGGGCGCGGCAGTACGCGCGGCCTTCCTCGCCGACGAGCGCACGATGCTCGTCGCGCTCGCGGCGCAGATCGCGCAGGACGATGCGCAGACCGGCGCGGTTCGCGAGCGTGCGCGCCGATGGGTCGAGGCCCTGCGCGCGGAGCGGCAGTCCGGCGCGGGCATCGAGTCGTTCCTCAAGGAGTACGACCTGTCGACGCCCGAAGGCGTGCTGCTGATGTGCGTCGCCGAGGCGCTGCTGCGCATCCCCGACGCCGCGACGGCAGATGCGCTGATCCGCGACAAGCTCGGCCGCGGCGACTGGGACCGCCATCTCGGCGAATCGGGCTCGCTGCTGGTCAACGCCTCGACCTGGGGCCTGATGCTCACCGGCCGGCTGACCCGCATCGACCCCCACGATGCCCGGGATCCGCGCTCGTGGTACGCGCGCTTCGCTGCGCGTGCGGGCGAGCCCGTGGTTCGCCTCGCACTGCGCCAGGCGATGAAGGTGATGGCCGAGCAGTTCGTGCTCGGGCGCACGATCGCCGAAGCGCTGGCAAGGAGCCGCGCCTCGGACGGCATCGCCTGGCGCCACTCCTACGACATGCTCGGCGAAGCCGCGTTGACGATGGACGACGCAGCGCGCTACTTCGACGCCTATCGCGACGCAATCGACGCCATCGGCGCTGCGGCGGATCCGGCGGAGCGCTCGGTGTACGCGCGCCCCTCGATCTCGATCAAGCTTTCCGCGCTGCACCCCCGCTACGAGTATGCGCAGCGCGAGCGCGTGTATGCCGAGCTCCTGCCTGCGCTGGGCGCGCTCGCGAGCCGGGCACGCATGCACCGGATCGGCCTGACGGTCGACGCCGAGGAGGCCGAACGCCTCGAGCTGTCGCTGGAAGTCTTCTCGCGCCTGCGCCAGAACCCGGCGCTCGCCGACTGGGACGGGCTGGGGCTTGCGATCCAGGCCTACCAGAAGCGCGCTCGATCGGTGGTCGGCTATGTCATCGCGCTCGCGCGCCACACCCGGCACCGCATCCCGGTGCGCCTGGTCAAGGGCGCCTACTGGGACAGCGAGATCAAGCGGGCGCAGGTGCAGGGCCTCGCCGGCTATCCAGTGTTCACGCGCAAGGCCCACACCGACGTGTCGTATCTCGCCTGCGCCAAATCCCTGCTCGAAGCGGACGATGCCGTCTATCCGATGTTCGCGACCCACAACGCGCACACGATCGCGTGGGTATCGGCCTGCGCCACGCGTCTCGGAGCGCAGGAATTCGAATTCCAGCGACTGCACGGCATGGGCGAGAGCCTCTATCGGCAGGTGCTCGGCGGCGAGACGGCACGCCATTGGGCCTGCCGCATCTATGCGCCGGTCGGCAGCCATCACGACCTCCTGCCCTATCTGGTCCGGCGGCTCCTCGAGAACGGCGCCAACACCTCGTTCGTCAACCGCATCGGCGATCAGCGCATCCTGATCGACGACGTCGTTGCAGACCCGCTCGCGCGTGCGCGGTCCTGGGACTACGCACCGGCGGAAAGACTGGCCGCGCCGCGCGACATGTACGCGCCCGAGAGGCGGAACTCGGAAGGCATCTCGCTCGCGGACCAGGATGCGATGAGCGAGCTCGACGCAGCGATCGGGATCGGTGCGGCCACGGATTTCGCGGCAATGCCCGATTCCGGGCACAGCACGGCGTCGGGCACCGCACGTGACGCCTGCGAACCCGCCGACCGCAGGCGCAGGATCGGCACGGTCGTTGACGCCGATCGGCCCACCGTCGACCGTGCGCTGGCGACGCTCGTCGCCGGCCAGCACGCGTGGGACCGGCGCAGGGCCAGCGAGCGGGCGGCGGGTCTCGATCGCGCCGCCGACGCCATCGAGCGCGAGCGAGGGAGCTTCGTCGCGCTGCTCGCGCGCGAAGCCGGCAAGACGCGCGCGGCAGCGCTCGCCGAGGTACGGGAAGCCGTCGACTATTGCCGCTATTACGCCGCCCAGGCGCGCGAGCGATTCGACGCACCCATGCCGCTGCCCTCGCCCACCGGCGAGACCAACACGCTGACGCTGCATGGCCGCGGGGTGTTCGCGTGCATCTCGCCGTGGAACTTTCCGCTGGCGATCTTCACCGGGCAGGTCGCCGCCGCGCTCGCCGCCGGCAACGCCGTCGCCGCGAAGCCCGCCGAGCAGACGCCGATCATCGCCGCGCATGCGGTGCGGTGCCTGCACGACGCCGGCGTTCCTGCGGATGCGCTGGCGCTGCTTCCCGGCTCGGGAGATACGATCGGAGCAGCCCTCGTCGCCGACCCAAGGATCGCAGGCGTCGCATTCACCGGATCGACGGCCGTTGCAGCGTCGATCGCCGGTGCGCTCGCTGCCCGCATGCCGATTGCACCGCTGATCGCCGAAACCGGCGGGCAGAATGCGATGATCGTCGACAGCTCGGCGCTCGCCGAACAGGTCGTCGTCGATGCGCTGCAGTCCGCGTTCGACAGCGCGGGACAGCGCTGCTCGGCGTTGCGCCTGCTGTGCCTGCAGCGGGACGTCGCACCGCGCGTGCTCGAGCTGCTGCAGGGCGCCATGGACACGCTGGTGATCGGCGATCCGGTCGATGCTGCAACCGACATCGGCCCGGTGATCGACGCGGCTGCGCGCGACGGCCTCGAGGCTCACGTCGCGAAGATGGCCGCTGCAGGCCTGGTCCGGCATCGCGCCACGCTGCCCGACGCCTGCGCGCATGGAACGTTCGTCGCGCCGACGCTGGTCGTCCTCGACCGGATAGACCGGCTGACGCACGAGGTATTCGGCCCGATCCTGCATGTGGTCACCTGGCAGGCCGCGGAGCTCGATGCCCTGGTCGATGCGGTAAACGGATTGGGCTATGGCCTGACGCTCGGCATCCACAGCCGTGTCGACGCGACCATCGAGCGCATCGTGGCGCGGGCGCGGGTGGGCAACGTCTACGTCAACCGCAACATGATCGGCGCAGTCGTCGGCGTGCAGCCCTTCGGCGGCGAGGGCCTCTCCGGCACCGGGCCCAAGGCGGGCGGGCCGAACTACCTGCCGCGCTTTGCCGTCGAGCGCACGGTATCGGTGAACACCGCGGCCGCGGGCGGCAATGCGACGCTGCTCGCGGAAGGCGAAGTCTAGGCGCGCGGTCGTTGCGTGTCGCTTGCGCGCCACGCCGTGCGGGGTTCCCCGTGTCGCGTGCCCGCGCAGGCGAGGCAGGCTTTGCAGGCGAGGCAGGGTCTGGCAGTCGGGCTCAGGTGACGCACCCGTGTCCTCGCGCGGGTCCCGGCTCGCGGCGGCCAGTCAACTCACGACTGGCCGCGCACGAGCCACCCGCTTTGCGACGACTGCGTCACATGCGCCCGCCCGCCGGAGCGCTGCCTCGCCTGCCGCGGTGGCGCGCGCGGCGCGAGGTGCTTCTCCGAGACGTCGGGCACGTCGTCGAGCACGATCGGGCCGGAGTGGCCGACGTCCTCGGCTTCGCCGGTGCCCCACACCATCTCGACGGCC
>DATIQL010000287.1:0-6151 GCA_035470905.1 Casimicrobiaceae bacterium
ATCATCATGCTCGTCATCGCCGCCGTGATCGTGGGCGGGGTGGTGGGCTTCCAGCAGTTCAAGAACACGATGATCGCCAAGGCGATCAAGGGCGGGGCCAATCCGCCACAGTCGGTGTCGACGACCGTGGCCCGGGACTCGGCGTGGCAGCCCACGGTCGAGGCCCTGGGCAACCTGCGCGCAAGCCAGGAGGCCTCGCTCAGCGCCGAGGTCGGCGGCCTGGTCACGGCGATTCACTTCGACTCGGGCGAGAAGGTTCGCGCGGGTCAGCCGCTGGTGGAGCTCAATCCGTCGCCGCTCAAGGCGCAGCTGGCCCAGCTCGAGGCGCAGGCCGCGCTGGCCGAGCTCAACCTCAAGCGGGACGAGGCCCAGCTCAAGATTCGCGCGATCAGCCAGGCTGCCGTCGACAACGACACCGCCGCGCTCAAGAGCGCGCAGGCGCAGGTCGCCGCGCAAAAGGCGCTGATCGCGCAGAAAACCATCGCCGCCCCCTTCCCCGGACAGCTCGGAATCCGGCAGGTCAATCTCGGCCAGTACCTGGCGCCCGGCGCCGCGATCGTCACACTGCAGAAGCTCGATCCGATGGACGTGGATTTCACCGTGCCGCAGAACCAGATCGACCTGATCAAGATCGGCATGAAGGCCAGCCTGCAGACCAGTGCGGCGCCGGGCAAGACCTTCGAGGCGACGGTGGCCGCGATCGAGCCGCAGGTGGACACGGACACCCGCAACCTCAAGGTGCGCGCCCGCGTGCCCAACCCGAAGGGCGACCTCCTGCCCGGCGTCTTCGCGACCCTGCACCTCACGCAAGGCGAGTCGCGGCAGTACGTGACGCTGCCGAACGCCGCCGTCGCCTACAACCCCTATGGCGCAACGGTGTTCGTGGTCAAGGACGAAGGCAAGGGTCCCGACGGGAAGCCGAAGCTCGTCGCCGAGCAGCGCTTCGTCACGCCCGGCCCCACGCGCGGCGACCAGGTCGGGATCCTCCAGGGCTTGAAGTCGGGCGAAACCGTGGTCACGGCCGGCCAGCTCAAGTTGCGCAACGGTTCGCCGGTCGTGGTCAACAACAGCGTACAGCCTTCGGACAACCCGAATCCGCAGGTGCCCAATTCCTGAGGACCCTCGGGGGTCCCCGAGGCGTCACTGCACATGAACAAGAAATTCACCGATATCTTCATCGAGCGCCCGGTGCTCGCCACCGTGGTCAGCCTGGTGATCCTGGTGCTGGGCCTGCGCTCGGTGGGACTGCTGCCGGTGCTGCAGTATCCGTACACGCAGAACGCCGTGGTCACGGTCTCGACGGCGTACCCCGGCGCGGACGCGAACCTGGTGGCGAGCTTCATCACCACGCCGCTGGAGAATGCGATCGCCCAGGCCAACGGCATCGACTACATGACGTCGTCGAACGTGCAGGGGGTGAGCACGATCACCGCCAACCTGCGCCTGAACTACGAACCGGACAAGGCGCTGACCGAGATCAACACCAAGGTCAACTCGGTGCTGAACCAGCTTCCGCCCCAGGCGCAGAAGCCGGTGCTGTCGGTGTCGATCGGACAGACGATCGACGCGATGTACATCGGCTTCTACAGCGAGGTGCTGAAGCCCAACCAGATCACCGACTACCTGGTCCGCGCCGTGCAGTCCAAGCTGCAGGCGATCGATGGCGTGCAGACCGCCGAGATCCTCGGCGCCAAGAACTTCGCGCTGCGCGCCTGGCTCGATCCGCGGAAGCTCTCGGCCTACGGGCTCACCGCGGCGGATGTCTACAGCGCGCTGGCCGCCAACAACTTCCTCGCGTCCGTCGGCAACGCCAAGGGCCAGATGGTGCAGGTCAACCTCGCGGCCGACACCAACCTCAGTTCGCTCGACGGCTTCAAGAGGATGGCCGTCAAGACGGTCAAGGGCCGGGTCGTGCGCCTCGACGACGTGGCCGAGGTGCTGCTGGGCTCCGAGGACTACGAGACGACGGTCGCCTTCGACGGCAAGACCGCCGTCTACGTGGGCATCCAGGTGGCCCCGGGCGCGAACCTGCTCGACGTGATCGCCCGCGTGCGCAGCGCATTCCCGGACATCCAGGCGCAACTGCCCGCGGGCCTGAAGGGCGCGATCGTCTACGACTCGACCAAATTCGTGAACTCGTCGATCGACGAGGTGGTGAAGACGCTGGTCGAGGCGGTCCTCATCGTCACGGCGGTGGTGTTCGTGTTCCTGGGATCGCTGCGCTCAGTGATCATCCCCCTGGTCGCGATCCCGCTGTCGATCGTCGGCACGTTCACGATCATGCTCGCGCTGGGTTATTCGATCAACCTGCTGACCCTGCTCGCCATCGTGCTGGCGATCGGCCTGGTCGTCGACGACGCGATCATCGTCGTCGAGAACGTGAGCCGCCACCTGGAAGAAGGGATGCCGCGCGTGGACGCGGCGATACGCGCGGCGCGCGAGCTCGCGACCCCCATCATCGCGATGACCATCGTTCTGGTCGCCGTCTACGTGCCGATCGGCTTCATGGGCGGGCTGACCGGCGCCCTGTTCACCGAGTTCGCGTTCACGCTGGTGGGCACCGTCACCATTTCGGCGATCATCGCGCTGACGCTGTCGCCGATTATGTGCTCGCGCCTGCTGAAGGCGCCGGACCCGCAAAGCGGAAGCTGGCAGGACCGCCTGGTCCTGTTCCTCGACCGCAGCTTCGAGCGCCTGCACCAGCGCTACGAGCGCACGCTGCACGGCTCGCTCGACTACCTGCCGGTGACCGCGGTGATGGCGATCATCATCCTCGGCTCGATCTACTACCTCTACTCGACGTCCAAGGCCGAGCTCGCCCCCCAGGAAGACCAGGGCTTGCTGATCTCGGTGTCGTTCAACAATCCGACGGCGACGCTTCAGCAGCGCCAGCTCTATGCCGACCAGGTCTACGACATCTACAGGAAGTTCCCCGAGACCGACCACGTGTTCCAGCTCAACACCCCGACGCAGGTGATCGGCGGCATGGTGCTGAAGCCCTGGAACGAGCGCACCAGGACCGCCACCCAGCTGCAGACGCCGGTGCAGATGCAACTCGCCCAGATCGCGGGCACGCAGAACGCGCTGTTCCAGCCTCCGTCGTTGCCGGGCGCCCGCGGCCTGCCGGTCCAGTTCGTGATCACGACGACCGAGCCCTTCTCGCGGCTCTACGAAGTGTCGCAGCAGTTCCTGCAGGATGCGCTGAAGAGCGGCCAGTACATCTTCCTGCAGTCCGACCTGCGCATCGACCTGCCGCAGACCACCATCGAGATCGACCGCGACATGGCCTCGCAGCTCGGCCTGTCGATGCAGGACGTCGGGAGCGCGCTGTCGGCGATGCTGGGGGGCGGGTACGTGAATTTCTTCGAGCTCGCCGGACGCTCGTACAAGGTCATCCCGCAGGTCGAGCAGCGCTTCCGGCTGAACCCCGACCAGCTGCAGCACTACTACCTGCGCAGCGCGAGCGGCGGCATGGTGCCGCTGTCGACGGTCGTGCGCCTCAAGCACTCGGTGCAGCCGGAGACGATCAACCACTTCCAGCAGCTCAATTCCGCGACGATCCAGGGCGTGCCGCTGCCTTTCGTCGCCCAGGGAACGGCGCTGCAGGACCTGAAGGATCTCGCCCAGCGCACGCTGCCGGCAGGCTACACGTTCGACTATTCCGGACCCTCGCGCCAGTTCGTGCAGGAATCGGGGGGTCTGGTGCTGACCTTCTTCTTCGCGCTGGTCATCATCTTCCTCGCGCTGGCGGCCCAGTTCGAGAGCTTCCGCGATCCCGTCATCATCCTGGTGTCGGTGCCGATGGCGATCTCGGGAGCGCTGCTGTTCATCAACCTCGGCGTCGGCGGCGCGACGCTCAACATCTATACCGAGGTGGGGCTGGTCACGCTGATCGGCCTGATTTCCAAGCACGGCATCCTGATCGTCGAGTTCGCGAACAACCTGCAGCGGGAAGGCCGCAGCAAGCGCGAGGCGATCGAGCACGCCGCCGGCCTGCGCCTGCGCCCGATCCTGATGACCACGGCGGCGATGGTGCTGGGCGTCGTGCCGCTGATCACCGCCAGCGGCGCCGGGGCCGTCAGCCGTGTCAACATGGGCCTGGTGATCGCGTCGGGCCTGTCGATCGGCACGCTGTTCACGCTGTTCGTGGTGCCGGCGATGTACATGATGATCGGCGCCGACCACAGCCACGAGGCCCGCGCGAAAGCCCTGCGCGCGACCGCGGCTGCCGACGCCGGCGTGCAGCCCACGTAAGGAACGGGGGTCAGGGCCGCAATGCCCGGTGCGACTGCGCCGGGTATCGCGGCCCCGCCCTGTCTATTGCAGCGGCGGCTTTTTCAGCAGGCTGCTGCGGTCCACCGAGCGCACGCTGACGTTGGTGAGCCTGCCTTCGCGCGTCAGGGTGAGCGCGATGGGGGTTCCCGCAGGGCCGCGCTTCCAGACCTGGCGATAGAAGTCCGCCAGGCCCTCGACCGGATCGCCGGCGACGTCGCGCACGATGTCGCCGGGCTGCAGGCCCGCGCGTTCCGCCGGCCCCCCGCGCGCCAGACCCTGGATCGTGACCCCATCGGCGGTCTCGGCGGTGTATACCCCGAGCCAGGCGCGAGGCGGACGCCCGGCGTGACCGGTCTTCAGCATGTCGTCCAGGATCGGGTCGAGAAGCTCGCTGGGCACGAACATGTTGCCCTTGACGATCTCGTCGCCATCCGGCTCCTGGACGAACAACGAGCCGATGCCGACCAGGCTGCCGCTTCCGTCGAGCAGCGCCGCACCGCTCCACTCCGGATGCGCGGGCGTCGTGAACAGCGCTTCGTCGAGCAGGTACTCCCAGTATCCGGCGAACTCCCGGCGGGCGAAGATCTGCGCGCGCAATGCGTGCGCACGGCCGCCGCGTCCGACGACATAGACATCGCCGTCGAGCCGCGCCTCGTCCAGCCGGCAGCGACGCAGCGGGGCGACGCCGAGGCGGCCGAGCGGCAGGACGAGCCCCAGCCCCGTGGTCTGGTCGTAGGCGAGCGCATGCCCGGGGACCACCATCCCCGAGTTCGCGGTCAACCAGATGGAGTCGGCTTCGGTGATCAGGTAGCCGATCGTCAGCACCAGGCCGTCGGCGCCGATGACGACGCCGTTGCCGACGCGTTCGGTCCCGAGGGACTGGGCAGTGAACGCGTCCTCGGGGACCTCGGCTCGCAGCCCGACGACCGCGTCGAGCGCCGGACCCAGGTCGAAGCCGATCTCGTCCGGATCGGGCTGGAGTTCGGACGGAAACGCCCAGGCGGTGGGATCAGGCATGAATTGCGCGGTTTCGGGCGCCGGACGCGCCCTTCGCCGGCCATCTTACGCGAACGCGACGCGCCTCCGCCCGCCGGTTCGGAAAGCGCTACATGCTTCGCCGGTACTGGCCGCCGACCTCGAACAGCGCGCTGGTGATCTGGCCCAGCGAACAGGCGCGGACGGTGCCCATCAGCTCCTCGAACACGTTGCCGTTGCCCATCACCGCCTGCTTCAGCCGCGCCAGCGCAGCGGGCGCGTCCCCGGCATGGCGCGCGTGGAAATCAGCGAGACGCGACAGCTGCGAGCGCTTCTCCTCGTCGGTGGAGCGCGCGAGCTCCAGCTTCTGCGGCACCGCGTCGCCCCCGATTTCATAGCTCGGATTGCGGAAGGTGTTGACGCCGACGATCGGATAGCTGCCGTCGTGCTTCATGTGCTCGTAGTGCAGCGATTCCTCCTGGATCTTGCTGCGCTGGTAGCCCGTCTCCATCGCGCCCAGCACGCCGCCCCGCTCGGAGATCGACTCGAACTCCTTCAGCACCGCCTCCTCGACCAGGTCGGTCAGCTCCTCGAGGATGAACGACCCCTGGTTGGGGTTTTCGTTCTTCGCCAGGCCCCACTCGCGGTTGATGATCAGCTTGATCGCCATCGCGCGGCGCACGCTGTCCTCGGTCGGTGTCGTGATCGCCTCGTCGTAGGCGTTGGTATGCAGGGAATTCGTGTTGTCGTAGGTCGAGATCAGCGCCTGCAGCGTCGTGCGGATGTCGTTGAACGCGATCTCCTGCGCGTGCAGGCTGCGCCCGCTGGTCTGGGAGTGGAACTTGAGCTTCTGGCTGCGCTCGTTCGCGCCGTAACGCTCGCGCATCGCCACCGCCCAGAT
>DATIQL010000288.1:0-2069 GCA_035470905.1 Casimicrobiaceae bacterium
TCGGTCAGGGCTACTACGGCACCCATACGCCCGGCGTCATCCAGCGCAACGTGCTCGAGAACCCCGCCTGGTATACGGCGTACACGCCGTACCAGGCCGAGATCTCCCAGGGGCGGCTGGAAGCCCTGGTCAATTTCCAGACGATGGTCTGCGATCTGACCGCGATGGAGATCGCCAATGCGTCGATGCTCGACGAGGCGACCGCCGCCGCCGAAGCGATGACCCTGCTGCGGCGCGTCTCGGACTCGGCGAGCATGCGCTTCTTCGTCGCCGACGACGTGCTTCCCCAGACGCTCGACGTCGTGCGCACGCGCGCGAAGCCGCTGGGCATCGACGTCGTGACGGGGCCCGCCGCTGACGCGCCGGACGCCCGGTCCTTCGCCGTGCTGCTGCAGTACCCGGGCGTCGACGGGCACCTGCGCGACTACCGTGCGCTGACCGAGGCTCTGCATGCGCAGGGGGCGCTGGTTGCGGTCGCCACCGACCTGCTCGCCTTGACGCTTGTCGCCCCGCCCGGGGAATGGGGCGCCGACGTCGCGATCGGCTCGTCGCAGCGGTTCGGCGTGCCGATGGGCTTCGGCGGGCCGCATGCCGCATTCATGGCGACGCACGACGAGTTCAAGCGCTCGCTGCCCGGGCGCCTGGTCGGCGTGTCGGTCGACGCCGCGGGCCGGCCCGCCTACCGCCTCGCGCTGCAGACGCGCGAGCAGCATATCCGTCGCGAGAAGGCCACTTCCAACATCTGCACGGCGCAGGTGCTGCTCGCGGTCATGGCGAGCATGTATGCCGTCTATCACGGCGCCGAGGGCCTCGTGCGGATCGCGCGCCGCGTGCACCGGCTGACGATGATCCTGAAGGCGGGTCTCGCTCGGCTCGGTTTCCCGGCGGAGAACGCCGCAGCTTTCGACACGCTGACCTTCGCCACCGGCGCGAACACGCGCGCAATCGCCGAGCGCGCGCTGGACGCCGGGATGAACCTGAGGCGCGTCGGCCCGGCATCGCTGGGGATCTCGCTCGACGAGACGGCGACGCGCGACGACGTGGCCGCGCTCTGGCGCGCGTTCTCCGGCGGCGACGTGCCGTTCGACGTCGATGCGATCGATGCCGAAGTCGCCGACGGCATCCCGCCGGAGCTCTCCCGGCGCACGGCGTTCCTGACCCATCCGGTGTTCCGGCGGCACCGCTCGGAAACGCAGATGCTGCGCTACCTGAGAAGCCTCGCCGACAAGGATCTGGCGCTCGATCGGACGATGATTCCGCTGGGCTCGTGCACGATGAAGCTCAACGCGACCGCCGAGATGCTGCCTGTCACCTGGCCCGAATTCGCGGCGCTGCATCCGTTCGTGCCGGCCGGGCAGGCGCAGGGCTACGCCACCGTGATCGGCGGTCTCGAGCGGATGCTTTGCGCGGTCACCGGCTACGACGCCGTGTCGCTGCAGCCGAACGCAGGATCGCAGGGCGAATACGCAGGCCTGCTGATGATCCGCGCCTGGCACGCGAGCCGCGGCGAGGAACATCGCGACGTCTGCCTCATTCCCGCCTCTGCCCATGGGACCAACCCCGCGTCGGCGCACATGGCGGGCATGCAGGTCGTCGTCGTCGACTGCGATCGCGACGGCAACGTCGACCTCGGCGACCTCGAGGCCAGAGCGCGCGCCCACCGCGACCGTCTCGCTGCGATCATGGTCACGTACCCGTCGACGCACGGCGTGTTCGAGGCGGGCATCGTCCGCATCTGTGACATCGTGCACGCGCACGGCGGCCAGGTGTATGTCGACGGCGCGAACCTCAACGCGCTCGTCGGCCTCGCGGCACCGGGAAGGTTCGGTGCCGACGTTTCGCACCTGAATCTCCACAAGACATTCTGCATTCCGCATGGCGGCGGAGGCCCCGGCGTGGGCCCGGTGGCGTGCAAGGCCCATCTCGCGCCGTTCCTGCCGGGGCACCGGTATCTGCCGGCCCTCACCCCCGGCCCCTCTCCCGCGAGCGGGAGAGGGGTGTCTATCGAATGCTCCCCTCTCCCGCTCGCGGGAGAGGGGCCGGGGATGAGGGCGCTTGCGGGAGAGGGG
>DATIQL010000289.1:0-54649 GCA_035470905.1 Casimicrobiaceae bacterium
AACTGCTTGACCCGGTCGACGCCGGGCTTCGGATCGCCGTTCTCTAGGAAGGTGCGCCAGGCGATCCAGTTGCTGTAGGTCGCCGAACGCACCACGAAGTAGCCCTGCGGAACCTCGCCCTTGTAGCCCGGGGGGAGGATCAGGTACTTGCCGCCCTCGCCCTTGTCAGGCCCCACCATCCCGATGTCGGTGACGAAGTGGTACCACATGTCGTCGAGCAGCCCGAGGACCTTCGGCGGAACCTCCACGACCAGCGGGCCGCCGCGCAGGTCCAGCCAGAACCAGGTGTACGGCGTGTTGTTATTCGGCGTGAGAAAGATCGAGCGCGCGTTCATCATCGTCTCGAAGATCGGCACGGTCGTGTTGGCCGGTCCCACCTCGAGGATGCCCTTGCGATTCGCCAGCTGGCTCACTGGCGCCAGCCCCAGCAGGTAGGCCTGGATCGCGTTCTGGAAGTCGAGATTGTCATAGAGCTTTTCGACTGTCCTGTCATCAGGGAAGCCGTCGAAGAACCTCAACGTGCCCAAGCGGGTCTCGACGGTGTCTGGGATAGCGATACCCGCCGGAATATCGGTCGTCATCTTCATCTTTGGCGGGGTTTGCGCCTGCGCCGTGCTGGCAGCCAGAACGCAAACGAGCACGCCGGCGAACATTGCCATCACATGTTTAGGCTTCATTCACATGTCCTCTTTAAATCTGGTGAGTACAACGTGTCGTCGTTGCCAACTGCGCAATAGCCTCATTGCGGAATCAGGCTTTCTGCTTGGGATACACGCTTTCATTCGCTGTTCGCGTCGCGGTTGGCATATGCGACACCTGCACTGTGCAAGAGCAATTGGACACCTCAGACGTTTCCTCCATCATGATCTAGATCAACGTGCTCCAGACGGCGGCAGGAGGCACTACCATTCCATCAGATGCGCTCAATAAACCAGCTAGGCCGCAAGCCGCTTCGGGTACGACTGCTAGCTGCTACAAGTAGCGCCTAGCTTCAGGGAAATTGGCCGCCCATCTGGTTGACGTTTGCGGGTGCCTCATTTCTCGGAAGCGGACGCTCGGCCGCGCTGACCGTATGACCGCGATGGGTCGAACTGGACCTGTCGATGATTAGACCGAGTGCGGCCAGAAGCGGACACTCGGGATGGTGCTTCTGCCAAACCTCCGTTCCCCTGGCGATCGATGACTTCATCGGCCAGTGGGGGTTTTGTTGATCCAACACAAGATGCCTGGGACGTAGGCGTCCTAGGATTTTTTAGTCGCTGCGGAGCGGTCAGAACGCTGCGCATCGTTCCCGCGAGCCGGTTGCGCCGCAGCCTTGCGGGAAAGGGATACGCGAGCGCTGCCACTTTCACTGCCGTGCCAAGGCTTCGCTTCGGAGGGAGGTACCCATGACTGCAATGAAACTGCCCGGCGTTTGCGCCGTGCTATTGCTCGCGATGAGCGCGTTCCCGATCTCATCCATCGCCGGGGGCGCGGGTGAAGCCTTGGGCCAGGGAAACGAGCGCTCCCCTTCGATCCAACAAACTGCGCAGTCGGTCATGCGAGATCTCACTGCCCAAGGGTACGAAGTCACGCAGGGATACCCGATGTTGTGGACCGAGCAAGACTGCGACCGCTACACGTCGCCGATCTTGCATTTCTGCGGCAACGATCCGGATTCTCCATACGTGCTCGTGACGGTGAAGTCCTGGCCGGACGAGTTCGTCGACCCGGCCTTGGTGAACGCATTCGGTAGGACGCAACGGGGGTACAGCGTGACCTACCGGCTCGATCCCCGGGAAGCCATCATCGTGTTCGCCGAGCTGCCGCCTCCAGGAAAGTACATGGGGCTTCAGTCGTGGGTGTTCACGAAGGAGTGGCTCACGGAGGACCACCCGTGGAACGAGGCAGCGTACACGCAGGTGAAGGCGGTGGCGGGCGTGCTGGCTGACTACCTGTTCGGCACCGTTCCCCAGAATGAGTCGCGGGTCCTGAGCTTCTCGAGCCTCAGCAATAACATCAACAATGTCGTCATCGAGCGCCAGTCGGGTGCCGCTTTCGGCCAGACCCGGTACTTCATCATCACGCCGGACCGCGCCATGGATCGCGCCGTGCGGACGTCGCTCGCGGTCGCCGGGATCTCGATCGCGAACGTGTTCACCGAACCTATCCCTCGCAGCGACAAAGAGGGTGAGATCGGCCCGCTCGGGCTCGATGCGAAAGCCAACGACTTCACCACCTGGATCCGGTACAAGAGGCCGGACAACGCGCATGCCGCCCACGCGTGGTGGGCCAACCTGCCGCTCACCGTTCTCAGGGTCCGCGAGCCCCCGTCGTCGAACCGTTCGCCGGAGCCGTTCGACGCGTTCGTCGCCGATGAGCGCAGCGCGGCATCCGAGGTTGAGTATGCGGATGACCTCGACAACCTGGTCCGGCAGGTGTGCCTGCGCTGGGGACAACCCTGCGACCCCGACGCCCCCGCCTCCGATCATCTGCGACGGCTGGTCGATCTGACGCTTGAACTGCATAGCTTCGGGCCGGAATGTCGCGCTCTCGGGATGGACTGCCTTGGAGACACTCAGGACGCGAGCTACTTCATCGCACCGGGCCGTGAGCTCGACCCCGGATGGGTCTACGCCGTAGTGGGCACCCTTGGGACGGCGACGGGGAACGCCACGTACGTGGGGCTATCGGTCAACGATCTCGCGAAGCTGAAGGGCGTTTTGAGCATCAACGACAGCCGGTTAGGGGGATCCGCCGCCTCGTACGCGGGCACCGTCAACAACACGGACAAGTTCTTCGTGCACTACCTTGCGAGGGACTGCGACGCGATCAAGAGCCTCACCGACGGACAATGCAGCACGATCACCGAGGACATGGTGCCGCCGCTTGGGGAAAGTCCCCAAGGCCTGTTCAGCGCCGCGCTGCGTTCCTACGTCCGCCCGGGCACCGAACGTGGGCCGCTATCAACCGGGCAGTTGAGACCGTTGATTATCCAATTCGCGCAGCCGTAAGTCCGCTTTCTTCGCCTTGCGCTGCGAGTGGTGAGTTACACGTTGATCGCCGCGTTGGGAATAGCTTTGGCGACAAATACAGTGCAGTGGCCTGCGCGACGTGAGCCATAGGTGGCACAGATCGGCCACAAGCGGTAGTTCGAGGCTGACTCACGGCTTCCTCGAAAGCGGTCGCCGGCTTCCTGGCGCGCAACCCGCGGCCGACCGCGCCTAGGCTGCGGGCGCAACGATACGAAGGGATTGTGCGTGTCGCGACCGGCGGATGGGGGGAAACCGTTTGTCCACTTCCCACAATGACGCCGCTTGTGGAAAATGCCCCCGCCGAAATCAGGGTCTTTGCGCGGCGCACTCAGGGAGAACAACATGACGATGAATTTGCGCGGGCTTGCCACCGCGGCCCTTCGGGTTTCGACCGCTATGGCCCTGCTCGTGAGACCTGCGTGGGCGGAGGAGGCTTCCCTGCAGGACATCGCAGCGGCTGCGAGCGGACTTCCCGAGATCGTGATCTATCAAGCGCGCGAGATCGTGACTCTCGATCCGGCGCGACCGGCCGCCCACGCCGTGGCCGTGGTCGGGGACCGAATCCTCGCCGTTGGTGAGCTCGACGAACTCAAGGCGGCGGCCGGCGCGCAGCCGTACACGGTGAACACGACCTTCGCCAACCAGGTCATCGTGCCCGGCTTCATTGCGCAGCACGACCATCCGCTGCTGGCGGCGCTGACGATGACCTCCACGATCATTGCCATCGAGGACTGGGTGCTTCCCCAAGGCACGTCGAAGGCGGCGAAAAGTCGGGACGACTACCTCAAGCGGCTGGCGGAAGCCAACGCGAACCTGAAGGACCCGAACGAGGTCCTGCTGACTTGGGGCTATCACCAGTACTTCCATGGGGAGCTCAAGAAGGCCGATCTGGACAAGATCAGCGCCACGCGGCCGATCATCGTCTGGCACCGCTCCGCGCACGAGTTCTATCTAAACACCGCGGCGGAGAAGAAGTACAACGTCACCAAGGAGTGGTTCGACAAGCAGAGCGACAGCATCAAGAAACAGTCCAACTTCCCGAACGCCCACTACTGGGAGCAGGGCGCGTTCGGCGTCATGCCGCTGATCGCCCCCGCCATCGCAACGCCCGAACGCCTGCGCGCGGGTCTCGAGTTCGTCAGGTCCTATTACCACGCTAACGGCGTGACGCTGGGGAGCGAGCCCGGCGGCCTCGCTTCGAAGAAGCTGCAGGACGCGCAGAACGCGGTGCTGAGCGATCCGTCGTCGCCGTTCCGCTTCTACTTCATCGTCGATGGCAAGTCCGTAACCGGCGCCTTCAAGGACGACCAGGTGATCGCGGAGAGCGAGAAGTTCCTGGGGTGGGGGCAGGGCATGACCGCCTATCTGCCGAAGCAAGTGAAGCTCTTCGCCGACGGTGCGATTTTCTCGCAGGCGATGCAGGTGCGCGACGGCTACAAGGACGGCCACAAGGGCGAGTGGATGATGGACCCAGACTTCTTCGCCCGCACGATGAAGGTCTACTGGGATGCCGGTTACCAGCTTCATATCCACGTCAACGGCGACGCCGGACTCGATATGGTGCTCGACCAGCTCGAGCTCAACATGCGCCGCCATCCGCGGGCCGATCACCGCACGGTCATCATCCACTTCGCAATCTCGACACCCGACCAGGTGGCGCGAATCAAGCGGCTAGGCGCCATCGTGAGCGGCAATCCCTACTATCCCGTCGCACTCGCGGACAACTACCGGACGAACGGGCTCGATCCCTCGCGCGCGGACAACATGGTGCGGATGGGCGATGTTGAGCGGGCGGGCATCTCGTACTCGTATCACTCCGACATGCCGATGGCGCCCGGACAGCCGCTTTTGCTCATGTGGGCTGGCGTGAACCGCGTAACCAACGACGGCAACGTCCGTGGGCCCGAGCAGCGCGTGAGCCGGCTCGGTGCGCTGAAGGCCGTTACGCTGGACGCCGCATACTCGCTGCAGCAGGAGAAGGACGTGGGCAGCATCGTCACGGGCAAGCTCGCGAACTTCACGATCCTCGCGGAGAACCCGGTCACGTCGGATCCGCTGAAGATCAAGGACATCGTGGTCTGGGGCACGGTCCACGAAGGCCGCGTGCTCCCGGTCAAGAACGCCGAGGCGACGAAGGCAAGCGCCGGTACGGCCGACGCGCGGCGCACGGCGGCGCTGCCGGAGGACACGGAATTGACCCGCATTGCCGGCGACCGCCTCGTCGAGCTGCTTGCGCACAAGCACGACCATTGATTGCGGAGAGAGGGTCGTGCTCGTCGCGCGGCCGGCCGGACCGCGAGAACGATGACCGATTCGCTTCGCGGCGCGGTGGGCCACGCGCTGCCCGCGCAGGTGGGCTGGGCGATCCTGTCGGCGATCTGGAATTTCGCCGCGGTCTACCTGATCGCGCAGGGTCAGCGCGCCATTGGGCCGACGGCGTCGGTCGCCGGCGCGGTCGTCTTGATGGCCATCGCGGTCGGCTTTGTCGTCGCGGTGTCCCGCTGGCCGATCGTCTACCTGCTTCTGACGATCGCGGCGGGGCTGCTCGGCCTCGGGGCGGTCGTCAATGCGTTCAGCGCCGACCCCGCCCTGTGGCCATCGGAGTTCTGGCGATATGCGGGCGCCGTGCTCAACAGCGCAGGGTTCGTTGCATCCGCCTTCGCGGGCATGGCGTTCTTTCGCTGGAAATCGGGGCGATAACAAGTAGGCACGTTGAATAGCACGGCGCGAACGTCTGCTATTTCACACATGGAACGTCGGCTTGGGGTCGAACTCGACCTGCCGATGGGCAGACCGAGTGCAGCCAGAATCAGCCGGTCAGCGTCGCCGCCGAAGTGTTCCGAAAGCAGTCATCGGCCATTGAGAGTCTTCACTGTCGGGCCTTCTGGGTCTGCGTGGCGGCCGCCTGGCATTCGGCAGATCCCCTGCGGGATGCCGGGAAGCATTCCTTCTTGTGACCCGAAATCCGCGCACCAGTCCCAATCGGCAATTGCTGCAGCGCAGTACCGCGTAAGCATTGCATGGTACGGATCTGCTGACGATGACGTGGCAGGCGAGGGCCGCCGAAACCGCAAGCTCAGAAGCGGCTAATTTTCGCGTTGACAATACAAACGATCCGCATCTAGCGTACCAGCGGTTGCGATCGGATCGCCGCGTTTCGCGACCCACCGCAACGGGTTCTGCCGTGTAGTTATCCAACACGAAAGGGGACCAAATGAATGCGCCTGAAAACAAACCACAATTTGCCGGGTCTGTCCCGGCGATCTGTGCCGCAGTCTTGGCGCTGGGGCTGGGTCTTGTCGGAACGGTGGCGGCCCAGATCCCGCAGCCCGTGGGAAGCGGGTCGGCGACGGTGTCCGTGTTCGTCGCGGGCGGATTGAACAGTCCGCGCGGACTCAAGTTCGGGCCGGATGGCAAGCTCTACGTCGCTGAAGGCGGCACCGGCTCAAGCGACACGAACCCTGCTCCGCCCAATGACTTCGGGAACTGCACGGCTGGGCTGGGAGGCCCGGGCCAATACTACGGAAGCCCGACCGGATCGCGCATATCGCAGATCGACAAGGATGGCAACGTTACGACGTTCGTTGACAACTTGCCGTCCAGCGAGGCAAGCGGCCTTGTCAGCGGCGTTGCAGACGTCGCGTTCATCGGCGACACGATGTACGCCGTGCTTGCCGGTTCCGGATGCTCGCACGGAGTATCGACTCCAAACGGGGTCATTCGGGTGAATCATGATGGCAGCGTGACGATGATCGCCGATCTCAGCGCATACCAGAAGGCGAATCCGGTCGCGAATCCGACGGATGCGGTTAACGGCGACTTCGAGCCCGATGGCACCTGGTACAGCATGATCGCGGTACGCGGCGATCTTTACGCTGTCGAGCCGAATCACGGCGAAGTCGTCAAGGTCACGACCTCAGGCGACATAAGCCGGGTGGTCGACATGTCGGCAACATACGGCCACATCGTTCCGACGTCGATCGCGTACCACGGCAATTTCTACGTCGGCAACCTCGATGAGTTCATCATCCCTGACGGTTCCTCCAGCGTCTTCAAGATCACGCCCAGCGGAAACGTCAAGATCGACACCAAGGGATTTTCGGTGGTGACTGGTGTGGCTTTCGACGGCCGGGCACGGATGTATGTCCTCGAAGCGACAGACTCCCAGACGTTGCAGTCGCCCGGCCAGATCGTGCGAGTCGATCCGTCCGGGCGTCAGACAGTGATCGTGACAGGGCTGACCTATCCGTCCGCCATGACGATGGGACCGGATGGCAACCTATACGTCTCGAACGTCGGCTTTTACTTGGGTCCTCCGCTGCCGCCTGGCTCGGGTCAGATCATAAAGGTCGAACTTACGGACTGACGTCTGATACGGCAATATGATGCAGCTCCGATGATCTCGGATTTGCTGCTTTAGCCCTTGATCGGCGACCGTCTCCAGCTACCGCCGCCATTCCCGCTCGGGGGTGGCGGCGAAGTAGCCGCCGCAATCGATGCTCATGGAGTTTGGCGCGAGAATCGAGCGCCAGACGCTCGGCCTCTCCGTCGAGCAAGCTTGGCGGCGTCGGTCGCCGACGCCCTTCGTACGAGGCTCGCAGCACGACACGGTACGAAGATCCGAGTTCTTCAGTGCCACGCTGTCGCCATTGTTTACACGGGTGGCTGCCACTGAGGCGCTTCATACATCGATCACCTTGTTTTCATGTCGTATTTCGGACGGGCACGCGTTATGCATGAACGCCGCCATGCTAAGGATATTGCATCGACTCAAGATGTTGCGCCGTCCCGCTGCCAGCATGGAGCCGCCGCCGACATTCACCAGCGACGCGGAAATTGAGCTCGCGGCACGGCTGCGGCATCAACTCGAGCAACAATACTTCGAGCCAGGTGCTGCGCCGCCGTCTCGGAAGAATCGATCGGGCAAGAACGATTGATTCGACGCACTTCGTACGACGCACGTCATGCCAAGCGCCTACGGCTTCGAACCGAGTACCTCGAGCTCGCTGCTGCGCTTGTGAGGCGAGCCTCATCGGAACACGCGGCAGAGATCGGGTTGGCGGAGCCGCTCGGGGATGTCTCGGATCGGCCGACAGTGCGAGTGACGACTGCATCCCGGTCGCTGAGGTTCGGGATTCGACGCCATAGTCCCGGACGACGCGCCGACTTCCTTCATTGTCGTTACCGCGCCCATTGTTGATCGCCAGCCTTTCGGCGACTACGATGTCGCTTCCGAACCGGGTTTACTTCACAATGCGCCGCTGACCCGATGCGCCTGGTCGAAGTGGAATGGCGCCCGGCAAGCCCGGCAGAACCGACTCCAAATTGTGGAGGGTCCTATGTCGCACTACATCGACGCCATCGTCATCCCCGTCCCCCGTGCCAGCCTCGACACCTACAAGCGCATGTCCGCGGAATGGGGCAACGCCCACCTGCGCCACGGCGCCCTGTATTACTCCGATTCGATCGGCGATGACGCCCAGCCCGGCAAATTGACGTCGTTTCCGCAGGCCGTGCAGCTCGAGGACGGCGAGGTGGTCGCGTTGGCGTGGGTCGTCTATCGGAACAAGGAGGACCGCGACCGCATCAGCAAGGCGGTCATGGAGGACCCGCAGCTCAAGGCGTCGATGGACCCCTCGAAGATGCCGTTCGACGGCAAGCGCATGTTCTGGGGCGGCTTCCAGACAATAACCGAGCTCGCGGCCGGCCGCTGAGCGGGAGCAGGAGTCTCGGTGCGCGGTCACCAGCGCGAAGAGCAGGTGTCTGTCACGCCGCAATGGCGGCGGACACATCGAGCGGCCGCGATACGCTGTCGTGCTGTCGTGACCAACTACCATCGCGAATCGGCCTGCCTGGTGGCAACCCGAAGCGTCCTGCCTGCCGTACCTAACGGCGCTTCTTCGGGGGGCTCTTCCTTGGCGTTGCCGACTTCGATGCGGCCGGGCTTTCGTTCGGCCGGTAGTCCCCGATGATGGTCTTGACGGGGCAGATCGCGAAAACCGGACACTTCTTGCACCCGACGGCGATGGCGACTGGACAGAGTTTCATGAGCGGCACCGTGGAGTGTGGACCAGTCCACTCTACGCCAGTGGGAGTTCGCCGTGATGCGGCGCGTGCGCATGCCCGGCTGGGCGGCGACAGCCGCAATGGCCATGGCAGTGGCGGCAATGGCCGTTCGACTGATCAGCCGACCCTTCCTTCGAGGCTGTGTGCGTCAGCGAACAGACGATGTCCTGGTGCTGCCGATATCCTGCATGCCTATCCGCCCGGCCGCACGTTCGCAGCCGGGGCTCCGGTGCCAGCGGCATTGTAGGTATCGAACGGGTAATCGAGGCGTCCCGTCCGCGACGGGGCGTCGGCAATCCTGCGCGGTGACGGCGGGGACAAATCGAGGAATCACATGAACTACAAGATCGCTACAACCCTTTTCGTGATCGGTTCGGTGCTGGCACCCGTTGCGGCCCATGCGGCGGATTCGGACTCGGACCGCTCCAATCCGGTGAACTATGTCAAGGACTCGGTCATCACGACCAAGATCAAGGCCCAGCTGGCTGCCGATCACCTCGGCAGCATGAAGCATGTCACGGTCGACACGGACAGTGACGGCGGTGTCTGGATGAAGGGCACGGCCAACAGTCAGGAAGAAGTGAACAGGGCGGTCGAGATCGCACGCAATACCGAGGGCGTCAAGTCGGTTCACAGCGATCTGAAAGTCCAGAAGGACCGTTAAAGGTTCTTTCAATGGTGGGCGTCCTGCGCGGCAGAGGGCGATCACCGGTCAAGAACGAGGCGCAGTCGCGCCTCGTTCTTGTTCTGGGCGCGGCATGGACGCGATCCCGGAGGTGATATTCCTCCCATGAACGGACCACAGCGAATGAGACGAGATGCGACAGCATGACAAGCGCTGGCTGGCCGCTGGAGCGCTGGCCGCATTGCTGGCTTTCGCCGGTGTCCCGGTGCACGCCGACACCGCGGTCGGCGTGCCGCCGCTCACACTTCTGGGCCCCTATCCGGTCGCGTCCGGCAACGTCGCGCAGGACTTCAGCCTCGTTGCATCGGGCGAAAGCGCCGCGGACTACTGGGGCGACCGTCCACGCGGCAAGGGCGCATCGCGCTACGTTACCGACCTGCCTTCGGATCCGGCGAATGTGTCGCCAGGCCCCGTGTGCCAGTGAGTGGGCCGTGACCGCTTGCAGACCGATCGAACAGGCATGATGGACTCCGGTCCCCTGTCGCGGCGGAACCCGATGATGACCGCGGTCGGTCGGGCGATGCGCTTGGTGGCCTTCGGCATTGTCGCGATGCTCGCGGTCGGGTGCGCAATGTTGCCCCCAGGTGCCGACTACCCGAAGACGGCGTCGATCGCGCTGGCGCACCCCGAAGAGACGCGGCTTGGCCGACAGTTCGATGGCGCGGCGCCCGAGCACGATGGCAAATCCGCATTTCGCCTGCTGTCGGTGGGCGTCGACGGCTTCCTGGTCCGGGCGCAGATGATCAACGCGTCCGAACGGACCCTCGATCTCGAGTATTTCATCTTCCGGCAGGACGAGACCGGCCAGTTGCTGACCGACGCCCTGCTGCGCGCGGCCGATCGCGGGGTGCGGGTACGCGTGCTGGTCGATGACGGAGACACGCTCAGAGGCGATGGGCAGATCGCTGCGCTCAGCGCCCATCCGAAGATCGACATCCGGATCTTCAATCCGTTCGTCTATCGAGGCCATGCCGAACTGTTCCGTGCCGTCGAATTCGCGTTCAACGCGTCGCGGCTCGATTATCGAATGCACAACAAGCTGCTGGTCGTCGACAATGCAATCGCCCTCGTAGGCGGACGCAATATCGGCGATCAATACTTTCAAGTCGATCCCGACTCGCAGTTCGGGGATGACGACGTCTTCGCGGCAGGCCCGGTCGTCAGGAACCTTTCGCGGACGTTCGACGATTTCTGGAACAGCGCTCTCGCGATCCCCGTCGCGGGACTCGGCGACGGAAAGCATTCGGATGCGGCTCTCGACGCCTACCGCAAGACACTGGACGAGCATCGCCGGCAGTTGAAGGCGGACGGGACCGATTATGCGAGCCGGGCCGCAAGCGGCGAGCCACTGGCCGGGATGCTTTCCGGCAGGTTGCCACTCGTGTGGGCGAACGCGCAAGTCGTCTATGACAGCCCTGACAAGAGACGCGTCGAAAGAGGGGAAATCGTCGGCGAGTTGATGCACCGGGCCGTGGCTGACGCCACGGCGGCGGTGCGGTCGGAACTGCTGATGGTCACGCCTTTCCTCATACCGGGGAAAGATGGAATGCAGCTGTTCAAGGACCTGCGCCAGCGCGGCGTGCGCGTGCGCATCCTGACCAATTCCCTCGAGTCGACGCCGGAGCTCGTTGCCCAGTCGGGCTACATGCACTATCGCATCCCCTTGCTGGAGGACGGTGTGGAGCTCTATGAAATCCGTGCACTGCTGGGCAATGCCAGGGGCAGCGGCGAGTCGTCGGCGGCGACGCGCTCCGGGAATTACGCATTGCACGCAAAGCTCTTCGTGTTCGACCGCAAGCGGCTGTATGTCGGGTCGATGAACTTCGACCAGCGTTCGCACCATCTGAACACCGAAGTCGGCTTGATCATCGACAGTCCCGAGCTGGCGCGCCAGACCGCGGCGCGCTTCGAATCGATCGTGGTTCCTGCAAACAGCTACGCGCTGGCGTTGCGCGTGGATCCGACCGGCGGGCCGCCGGAGCTGATCTGGCGCACCCGCGAAGATGGCAGGGACATCGATTACGACGCAGAACCCGCGCGCAGTGCCTGGCAGCGATTCAAGGTTGACTTCCTGTCGCTGCTCCCGCTGGACAAGGAGCTCTGAGCGCGGGCGCGAACCCCGCCCGGTGCTCGGAGTGCGATATGCCCTTTGACTCCCCTCGTCCATGAGGCCGATTGCGGCCCGTTCGGTCCTGTTTGCGATTGCGCTGGCGGTTTGCCCCAGCGTTGCGCTTGCCGCTTCGCCGGACTCCCGGGACATCGCAGTCGCCATCCGTCGAGAAGGCGAAGTCTACGTGGTCGACGTCGACCTTGCTGTCGATGCGACCCCGCAGGAAGCATGGAATGTTCTGACCGATTACGACCACATGTCAGAGTTTGTTTCCAACCTGACCATGAGCCGCATCATCCATCGTGCGAGCGACCAATTTGAGGTGGCCCAGACAAGCCACCTGAAGTTCGGGTTCATCGACCTCACGTTCGACAACGTGCGGGAGATCGAATTCGTTCCACTGCAGGAGATCCGATCGAGGCTCGTTCGCGGCGACATGAAGATGTCGGTCTTCACGACCCGCCTCACCGCCGAAGGCGGCGCGACACGGATCACCAATCACGGACGATTCATATCCGATCGCTGGATCCCGCCGCTGATCGGGATACTCATGCTCGAGGCCGCGACCCGGAAGCAGTTCGCCGAGCTCCGCGCCGAGATCCTGCGGCGCAAGGGCCCCGGGAGCGGGAGCACCCCGTAGCGGACGCCGCCCGGACCATGCGAATCCACTCGCTCGTTGTCCGCCGCGCTGGGCGTGAGCGGTCGTTGCGCTATTGCACCGGCCCACCGTTCGCCTTGGATCGGCTTCGCATCGTGGTGCGACGGGTGGGCAGAGCTCCGCCTGGCGCAGGATGGCACCGGACTTCTGCAATTCGAATGTACCCAACGCAATCATCGTGTTCGTTGACGTCGGTCAATACCCTAGGTTCGCTGGCGAACTATGGTTGCAGAGCGATCCAATGCGGAAATCCGCGGGTTGGGCCTTGGCGATCCCAAGCGAGTCCATCCCCGAGAATCTGGCGCCGGGCACGCGGATGCCGGAGCCGCGAAATCCTGCTGAAGGACGGAAGATGATGCGCAAGGCGCTCATTGTCCTGTGGATGCTGCTCGTCCCGATCACCACGGCTTCTGCGCAGGTGAGCATCGGCATCGGGCTTCCCGGCATCAGCATCGGGATCAACCTGCCGGTGTACCCCCAGCTGGTCCCGGTTCCCGGCTATCCCGTGTATTACGCGCCGCAGCTGAATTCGAACTATTTCTTCTACGACGGCATGTACTGGGTCTACCAGCAGGACAACTGGTACGCCAGCTCCTGGTACAACGGGCCCTGGATGCTGGTAGCCCCGGGGGCGGTGCCACTGTTCATCCTGCGCATCCCGGTGGGCTATTACCGGTACCCTCCTGCCTACTTTTACGGGTGGAGTTCGGATGCGCCGCCGCACTGGGGTGATCACTGGGGCCATGATTGGGAGCAGAGTCACCGCGGATGGGACGACTGGGACCGCCGAGCGGTACCCGCGCCGGCGCCACTGCCGATCTACCAGCGGCAATATTCAGGGGAGCGCTATCCGCGGGCCTCGCAGCAGCAGGTCCTCGAGCGCCAGCACTACCGTTACCAGCCGCGCGACCCTGTCGTGAGGCAGCACTTCCAGGCGCAGCAGGTGCAGCGTGCGCCTGCAGCGTCGCCGCCGGCGCGGCAGGCAGCGCCCCAGCCAAGACGTCCCCCGCAGCAGGGCCAAGGTGCTTCCGGCCCGCCGTCTTCACGCCCGCAAGCGGCTCCCGCGGCACCCCGCACTCGCCCGCAGCAAGAGGGCGGAGGCGAGGTGCAGAGGCCGGCTGCCGCCAAGGCACCTGCCACGCAGGCTCGGCCGACATCCCAGCCTCAGGCGCGCCAGCCACAGCAGGGAGGCCCGCAGCAGCATCAGCAGCAGGCACCCAAGCCGCAAGGCCAGGACAAGGGACCACAAGGCAAGGGACCCGCGAAGGAACCCAAGCAGGGCCAGGAACAGCGCGGTGGGAAAGGTGAACAGCGCGGTGGGAAAGGTGAACAGCCCGGTGGGAAAGGTGAACAGCCCGGTGGGGAGCACAACCAATGAGCCAGCGCGGGTCAGAGCGCTTCGCCCTGGCAGCGGCATCGGCGAACAACAAAGGAGCAAATGATGAATCTCGGCACCATTCTGCTGATCGTTCTGATCCTGATCCTCATCGGCGTCATACCCGCGTGGCCGCATGCGCGCAGCTGGGGCTACGCGCCCAGCGGAATCGTCGGTGTCATATTGATAATCGTGATCGTCCTGTTCCTGATGGGACGTCTGTAGTTGCCCGTTGTTCTCGGATCGAAGGAAAGAACATGACCAACATCAATCGCACGCTGGTTACCCGCACGTTTGCCGCATTCATTGCCGTGCTGATCGTCGCGCTGGCGATGGGCTGCGCATCGACGGCCAAGCAAGAGGGGACCGGCGAATATGTGGACGACACCGTGATCACCGCGAAGGTCAAGGCGGCAGTGTTCAACGAGCCTTCGCTGAAGTCCGCTGAAATCAACGTGGAGACCTTCAAGGGCGTGGTGCAACTGAGCGGCTTCGTCAATTCGCAAGCGGACATCAACAAGGCGGTCGAGGTTGCACGCAGCGTCCCCGGGGTGACGTCGGTCAAGAACGATATGCGGCTCAAGTGACGGGTCGGCCACTGGCGAACGGGCCGGGCGTCGAGGACGCGAGCTCGTAGCTTGCGGTGGCTGTCGCGTGGCCCGGAGCGCGCACCGATCGCGGTGCGCCGGGCAGACCTTTCAACCCACCGTGAAGGAAATGATCATGGCCACGACCCCCAACAAGGATCAGGTCAAAGGCGCCGCCAAGGACATCGCCGGCAAGATCCAGCAGGAAGTCGGCAAGCTGATCGGCAGCAAGAGGCAGCAGGCCAAAGGGCTGAAGACGCAGGCCAAAGGCAAGATACAGAAAGGTGTTGGCGATTTGAAGGAGGCCGTCAGCGATCTGAAAGAAGCCGCCAGGAAGGGGTAGGAGCGCCAACCGCACGAACAGAACATCGAAGGCAGCATGGGTCGGCGGCATTGCCGCGAAAAGGTTGAAGCATATGAATACGACGAGTCAGACACCGCTATCCGGCGGTGAGATCAATCCGGTTACCATGGACAAGCTCCGGGATGACCTGCGGGTGCTGGCGGGCGACATGGAGCAGTTGCTGAAGGCCACCGCCAGTCAGACGGGTGAGCAGATCGCGAAAGTGCGAGCCAAGGCGGAGGAATCGCTGGGAGCCGCCAAGGTCCGCATCGCCGAGGCGCAGGAATTGGCGCTGGTGAGGACGAGAGCGGCCGGACGGGCGACCAATGAGTATGTCCGGGAGAATCCGTGGCGGATCATGGCCATCGCCGCCGTGGCGGGCCTCGTGCTCGGGCTTGCGCTCGCGCGCCCTTCCGACGCCCCCGAGTCGGAATCGTAACCTCGTATCCGCGGGCGCCGCGCAGCGTTGCCGGGCCGTTCGTCGTTGCGAGGGGACTGATCAACCAGCCGGCAGATGCCGGTGCCACATCGCCCGGAATGAATCGGTTGGCGGCGCCCCAGCGCGCCCATGTCGGTGCTGGAGTGCGGGGTGCAGGTTAACCGCCGCGATTGAGCGGTTCTTGGCGTGACTGCGCACGATGGGCAGACCGGTCCGGCTCGATGGGCTACGACCGGCGGACCCGTTCGGAACTGCCAACCGATCACCAGTGTTCCGGGTATCGGGAACGTGAAGGGGCCTGGCGATCAAAGCCATTCGAGCGCTGAACCTCGCCGGCGCCACACTCGCTGGCACGGATAACCCTCGCCCCGCAGACGATCGATTGATCGGCGCGCAGTTGTCTGGTCAACCGCGCCAGCCTCCCGTATCCGTCGATCGGGGACCTCGGCATGCAAGGTAGCACCGCCCAGCGTAGCGCGGCGCACGCGTCGATCCGTGAGGCCGGCGGGGGCCGCTGAGGCACTACGAGGCCGTCGGCCAGAGAGGCGGGAGCGGTTCCATACGCAGAATCGTAGCCGCACGGTCTTCTTCGCGGCCCAGCATGCGCCGCATGTAGCGCCGGACGTCGCGAATCTTGTCGCCGACCATTGCGACAGCGACGTAGACGTCCGTCTGGGTGCAGCCAAATGCGGCGCAAAGCACCTCGACCTCATAGCGGTCGCTCATGTTGAGGCGAGCGTCGGCGCGCGACTCTGTCGCCAGGACGCTGATGGTTGCGCTTCGCTGCTCGAGGGCGTTCATATCTGTCGCTCCTTCCTAATGGCAGCAGATTCCGCCTCGGTGCTGCGGTCCACCTTGACGCGGGTCAAGACCGACGGCCCGGATTGCCCTGTGACGCGGCCTTACCGACAGGCAGCACCTAAGCGGCGATGTTGTCTACAGGTTCCCGCGCGGCCTCGATCTCGGCAACGCGCTGTCGCGGACCGTCATCGCTTGCGCGCTGGCAGCGCAACCATCCAAAACCGACGGACTGGGTGGAGGAAAACATCGCCAGCACGCCGACCTTCTACCGGCTACCGCGTCAGCACCACCAGCATTTGAAGAGCGCCGACATGCTGGGCGGCTGAACGGGGGGCTGCGCCGGCGAACGCGGATAGTGCGCATCTTTCCGAGCGTGGCCAGTCGTATGCGTCTGATTCGAGCCATGTGGGTGGAGACGCACGAAGGATGGCTCGAGGATCGCCGCTACCTGAACATGGACCTGCTGCGCGAGGCGCGCAAGGATCAACTGCGCTCGTTCCCTGTCATGTGCGAATTTCTTCGCGCTCCGGCGCCACGCGGGGCGGCGGAGAAGCGGAAACATGTCCGTTACCGCGACACCCGCCCATTCGCTTGGATGCAGCGCGAACGACGACCGAAGGTCGGCAACCGACGTGCGAGCCGTGATGGCGGCATCGCCACCGATGCAAACGCCGGGCGCCCGGTCAGTTGCATGGCGCCGTGGGCGGACGGTCGGAGGCGTGAGGGGGATTGCCGCCTCGAGTCTGGTTTTCCAGCGACGTCAGGAGATCCGAACCATCGCATCCGGCCTCGTTCGCGGCCCCGCAACCAAATCCTTCAGCGGCCCGCATCGCTGCGGGCCGTTTTCGTTTTCATCCAGGCGGCGCCGGCGAAGCCAACCTCTTGCGCCCTGCGAGCCAATAATGCTTCAATGCTAAAGATAAGTGGCAAGAACCGCGGAGGGAACGCCGGACCGCCTCCGGTCCGACGGGGAATCAGTGGGACGGGGTGCCTGCTGCCGTTCCAGCCTTGCTCGCCACACAGAGCGAACTGCCATCCGGCACCGGACACGCCCGGCGTGCCCCTGGCCCGAGAACGGCAACCCCGGCACGCCATCACCCCTTGGAGCCTTCGAGGAGGGTGTTCTTGTCGAAATTCGTTACGAAACCGAACAGGAGGAAGAGGCAATGAATCGCAGGACTTTGAAGGCTTTGTCGTGCATGCTCGTGGCCGGGCTTGCGGTCGGTACCGGCGCGGCGGCGAGCGCCGCGGAGGGAAAGCACTTCCCCGCACAGCCGATCCACCTGGTGGTTCCGTTTCCACCGGGCGGCGCCGTCGACATCCTCGGTCGCCTGATCGCGAAGCAGATCAGCACGCAGACGGGCCAGCCGGTCGTCGTCGAGAACAAGCCAGGCGCGAACGGCAACATCGGCACGGAGGCCGTCGTCAAGGCCAAGCCGGACGGATACACGATCCTGCTTGCGGCGAACGGGCTGGCGACCAACGCGTCCCTCTACCACAAGCGCAGCTTCACGGAGCAGAAGGATCTCGAGCCCATCGCCTATCTTGGCTACGCGCCGCTGATCATGGTGGTCCCGGAGGCGTCGCCCTATCACTCGCTGAAGGACGTGATTGCGGCGGCGAAGGCCGACCCCGCGAAGATTTCGTATGCCTCGTCGGGCAACGGGAGCGCACCGCATCTCGCTTCCGAGCTTCTGAAGCTGACCACGCATACGCAGATGCTCCAGGTAGCCTACAAGGGAGGCGCACCGGCCATTGTCGATCTTGAAGCCGGACGCGTCACTTTCATGTTCCTCAACCCGCTGGAGGCGATGCCCCAGATCAACGGCCATCGCCTGCGTCCGATTCTGGTCGGAAGCCCGAAGCGCTTTGCACCGCTTCCCGACGTGCAGACGGCGACCGAGGCAGGCTTCCCGGAGCTCGAAGCCACCGTGTGGTGGGGATTCACCGCTCCTGCGCATACTCCGAAGGACGTCGTGAGCGCGTTGAACGCCGAGATCAACAAGGCCCTGGCGAGCCCGGAGGTCAAGACCACCTTCGAGAAGATGGGCGTCGTAGCGGAGGGTGGGTCGGTGGAGAAATTCCATCGCTATCTGGATGCGCAGACCACCAAGTGGGCGACGGTGATCCAGAAGACGGGCATTCATGCCGACTGAGGGTCGTCGGCAGTGATCATCGATTGCCATGGCCACTACACGACGGCGCCGCAGCCGCTGCGGACGTTTCGGGCCGAGCAGATCGCTGCGCTGTCGGATCCGGCACTCGTCATGCCGGAGCCGCAGCTGGTCATCAGCGACGATCAGATCCGCGAAAGTCTCGAGAACAACCAGATCAGGATCCAGCGCGAACGGGGTGTGGATCTCACCCTGTTCTCGCCCCAGGGCGGGCAGATGGGGCACCACATCGGCGATTCGCGGACGAGCGAGGTGTGGACCCGGAACTGCAACGATCTGATCCATCGGGCGGTGACGCTGTATCCCCGGAATCTGGCCGGCGTCTGCCAGTTGCCACAGTCGCCTGGCGCGGCCCCCGGCGCCTGCATCGCCGAACTGGTCCGATGCGTCGAGGAACTGGGATTCGTCGGCTGCAACATCAACCCCGATCCATCCGCCGGCTATTGGACCGATCGTCCGCTTACCGACCGGCAGTGGTATCCGCTGTTCGAGAAGATGGTCGAGCTCGACGTGCCGGCAATGATCCACGCCAGTGCGTCATGCAACCCGAATTTCCATTTCACCGGCGCGCACTACCTGAACGCCGACACGACTGCCTTCATGCAGTTCCTGCAATCGGACTTGTTCAAGGATTTTCCGACGATCAAGTTTCTGGTCCCGCACGGGGGCGGTGCAGTTCCTTACCATTGGGGGCGCTATCGGGGACTCGCCCAGAATCTTGGCCGGCCTCCGCTCGAGGAGCTTCTGCGGAATGTGTTCTTCGATACCTGCGTCTATCATCAGCCAGGCATCGAGCTGCTGCTGAAGGTCGTGCCTGCGGACAACATCCTGTTCGGGTCCGAAATCGTCGGGGCCGTGAAGGGCGTGGACCCATTGACGGGCTTCGATTACGACGACACCAGACGCTACATAGATGCGGTTGACTGGCTGTCTCCGGAGGATCGGGAGAAGATGTTCAGCGGCAACGCATTGCGGGTGTTCGGCAGACTCCGGTCGCATCTGGCACGATATTCATGATTGCGGCCTCCGCCTGACACGTTGGCGGCAATGACGCTTCCCTGTCGCGAGGATACCGATGCGCCGCCTCTCTCGCTTCGTTCCCTGGATCGTGGCGGTGGCCGGCTTGCTTTCGACGACGGTGATTCTGTATCCGGGGCAATACGTATTCGATTCAGCGTATCAGCTGTGGCAGGCGCGCACCGGGCAATTCAATACCCTGTCGCCCGTCGCGATGACCGCGCTCTGGTCGCTGTTGCTCGAGTTCGGCGCCAACCCCGCCGCGCTCCTGTGCTTGAATCTGGCAATGTTCTGGACGGGATTGGCGCTCTGTGTCGGGGCGTTGAGCTCGACCGTCCTGGTGCGCGTGGTCCTGCTGCTCGCATTCGGCACGGCGCCGTTGACGCTCGTGGAAATGGCGCATGTCCTGACGGATGCCCACATGGCGGCGGTTCTCGTACTGGCAACGGGACTTGCGGCATGGGGGCTGACCAAAGCGCGACGTACGCCCCTTCTGGCGAGTCTGGTCTTGCTGCTCTACGCGGGTGCGGTCCGGTACAACGCCCTGGCTGCGACTCTCCCGCTCGGTGCTGTCATTGCCATTGCCTCCACACCCGGGATTGCACGCAACTTGCGCGCTGCATCTTTCGCCGCGGCCGCCTTGGGGGTGCTGTCCCTCGCGGCCGGATTCGCACTGGATCGCGCGGTCGCGGCCGAGCGCATGACGGTCTGGCCGACGATCGCCCTGTGGGATCTTGCCTCGGTGTCCGTCGCCAGCGACAGGCTCTTGCTTCCCGCATTCACCCATGGCTCGGGCTTGACCGTGAACGAACTGCGTGACACCGGCGCCTTCGACCCGACGGCGAATACCTATCTGTTCCAGCGCACGCATTCGGGAATGCGCGATGGCCTCATCGAGCCGTATTCCGCTGATCAATTGCGGGAGATCGGTCGCGCATGGCTCGATGCCGTGCTTCGGCATCCTGTGGCATATGTTCGCCATCGCTTGCTCACGTTCTGGCTTCTCGTCGGACCGCACCGGGGATCGGTTCACGGGGTTCCGTATTTCGTCGGCCGCGCGCGTTACGGAGACAACCCGCCGCTTCCGATTGCGTTCGATCCGGGGCTCCAACATGGGTTCTATGCACTCGCTGCGAAACTGAGGCCGAGCTGGACGTTCGCTGCGTTGCCGTACCTGCTGTGCAGCGTGCTGGCCCTGGTGCTCGCGTGGGCGCGGCGCAACCGCCCGTTGGCGCGACTTGCCGCAGCCGCTTCGGGTGGCGCGCTGCTATACGCTGCAAGCTTTCTTCCCCTCGCACCCGCCGCAGAACTGCGCTACCTGACGTGGCCAATCATCGCCGGCCCGCTGGCGCTGGCGTTGGCGCTTTCGCCGCGGGAAAGCGCATTCAGCCCGGCCACGGCAGGCGACTGAGCGCGTTCAGCCCAGCCACGGCAGGCGGCTGAGCGCGTTCAGCCTGGCCATCACAGGCGACTGATTCCACTCGAGCAGGGCGGCGGGCTGCAGCCGGATTTCCTGGGTGCGCCGCTTCCCGGGTCGCGCTCGCGACCGCAGTGGCAGCGGTGACGGCCGCATGCTGCTGCAGCGTCGCGGGTCGCCGGCCTGCCTGCGCTACACCGGCTGCCCCTGCTGCGGCTTGCTCTGCGCGCGCAGCGCTTCCAGCTGCTGGTCCTCGAGCTCGCGCCTCTTCTGCATCTGCAGCCTCTGCTCCAGGTGGAGCTGCGCTATCCGCTCCTGCTCGATCTGCCGCTTCCTCTCCTGCTGCTTCAGCATCTCCTGCTGCCTTTGCTGCTCCAGCTCCTCGGCGCTCGGCTCTTCCTGCATCGACAGGGCGAGACCCGCCGACGCGGGCTCGCCGCGCGGGCTCTTGAGCTTGATGTTGAGGCGCAGCTCGTTGGCGGAGTCCGCGTTGCGGATCGCTTCCTCGTAGCTGATGTGGCCGTCGTTGTAGAGCTCGAACAGCGCCCAGTCGAACGTTCGCATGCCGAGCTCCCGCGACTTGGACATGATCGCCTTGAGCTCGTGGAATTCGCCCTTGAAGATGCGATCGGCGATCGTCGGCGTATTGATCAGGATCTCGATGGCCGCCTTGCGTCCGATGCCGTCCGCGGTGCGGACCAGTCGCTGCGAAACGATGGCGCGCAGGTTCGCGGACAGATCCATCAGGAGCTGGTTGCGCCGCTCTTCGGGGAAGAAGTTGATGATGCGATCGAGCGTCTGGTTCGCGTTGTTGGCGTGCAGGGTGCCCAGGCAGAGATGCCCGGTCTCGGCAAAGGTGATCGCGTGCTCCATGGTTTCCGCATCGCGGATCTCCCCGATGAGGATGACGTCCGGCGCCTGGCGCAGGGTGTTCTTCAATGCATCGTGCCACGAGTGGGTGTCCACGCCGACTTCCCGGTGGGTCACCAGCGAGTTCCGGGACCGGTGCACGTATTCGATCGGGTCCTCGATCGTGATGATGTGACCCGACGACGAGGAATTGCGATGGTCGATCATCGCGGCGAGCGAGGTGGATTTCCCGGAGCCGGTCGCGCCCACGACCAGCACGAGCCCGCGCTTGGTCATGACGATTTCCTTCAGGGTGTCCGGCAGGCCGAGCTTCGCTATCGAGGGAATCTCGGAGGCGATGGTCCGGATGACCATGCCGACCTGCTGCTGCTGGACGAAGACGTTCACGCGGAAGCGGGACAGGCCGGGTACCGAGATCGCGAAGTTGCACTCGAGATCCCTGGCGAACTCCTGGCGCTGGCGCTCGTTCATGAGCGCGTGGGCGAGCGTACGCGTGATGTCCCCCGAGAGCTTCTGTGCGGTCAAGGGCTGCATGCTTCCGTGGGCCTTGATGCTTGGCGGGAAATCGCTCGCTATGAACAGGTCGGAGCCGCCTGCGCCATGCATGGCGGCCAGCAGCTTGTGCATGTGGGCGCGGGCTTGCTCTTCGCTTACGGTGGACATCGGAATCCTGGCGGCGGAACGAGAGGTTTTCGCTTGCAGAGGAGGGGTGCACCAACCGGGTGCATGCCGTCGACCGGGTAGCCCTATGCAGGAATTGGTCCAGCCGCGGTGGAGGGGCGGGAATTGGCGCACTTCGCGGTTGACGCGCCGGATGCGCAGGGCAGATGCGGCGGGGGCTTCCGGGTGGACCTGACGCGTTGCGGCAGGTGCCGTCGCGCGCAGCCAGATCCGGCCGCGAAAACCGGTCAAACAACGCCCATCACAGTCACGAAGCCCCCGTCAGTGCTTCTTCGTGCCCTCGATGATCGACTCCTCGCTCCGACCCGAGGCCAGCAACCCGGCGTCCACTGCCTCGAGCATCGACCGGTCGAGTGCGCGCGGCGTTCCGAGCCAGAGCGCGCGTGCGGTGTGGTCCAGCGTCTGCGACCGGGTAAGCGGGTGTACGAGGATGTCGACGCTCGCCGGCCGCGTGAACATGAGCCACGCCACGTAGGCTGCGAACACTTCGCGCGTGAAGAGCACCTCGAAGCTTCCGCGGGGGTGCGGCCCCGCCGGGGCCGGGACGAACGAGGACACCTGCACGTGGGCTGTCGCTGCAAACGTTCGCCGGATGAGGTCCATGAATGCGCGCGCCTCCGCGACGCATTTCGGGCTGGCGTGGTCGAAGTACGCGTGGGAATGGAACAGCCACACGCGATGTGACTCGTGGCCCTCGGCGTGCGCTGCGCGGTATCGCACCAATGTCTCCAGGCTGGTCGGCATCGCGTGCTCCTTTCGGGAAGGCCTATCGCTGCGTCGGCGCGGCGGGCACCAAGCCGTAGCGGGTCATCACTGCCGCGAGCTTGGCCCGATCCGGCGGTCCACCCGCGTTGGCCACGGCCCCCACGTCGAGGAAATACTGCTCGCCGATATCCGGGGTGAGCATCACGAGCGTGCGCACGGTCTCGGAACCGGGATTGCTGAACTGGTGCACGGAGCCTCGCGGCGTGGACATCCAATCGCCGGGCTTCAGGTCTCGGGTTTCATCATCGACCGAATATCTGAGCACGCCTTCGAGGACGTAAACGCACTCTTCGTTGCTGGAGTGGCTGTGCGGCGGGGGCACGTGAGCACTGGGCGGAACCTTCATTTCGAACACTCCCAGGCCGCCCGTTTGCGCGCCATCCACGAGATAGCGAATTTCGATTTGTCCGACGTTGATGACCTGACGATCCATGATGACCTCCTCGGTTCTGACTCTGACATGTCCGCCGCCACTCCTGCACCGGGCGTCGGCGAACGGTTCTTTCCGTGCATGCAACGACAATGTATTTGATTGCAGGAACGTAATAAATGGTGTTTACTGCAACCGATTGTTGCAATAATCCAACTAATGAAGAATCGACTGAACGGGATGCGCGTATTTGCGCTGGTGGTGGAAGCGAAGAGCTTCTCCGCTGCCGCGGACAAACTCGGCATGTCGACGTCGCTGGCGAGCCGCCACGTGAGCGCGCTGGAGCGCTCGCTGTCGGTGAAGCTGCTGAACCGTTCGACGCGCAAGCTCAGCCTGACCGAGGCCGGCGCCCTCTTTTACGAGCATTGCGCGAGGATCGTGCAGGAAGCGGAACTGGCCGAGCAGCACGTGACCCGAGCCCAGTCCGAACCGGCTGGCCTGGTGAGAGTGACGGCCGTCCCGGCGTTCGCGGTACGACATCTGCTGCCCGCACTCGCCGATTTTCGTCATCAATATCCGAAAATTCAGGTCAAGCTTTCGTGCAGCAACCGCACGTCCGACCTGAGCGACGAGGGCTTCGACCTGGGCATCCGGGTGTCGGCCCATCCGGCCCCGAATCTGGTGGCGCGAAAGCTTGCCGTCAACCGCGCGGTGCTGTGCGCCTCGCCGGCGTATGTCGAGCAGCACGGGGCGCCGCGTCGGATCGAGGACCTTCGCACGCACGACTGCGTGGTGTTTCCGGCGCTTGCGCCCAAAGGAGTCTGGACGTTCCGGCGGGACGGGAGGAAACATCCTGTGGCGATCTCGGGTACGCTCGAAACGGATGACATGGACGCCGTCCGCTCCGCGGTTCTCGCCGGCCTGGGGATCGGCCTGCTTCCACGTTACATGGTCGGGGCAGACATGCGGGAGGGCCACCTGGTGCCGCTGTTGCGCCGGTTTCAGGTCATACCCGAGAGCGCCATCTACCTGGTCTACCTGCCCAACCGCACGCTTTCATCGCGCGTGCGCGCGCTGATCGATTTTCTCGTCGAGCGGTTCGGCCCCGTCCCGTCGTGGGAAGTGGGTTGGTGACCGCTGCGTCCTGCCGCTTCGCCGCAGCGCCATCAGCCCGGACGCGGGCGTCGAATGTCCGCGGGGACGCGACCTGGCGGAACCCGCTCGACGTGACCGGATGACCGAGGCGGACGCGGCCGGTTCGCGTGGCGCTTCGCGGGTGGGGGCGCAAAGCCATACCCAGGATAGCCATAGGCAGAATAGCCGTAGGCGGGGACGTAGCCGACCGCGGGCGCCGCTGCGGCAGCGGCCGCGGCGCCTTGCGCTGCCTCCAGTTCACGGCGACGCAGATCGAGCTCTTCGCGTCGAAGCGCAGCATTGTCTTCGTTCGCGGTGCGCGCGGCCACACGGCGGTCGAATTCGGCATTCGCCCGATCGAGGCGCTCGATCGCGGCGGGATCGGGGCTGCCAGGCCGGATCTCGACCACCGCGCCGCCATTGCAGGGGAAATCCTGATAGGTGACCGCGCCGCTCGCAGACGTGCACTTGTAGATGGCCGCGCCGGCGACCGATGCGAGGACCAGCGCCGCGACCCCGGTAGTCAGTGCGACAGTCCTTGATGCGCTCGATTTGTCCATCGTCCGCAACCCTCAAAGCGGATCACGCGGCCATGATACGCGCCGGTGTGACGCGCGACCCTGCGTAGACGGACGTGGTGGACCTCGAGTCGTTCTATTCGAGCTCCATCGCGTCATTGATCGCAGCGATTCCCGCTTTCGCGCATGCGTCGTCGCCGTCGCCGTCCGGCGCGCCGGACACGCCGATGCCGCCGACGAGGGAGCCCTTGGCGCGGATCACGACACCGCCACCTACCGCGATGACGTTGGGCAGCTGGCGGATGCCGCTCGAGGGCTTGCCGGCCTGCGTGGTCGCGGCAAGGTCGGTGGTGTCGGTACGGAAGCTGACCGCGGTCGCCGCCTTGTTGATCGCGGTCTGGGAAGTGTGCGCCCCGGCAAGGGGATCGCGCAGCAGCACGAGCGGCTGGCCGGCGCGGTCGACGACGGCGACGGCGACGGTGAAGCCATCCTTCTGGCAGCGGGCGAGTGCAGCTTGCGCCGCCTGCTGTGCGCCCGCGGTCGAAAGCGTCGTGAAGCTGTTCAGCATTTTCTCTGCGGCGGCGGGGGCCGCCATGCCCAGCCCCGCGACAAGAGACGCCATCAGGACGGATCGGGTGGTGCGCATCGCGCCTCCTTGCTGGATCGAGTGGTCGCCCGAGCGAGGCCGCCTTCGCCACAGCGAGCCGGAGCCTCTTTCTCCGGCAGCGACACGATAGCCGTCGGCTTGCGCAGCGGTGTTGCGAAAGATCAAGCAATGCGCGGGTCTAGACGGCTGGCTCCCGCGGCGCGGTCGCAGCTTCGGCGGAGTTCGACACGGCAGCCCGGTAGGCGTGCCACGACGCGTGCCCAAGCACCGGCCCCACGATCGGCAATCCGGCGAACCACGGCAGCAGCGCCAGCGCAATCAGCCCCGTGATCAGCGCTCCCCACAGCAGCATGACCCGCGTCTGGGTGAGGACGACGCGCAGGCTGGTGAGGCCGGCCGTGATGGCGTCGGTCTGGCGGTCCAGGATCATCGGGATCGACACCACGCTGATCGAGAAGATGGTCCCCGCGAAGACCGCGCCTACGGTGATCCATGCCATCGTGAACCCGATGTTGGCAGGGCTCGCCAGTGCCAGCAGCGAACCGCGCAGGTCGGGCATGCCGTCGAAGCTGAGCGCAAAGATCACCAGCGTCGCCCGGCCCCACAGCAGTTCCAGCACCAGCAGCACGAGCCCGAAGATGCCCAGCGTGCCGGCCTTCGCCTCGAAGGCGAAAAGCGAATCCCCCAGGTCGGGCTTCTCGCCGCGCTCCAGATGCTGGCTGGCGCGGTACAGGCCCAGACACAGGAACGGGCCCATCAGCAGGAAGCCGGCGGACAGCGCCATCACATAGGCGGGGGCCGTCTCGTAGACCTCCATCAGCACCCAGCCCATGATCATGAAGCAGGTGCCGTAGAAGACACCGATCAGCGGGCAGCGACGGAAGTCGCGCCAGCCAAGCGCAAGCCAGCGCAGCGGGTCGGCGAGGGTCAGCCGGGACAGGACGATGTCGGCCGGGCCGTCCGCGGCAGCAGGCGTTTCCTCGGCAGGGAGATCGGCTTGGCTCACCATGGTGAACATTAATGCGCATGGCGATGCCCGTCCAGTCGCCCGGGCTTCAGGGACCTGCCACCCCGGACCCGGAATTGGCGGGCGCGCTCGGGTGCACGCTCTGGCGGAACGGCCGGTTCGGCCCTTGGAATTCTTCGGTCTCGGTGTCCACAACGAAAACGGGAGACTAGTCCGTCCGCAGCGGCTCGGGCGCGTCCCGGGCGTCTCCGGCGCCGAGGCGTTCGTATTCGGCGATCACCTGCGCCCCCAGCAGCAGCACCATCGCCGCGATTTCGAGACTCAGCAGGACCACGATCGCCGTGGTGAGTGATCCGTACACGATCCTGACTTGCGAGATCGTCGAGAAGTACCACACCAGCACATGGCGGGTGAATTCCCACAGCAGCCCGGCGATGAAGCCGCCGATGAGCGCGTGGCGCCATGATGGGCGTCCCGCCGGCATCACCATGTAGATCGATGTCAGCACGATGATCTCGCCGACTACGCCGATCAGATAGACCAGGAACCCGGACACTCCGACCAGCGACCAGGTGCGGCCGAGAAACCCGACGCTCTCCCGGCTCATCGCCTGCAGCGCACCGGAGACGAAGGTCACGATCAATGCGCCGATGCCGAGGAACAGGATCCAGATGAACGGGATCAGCGCCGAGACGAGGACGGGCCTTCGCCGGACCGCCACGCGGTGGTAGAAAATGACCGACATGGCATTTTCGAGCACCGTGAAGGCAAGTGAGCTGAAGAACAGGAGGGTGACCACGAGCACCCAGCCGACGACGTGCCGATGCTCGAGGAACAGCGCAAGCTCACCCATGATTGCGTGCGACTGCCCGGGCACGATCCACTCGAGGTAGCGGCCGAGCGTTGCCACCAACGCGGATTGCTCGACGAAATTGGCCAGCGCGATCAGGATGAGGATCAGCAGCGGCAGGATCGAGAGCAGCGTGTTGTACGCGACGGCGCCCGCGAGCAGATAGCCCTGATTGGCGCGAAAGCTCCGCAGGACCCGGATCGCGAAGGCGCCGGGGTGGCGGAGGACATACGACGCGGGGGTGCCGAATCCAGGCATTGGCCGACGGGGTGCGCCGGCAACCGGGCCCCCATGTCGACACTTTAGTCGAGGCTGTCCTCGATGCTCAAGGCGCAATGATCCGAGACCTGTCGCGCAGCGCCGGGAAGACCGGCAAGGTCGGCATTGCTCGGGATGGCCGTCCTTGCGACATACAATCTGCGAATCGATACCGGAATTCCCACCCGACATCCTGTCCGAGGAAACCTAGATGCGTAAGCCGTTCCTGCAGCTGCTGCTTCTTTCATCGGCGTGCCTTGCGCTCAGCGCCGGCGTTTCGGCCGCCGAACCGGGGTGGATCACGGAGAGCAACAAGAACGCCCAGGTGCTGCTGGAGGTCATCGCGCGGTTCGCGCCGGAGCAGGCAGGGCGGCTGGGCGTCGACGGACTCGATGACAGGATCCAGGACCTCGACAAGGATGTCTACGCCCGCTCGATGGCGGCGACGCAGCAGGCGGTCGTCGAGCTCAGGAAGCGTCTCGCGCAGGCCGGGGACACGCGCGTCAGGCAGGACCTCGAGATCCTGATCGATGTCGGCGAAAGAAACCTGCGCTCCTCCGAGCTGCAGCACCAGTACATGCTGCCCTACTACGACATCGCACAGACCGAGTTCTACGGAATCCGCAGCCTGATCGACCCGCAGGTGCCGAAGGGGCGGCAGGCCGCAGCCCTCGAACGACTGAAGCGCTACGCGGGGATCGCGCCCGGCACGCAGCCGCTCACCAGGCTGGCGGAGGAGCGCACGGCCGAGCGCTTCGGCGACGCCGGATTGGTGGGTCCTTACGTCGAGGAGGTCAAGCAGAACCTTGCCAAGACGAAGACATACGTCGACGGGATCAAGCAGCTCTTCGCGAGCAGCGGGTTGCAGGGCTGGGAGGAGCCCTATGCGCAGCTCGCGCGGCAGTTGAGCGACTATGACGATTGGGTGAAGACCAACATCCTGCCGCGGGCACGCGCGGACAACCGCCTGCCGGAACCGATCTATGCGGACGACCTGCGACAGGCGGGTGTCGACATCGCGCCCGCGCGGCTCATGGCCATGGCGCAGTTTTCGTTCGGCGAGATCCAGCACCAGATGGAGGCTCTCGCGCCGCTGGTGGCGAAGCAGAAAGGGTATCCGAGCAGCGACTACCGTGATGTCATCCGCGAGCTCAAGAAACAGCAGATCGAGGGTGACGCGATCCTGCCGTTCTACCGGAAGCGCATCGCCGAGATCGAAGACATCATCCGCAAGCAGCACATCGTCACGCTGCCCGAGCGCCCGGTCCGCATCCGCCTCGCGTCAGCGGCCGAAACCGCCGCGGTGCCGGCGCCGCACATGCGGCCGCCGCGCCTGATCGGCAACACCGGCGAGTACGGTGAGTTCGTCCTGCCTCTCAGCCTGCCGGCGGCCGACGGCAAGCCGGCGCTCAAGTTCGACGACTTCACTTTCGATGCCGCAGCCTGGGCCATGACCGCGCACGAGGCCCGTCCCGGGCACGAGCTGCAGTTCGCATCGATGATCGAGCGCGGCGTGTCGATTGCACGCGCCGTGTTCGCGTTCAACAGCGTCAACGCCGAAGGCTGGGCGCTGTATTCGGAGGCCGAGATGCAGCCCTACGAGCCGCTCGACGGCCAGCTGATCACCCTGCAGTTGAGGCTGCTGCGCGCGGTCCGCGCGTTCATCGACCCGATGCTGAACCTCGGCATCCTCAAGCCCGATGCGGCGCGCAGCTTTCTCGAACGTGAAGTCGTCCTGTCACCGGCCCTGGCCGACGAGGAAGTGCAGCGCTTCACCTTCATGGCTCCGGGTCAGGCCACCAGCTATTACTATGGCTACATGCGCCTGATGCAGCTGCGCGCCGAGACCCAGGTGAAGCTGGGCAGGAGTTTCGACCGGCAGAAGTTCAACGATTTCATCCTGAGCCAGGGAGTGTTGCCGCCGGAGCTGATGCAGAAGGCGGTGGAAGAGGAGTTCATCGCCCGCCAACAATGACCCCGGTGACTGGCAGGTGATCGTTGGTTCGTCCGAGTACCGGCCGCCGGCTCCCACGCTGCCGAAGATCGGTCGGCGCGATCGCCATTGCGCATGGCCGCGCGCAGCCGACGCGGTGCCATTGACGTGAGTCAAGGCCGACGATCGCGCAAGGCATAGTGTCTTGCATCGGGGAAACTCGCATGGTGAACGGACGGATCCACGGTGTGACGCGCATGGCCGGTCGCGGCGGGCGCGGACACGCAGTGGGGTCGATGACGTGGGCCGCCGCACTCTGGTGCGCGGTGACGGCGCTCATGCTCGTTGCCGATGCCGGGGCCGCCGATTTCGGCACCAAGGACGGGCCGGAACCCGCCAACATCGACGAGATCGCGGACGTCCTGCGACAGGACCCCTACGACCTGGAGTTGCTGATCAGCTACGGCACCTCCAAGGGCGGCTCGGCGGGACACCTGGCCCTGTCAATCCGCGACCGGGCGCCCGGCGACGACCTGGTCTACACCGCCAACTTCTACGCGGACCGGACGCGCAAGCATGCCAAGGGGTTCTACACCGACGATCTGATGGTCAGCATTCCGAAGAAGGAATACCTGTTCAAGACGACCTCGTCGCTTGGCGACACGGCGTCGTTCGGCCTCGATTTCGGCGAAATCTACAAGCGGTCGGTCGTCGGCGTGCGCGTCTACGGCGTGCCGGCCGGGGAAAAGGAGGCGCTGGCCGCCTTCTTCGGGCGCATCAACGACGACTATCACCACCGGGCCAGGAACACCGAGTACCACCACGGCGAGGTCAAGTACGACTACCTTCGCCTGAACTGCGCCAAGACCATCGGCGCGGCCTTCAAGTTCGGCGCCGGGTACCCGGATCTCGACGTCACGAGCGCGAAGCTCCTGTCCGGCCGGAGGTTGGTGGCGGCTGCCAATGCCAACATCCCGACCGAGATGGCGATGAAGCTCCTCGAGGAGTGGAACACGCGCGGGTACCGGATGGACGTGGTGCTGTACAGGAAATACGAAGGCTCGACCTACGTGGATCCGCATGAAGAGGAGAAGGTGGCCTTCAAGGATCTGCCGAACCGCTTTCCCTCCGTCCTGTCGCGCGATTTCCGGAAGGAGCAGGGCCATTACGAGGACGTCGACAACCTCTTCGCGATGTACCTCCTCTACAACATGGGTCGGTACAGCGTGCGCGTGAACGACACGAGCAAGCTGCTCGAGATCGAGACGAGCAAGAGCCCCATGGCCTATCCTGAGGCTGCGGAGTTCGCCGCCCAGAGTGCCGGGTCGGACAGCGAAAGCTTCAGTCGGCGCCGGCCATTCCGGCGGAAGGGGATCGAGATCGGGAATTCCACCGACGATCGCGAGTAGGGAAGCGTGCGCCGAGGTGCCCGGGCCCGCCTTTCAGTCATCCCGGGACTCGGGCAGGGGCTTGCCGCAGTGCTTGCAGAACCGCGCATCGGCTTCGTGGCCTTCGGTCAGGCAATCGGGACACACGCGCGTGGTGACGCGTCGCGCAATGCGGCGGGCGGTCATCTCGGCAGTGACGATGCCGGTGGGCACGGCCAGGATGCCCCATCCCATGAGCATCAACGCTGATGAGCACGAAGCCGATGAAGACGATGATCTTCCGCCGGCTGGCCATCAAGGCTGCGCCCAGGTATCCGAACTCCGACACGTAGGCGCCGAGATTGAGGATCCGGAAGATCCGCAGCAGGCGCAACATCCGCACGTCGATCAACGCGTGGGCTTCCGGCACGAAGAACGCCAGGTAGGTCGGGAGCACCGCCAACAAGTCGACGATGCCGAAGAAGCTTGTCAAATAGCGCAGCGGACGTCGGACGCACGCAAGGCGCAGCAGATATTCAATGGTGAACAGCAACGTGAATGCCCATTCGAGCACATCGAACAGCGCGCCGTAGCGCAGCGTGATCGAATGCACGCTGTCGAGGATCACCACCGCCACGCTGGCGAGGATGGCTGCGATCAGCAGGAGATCTGATGCGCGTGGACGGGAACTTCAACCGTAACACAGGGTCCGGTCGGGCGGCGAGGGGAGGTGCTCCATGCGCCCTGCGCGACTCGACGAGATGGTCGCACCGCGCCGGTGACTGCTGTGCGCTCGCGAAATGCCGAATCCGGATCGCGGTATCCTGCCCGATTAGACACGGTGATCAGCGCGGGGCCTCAGCCGGCCGCGCGCCTCGACGCTTCTTCCATTCGGCCCGCCGATGAACCGGCTGAGCGACTCGCCAAAGCGCCACGATGTCGTGATGATCCCGATCATCTGGGTCGCGGTCGTCCTGTCGATACTCGTCCACATTGCCGCCTTGTGGCTCGCGCTGTCGCGGTCAAAGCCTCTTTCGACCGACGCTCGGGAGCGGGGCAGAGCCAGCACCCCCCTGGCGGTGCAGCTCGCACCGCGCGCGAGCCCGCCCGCAAGTGCTTCGCCGGCACCGTCACCGCCGACGCTCGCGTCGCGGGCCGCGCCGCGCAGCGTCGTCCGGCCCCCGCGTGCCAAGCCGGCGCCACCGCGGCCGGCCCTCCCGAAAGCTCCTGCGCAGCCCCTGATCGAGCCCGACAAATCCACTCCGCGTTCCGTGGTGCCCGAGGCTCCGGTCGCACCTAAGCCCGCACCCAAGGCCATGCCGTCGCCGCCGCCCACCGAAGACCTGGCGGCGTACATCGAAGCCCGGCGACGCGCCCGCGGCGAACCGGCGACTCCGTCCGCCCCCGATCAGGCCGGCGTGCCGGCGGAAAGCGAGCAGGAGCGGCGCAATCGCATCGTCGCCGCGAACCTCGGACTCGACCGTACGCCGACTTTCGGTCGCGATCCGAGGAACGCGGGCGGAATGTTCGAGATCAGGGAGCTGAACTACGACAACGCGGAGTTCGATTTCTTCGGTTTCGACAAGGACATCGGCCGCAGGGCAAAGCAGCGCTTCGAGGTCCGCAAGGGCGACAACAGCGACATCCGCATCGCCGTGGTGCGCAAGATGATCAGCATCATCCGCGAGAACGTCTCGGGCGATTTCTCGTGGGTGTCCCAGCGGCTGGGCCGTCAGGTGACCTTGTCGGCGCGTCCCGGCGACAACGCCGAACTCGAAGATTTCATCCTGCACGACATCTTTCCCGACGCGCGTCGGCCGTAGCCATTCCGGCTCGGCGGGCTCATCTCTGGATGCGCCTTGTGCGAGTCGGCGTTCGAGTGCACTATGGCCGATGACCGATTTCTCGCATCGAGGTTTCCTGGTTTCCGTCTTTGTCCGCCGGAGCAACGGCACCTGGGAAGTGACGACCACCGTCTATGCTCCGAAAGGGCTGATCGACGAGCTCGGCGATCAGGTGACGATGTACGTGAGCAGCTCGCCGACGAATCGCATCGAGCAGGTCCGGACCGACGCGTTCGAGCAAGCCAAGACGGTCATCAACGATCTGGTCGCCAGCCGCAACGTCATGCCACTGCCGGTGAAGTGAGCGTCGCTTCGGCGCCCGCCCGCGCACCTCGTTCGGCGTCGGCGCCGGGCAGTCACTTCGGATATGTCCAAAAAGCTTCGGATCGACGGCGATGACGTTCGCGGTGTCAATCGACTGGTCATCGAAGGCATCCTGGGGGTCGTCGACCTGGTCGAGGCGATGCACTGCAACATCGCCGGCAGTCCGGGCTTGCGCGCCAAGTCGCGGCAGCCCAGGACGAGGGGCATCACCGGCCTGGTCTACCGCAGCATCCGCGGCGTGACCGGTCTCACCGGGCAGGGTCTCGATGCGCTGCTGGCGCGGGTAGCGCCCTTGCTCGGCGAGCGAAGCAATTCCGCGAGGCGTGAGGCGCTGCTCGCTGCGCTGAACGGCGTCCTCGGCGACCACCTCGCAGCGTCGGGCAACCCGCTGGCGATCACCATGCGCCTGCGTCAGGGCGGCCTTCCCTTGCCGGATGGACGTGCGGCGCTGCGGACCGCCCTCCCGCAAGCCACCGGCAGGCTGGTCGTGCTCGTGCATGGCCTGTGCATGAACGACCTGCAATGGACGCGCAAGGGGCACGATCATGGCGCCGCCCTGGCACGCGACTGCACGTTCACGTCGGTCTATCTGCACTACAACAGCGGCCTCCATATTTCCACGAACGGGCGCGCGTTCGCCGATCTGCTCGAAGACCTGGTGCGACGCTGGCCGGTGCCGCTGACCGAGCTGGTGCTGATCGGGCACAGCATGGGCGGTCTCGTCGCACGCAGCGCCTGCGATCACGCTGCGCAGATGCGCCACCAATGGCTGCAGCGTCTCGACAAGCTCGTCTTCGTCGGCACGCCGCACCATGGGGCGCCGCTCGAGCGGGGCGGCAACTGGATCGACACGCTGCTGGGCTCGAACGCGTACTCGGCGCCGCTGGCACGCCTGGGCAAGATCCGCAGTGCGGGGATCACGGACCTGCGGTTCGGAAACCTGGTGGACGCGGACTGGAACGAGCGCGATCGCTTCGAGCGCAGCGGCGATCGCCGGGTGCCGGTGCCGCTTCCCGAAGGCGTCGCGTGCTACGCGATCGCCGCAACCACCGGCAAGGTGGCGGGCGCTCTGGGCGACCGGCTGATCGGCGACGGCATCGTGCCACTGGCCAGCGCGCTCGGGCGACACGCGAATCAAAGGCTCGCCCTCACATTCGACCCGTCGCGGCAGTGGGTGATCCGTGACACCGGCCACCTGGACTTGCTCAGCCGGCCGGAGGTCTATGCGCAGATCAGGCGTTGGATGGAGATACCGGCGCAAGGATCCGGATCTCGCGTGACCGCCATGCGCGCTCGCGGTCAGGACCGAGCGTCGACGCGATGACGGTGGACCTCCATCCCGGGGCAGACGGCCTCGCGCCATTCATGGTCGAGGTGGGAAAGGAGGCAACGCCGAGTCGTCGTCCCGGTGCGCAACAGCAATCGCGATTCCCCCATCGCTCGGCGGCTGCGTTGGCGTTCCCGCAAATAATGCTTGCAAAGCGGAACGATGCGGCGCACAATACGTTCGTTCGACGTTCAAGCAGTGCTGTTGCTGCTCCGGTACTCGCAGTTCTGCGGTACTTCTGCTCATCACCCGCCGTCTTGATCTTCGTCCCAGTCAGGGGCATGCCCCTTTTATTTTTTTCTCAGGATATTTCAAGACATGGCAACAGGTACCGTGAAGTGGTTCAACGACTCCAAGGGCTTCGGCTTCGTTACCCCGGAAGACGGCGGTAAGGATCTTTTCGCCCATTTCTCCGCGATCCAGGGTCAGGGTTTCAAGACCCTGAAGGAAGGCCAGCGCGTCACATTCGATGTCACTACCGGTCCCAAGGGGGACCAGGCGTCGAACATCCGCTCGGCGGATTGAGTTCGCAGGCAGGCATGGTGTTTCGGCCATGCCGTCAGTCCTGCCCGAAAGGCCCGGCCCATGCCGGGCCTTTTCTTTTCTGTGCAAATTTCCGAAAGGCACGATCATGGCCAAGGAAGAACTTCTCGAAATGAACGGAGTGGTGGCCGAAGTGCTGCCCGATTCCCGCTATCGGGTCACGCTCGACAACGGCCACAAGCTTATCGCCTACAGCGCGGGGAAGATGCGCAAGCACCACATCCGCATCATCGCCGGCGACAAGGTCATGCTCGAGCTCTCGCCGTACGACCTCAGCATCGGCCGGATCAGGTTCCGCCATATCGAGGGACGCACCCCGGTCACGCCGATGCGTCGGAAGCACTGATCGACGGCCGCAGTCGATGGTCGCTGACGGCCGATCGATCCGGCATCGACCCTATGGCTGTGCCTTCGACCAGGTCGAGTCCGGGTCGAAGCGGGTTATCGATGCGGCGATCGCGGCAGTTCTCCGGCCGAGATTCCTCTGATAGACGACGCCGTCGTGGCTGACGATGAGCGTCATGACGCCCGACGCACCCCAGCGCGCCGGATAGGCGATCAGCGCGAAGCCGCCGATCATTCGGCCGTCGACGACATAGTCGTACGCTCCGCCCGGCGCCGCCGCACCCTGACCGGTCAGGATGCGGTAATAGTAGCCGTGGTAGGGCTGTCCTTCATATCCTTCCTCCCTGGCCTTGGCGGCGAGCGGGCCGAGCGGGCTTGACGGTTCCCCTTCCTGCGTGGGCCAGTAGAGCCCGTCTTTCGTGCCCGGGGTGCTGACGAGCTTCATCGCGTACACGTGCAGGCCGTTGTCGCTGCCCTCGTGCAACGCGTACTCGCGCTGCGCGTCGACATAGGCGAGGCAGACCTGGATCGCCGCCAGCTCGTTGCGGCCGATCCGGCGGTTCAGGATCTCGTCGGCACCGGACCTGGCGTCGAACGTCCATTTGCCGGCGTGCCGCACCATCGGAAACGGGAAAGGCCAGTCGTTGTCGCCGATCAGCAGCGTGGCCCTGGTTTCGCTTGCCTGCTCGATTCTCGATCGCTTTTCATAGGCCGCGATGAAGCGCCCCCGAGCCTGCCGGTCGGCAACCTGATCCCCCGAGCGGATCAGCTTGTCACTCCCCGCGCCCAGCACGCGGCCGAGGTTACGCACATCGTCGCTGCGTATGGCGGCAATGAGCGCCTCCACCGCCTCCTCGGGAGTCGCAAAGCTTCGCTGGGCCGGCCCATGATGTTGCGGCATTGCAGGTTCGGCGGCTGTCGCTGCAGCGACCACGCATGCCAGCGCGAGCCCCAGGACCCTTACCCACCAGCGGTTCGAATGCATCGTCTTCATCTCGCCCATTGGTTTGAGCATGCCGCGCTCAGTGCGGTCGCGCTGGAGCGGGCGCACGACCGCCGCCCGGTGCGGGTGCGCGGCTGGTTCCGGACGGCCCTGCCGGTCGGCCCATGGGGGGCGCGACCGGACGAGCCATGGCGGGGGCCGGGGCCAGGCTTGTGGCCGGCGGCGCGATCGATTGCCGGCTTTCCATGCCGCGCTGCGCGTTGATCTGCACTTGCCGGCGCGAAATGCCGGGGTCGAAGGTCGGGGACGCGGAGGGTGCGACCACACGCGGTGTCTGTTGCATCGGCGGCGAAATGCCGGGCGATGGCCGGGGCTGCACTGCAGGCGCGGAAGGACCCGGGCGCGAGGGCGTCGGTGCCGCCGTGCGGGGGGCAGGTCGCGAGGACGGCGCCAGAGGGGTGGTTGCCGTCGTGCTCGGCAGTGTCGTCCTCGGAGGGACCGTGGCCGCAGGCGCCGCCGGGACTGCAGGAATTGCCGGGACTGCAGGAGCTGTCGGGACCGCCGGGGCCACCAGGTCGCGTCCGCGGAAATCCTCTCGCGCGCGCACTGCGCTGGGATCCACCGGCAGGAATCGATCGCGCGTGACGGGATCGGGATAGGCGATGCCCCGCCGATGGTCGGGCGAATGCTGCCATGTGCTGCCGGCCGGCGGCCGGCGGCCCGGATGATTCCAGAAGCGGTTGTGGGTGGTATCGAGCGCGACATGGTGGTGGTGCCAGTCCGGGCGCGCCCAACCCCAGTGGTCGTGTGAGAGCGCCCATCCGTAGCCGAACCAGATGCCAACCGCAAACACCGGGCCGACGGGATAGCCATAGACAGGCGGCGGGTACCAGAACCACGGCGGGTACGCAGGCGCCCACCACGGGCCGTAGATCAGCAGCGGATCGTAGACCGGGACATAGATCACGTCGGGTTGCGACGGTTGAATGACGATCTCGCCGGCCGTCGCCACCACCGTCTGCTGCGGCGTCGACTGGAGATTGCCTGCGGCCTCCGCACGTCTGCGCAATGACTGCACGGTGTCCATCACCCGCGCCTGATCGATGAGGAACGCGTCGCCCAGGCGCTGGGTCCAGTCCAGCTGCTCGTTCATCATCGCGAGCACCTGCGGAAAGGCGGCGAGCGACTGCACGCTGGGATCCCAGTTGCGCTCGGCCAGCGCCTGGTCCAGGGCCTCCCGGCTGAGGCCCGGATTCTTTTCCAGGAAGCGCGCAGCCTGCACGACCTCCAGCGGATACGTGGCCGCCATCAGCATTTGTGCCAGGAGCTCGTCCGGGTAAAGCGCGATGGGCGCGAGCAGCTGATCGAGCTCGTCCTGACTGTAACGGGGGGCGTCCGGCGACGGCAGGGATTGCCCGCCGATCGGCACAGCCACCAGCGCGCCGAGTGCGAGCAGGGCCATCACGAAACTGCGCAGGCCGTTCATCATCGGCGCTCGGGTCTCCCCTGCATCGGGCAGGAAGCCAATCAGATAACAAGTTAGGCGTCCGTGCATTCCCGTCCATTGACCAGGATCAAGAGGATCGGCCGTGCGGCGGCAGCGGCACCCGGCGGCACGGCGTCGCGCGACCGGGCCGCGGCCACTGCTAGAATTCACGGGCTTGTGCGCCATCGCAGCGCGCCGTTCGCACCGTCACCTCCACGCTTCGGGGAGGGCGAGCCCGATGCCCTCCTCGGCGAGCTGATCGAGACCGCTTCCGTCGTCAGCCGCGGCGCGTGAAATGCGCGTACCCGATCCCATTGCCGAGTCCACGTGAAATGAACCGCAGGCCCTCGATGTTCGTTGTCTTTCTCACCGTCTTCATCGACCTCATCGGTTTCGGCATCGTCGTGCCGCTGGTGCCGATGTACAGCCGGCACTACGGCGCGGGCGGGTTGCTCATCGGGGTCATCATCGCGTCGTACTCGATGATGCAGTTCCTGTTCTCACCCATCTGGGGGAGGCTCTCGGATCGCCACGGCCGCCGCCCGATCCTGCTCGTCAGCACTGCGGGTGCCGCGCTGTCCTATGGCCTTTTCGCCATCGGGTCGGGGCTTGCGGACCCTGCGCTCGCCCTCGGGGTGCTCCTCGCATCGCGCGTCCTCGCCGGCGCCTGCGGCGGCAACATCACCGTCGCCCAGGCCTATGTCGCCGACATCACGCCGCCGGAAGATCGCTCGAAACGCATGGGACTCATCGGCATGGCCTTTGGCCTCGGTTTCATCTTCGGGCCGGCGATCAGCGGCATCGCGCTCAAACTCGGTGGCGCCACGGCGCCAGGCTGGACGGCTGCGGCAATGTGTGCAGCGAACTTCCTGCTCGCGTTCTTCATCCTGGCCGAAAGCCTGAACGGCAGCTCCGGCCGGACGGCGAAGCGCCCGCGCGTCTAGCAATGGGCGCACACGCTGTCACAGCCGAAGATCGGCATGCTGATCCTGACCTTCTTCCTCGCCACCTTCGCATTCAGCTGCTTTGAAAGCACGCTGCCGCTGCTCGTCAGCGACAATTTCGATCTTGGCATCACCGCGGACGCGACGGGGCCGGCCACGACGGTCATTTCCCTGTTTGTCTTCTGCGGCGTCATCGGCGCCCTGATCCAGGGCGGTGCCATCGGCAGGCTGGTGAAAGTGCTCGGTGAGCCGAAGCTGATCACCCTGAGCCTCCTGCTGACAGGGATCGCGCTCGCGCTCCTGCCGTTCATCAAAGGCGAGGGCGCATTGATATGGTCGGCATTGCTGCACCCGTCGGACCGGCCCTGGATGGAAATGCTGCTCGCGCTCGCGCTGCTGTCCATCGGTTCCGCGCTCACGCGCGCTCCGGTGTTCGGACTGCTTTCCAATCTCGCGCCGGCCAGTGAACAGGGCGCGACCATCGGTGTCGCGCAAAGCGCCGGCGCCCTTGCCCGAATTGTCGGCCCCCTGTTCGCCACCTCGCTCTACTTCCATGCCCCCACGCTTCCGTACGTGATTTCCGGCGGAATTGCGGTGGTCGCGGCGATCTTCGCTGCGCGAACGCTGGCTGGAACGTGATTACGACGGGCCAAAGGGCGTAGCAGCAGTCAGGCCGTCCGCCGCGGAGTCGGGCGCGCCGGCATCGTTGATCGCGGTCAAGGTCGCCGGCCCTTCGGCCCCGTAGAATCACCCCGGACCGGCCGCGTTGCGTCCGCATCGGTGCGGCGACCCGGCGATCTGCGATCCGTTCCATGACCGCCGGCGAGCTGCTTTCCTGGATAGGTGCGGCGCTGCTATTGCAGTTGGCGGCGGGAATCGGTCTGGCGCTTCGGCGCCGGCACGGCGCTGCCGCCATATCCCCGATCCCCGAAGCCGTGCCGACCGGTGTGGCTTCGTCCGCCGATTGGGCCGGCTGGCGCGAATTCCGTGTCGCTCGCCGCGAGTTCGAGGACGCGGCACAGACGCAGTGCTCGTTCTATCTGGAACCCGTGGACGGCAAGGCCCTTCGTGCATTCAAGCCCGGGCAGTTCCTGACCTTTTCGCTCGCCGTTGCGGACAGCGCCGCAGGCGAGCCGGGCAGTTGGCGCCCGATCACGCGTTGCTACTCGCTGTCCGACCGCCCGGATGCGGCGTCGTACCGCGTGACGATCAAGAGGGTGCCCGCGCCATCCGGGCACCCTGGCGTTCCCGCAGGCCTGTCGTCGAACCACTTCCACGACCACGTTCGCGAAGGCTGCGTGCTGCGTGTCAAGGCGCCTTCGGGACATTTCTTCATCGATCCCGATCCGTCGGTGCCTGTCGTCCTGGTCGGTGGCGGAATCGGGATCACGCCCCTGATGTGCATGCTGCACTGGTGCCTCAGCGAGCAACCGGCGCGCCGGATTCATCTCTACTACGGGGTGCGCAACGGCCGCGTACATGCCTTCAAGCGACAACTCGAGGAGACGGCGAAATCCCATCCGTCGCTGCACCTCAACGTGGTCTACAGCCGCCCGGACGCGGAGGACGAGAGGGGCCGCGATTACCAGCACGCGGGGCACGTCGACGTCGACCTGCTGCGGTGCACCCTGCCGCACGGCCGCCACCGGTTCTATGTCTGCGGGCCGGCATCGATGATGCAGAGCCTGGTGCCGGCATTGGCAGCATGGGGCGTGCCGGAGACCGACGTCCGCCATGAGGCGTTCGGGCCGGCATCGGCCGGCCCCGTCGGCACGGCCGTTGCGCCGGCCGCTCTCGAAGTCGATGTCGCGTTCCGCCGCTCGGGCCGGACTCTGACCTGGGACGGGAGCGATGCATCGCTGCTTGATTTTGCCCTGAGGCACGGCATCGCGGTCGATTCCGGATGCCGCGCGGGCGGTTGCGGCACCTGCGAGACCCGCCTGGTTTCGGGGGAAGTCCGCTACCAGTACGTTCCGGACCATGACATCGCGCCGGGGCACTGTCTGCTGTGCGTGGGCGTGCCGGCTTCGCCGCTGGTGCTGGAAGCCTGACTGCGATGCAAGCCCGGCTGCTGCGGCGCGAAGTTCTGCCGTTCCTCGCGAGCTTCGTCGCGCTCGCGGTGGTCTCGCTGCTGTTCGACGCTCTGCTCCATGTGTTCAACGCGGTGTGGATCGGCCGCTATCTTGGCATTCCCGGCGCCCTGCTCATCGTGGGCTCGCTTGGGTACTCGCTGCGCAAGCGCAAGCTGATCAAGCGGGGAAACCCGGTCCGGCTCCTGCGCCTGCATGAATTCATGGCATGGCTCGGCTCGTTGCTGGTGCTGGTGCACGCCGGGATTCACTTCAACGCCATCCTGGGCTGGCTGGCGGTCTGGGCGATGCTGGTCAATGTCGGAAGCGGCCTGACCGGCAAGTTCCTCCTGGACCGGTCGCGCCGGCGGCTGGAGGAGGCGCGGCGGCGCATGCGCGAGCACGGGCTGTCGGAGGGCGAGCTGGAAGAGCGCATGTACTGGGACAGCATGACCTTCGACGTGGTCAAGCAGTGGCGGTCGGTGCATTTCCCGATCACGCTCGCTTTCGGCGTTCTGGCCACGGCGCACATCGTGGCCATCTTCCTCTTCTGGGGTTGGAGGTGAAGCGCCGTGCTCTGCTGATCGTGATCGCGCTCGACCTGGTCGTGCTGGTCGCGCTGATATTCATCTACCCGCACTTGATGGTGAGTCCGGGGCCGCTCGTCAAGGCGCATTCCGATCTCACCACCGATTGCTTCGCCTGCCATGCGCCCTTGCGTGGCGCGAGCTCGAGCCGGTGCATCGCGTGCCATGTGCCGTCCGACATCGGGTTGCGTACGACCAAGGGCGTGCCGATCGGCGGCGAGCGCGCATTGAAGGCCTCGTTCCATCAGGAGCTGATCGAGCAGGATTGCACGGCCTGCCACATCGGTCATCTCGGGTCGACACTGGCGCAGCACAGCCGCAAGGCGTTCTCGCATGCGCTGCTGCGCGAAGCGGTGCGCGACCAGTGCGCGTCATGCCATGTCCCCCCGACGGACGCGATGCACCGCAGCATCACGACGAGTTGCGGGCAGTGCCACAAGACAGCAGGGTGGAAGCCTGCAACGGTCGACCACGAGAAATTCTTCGTGCTCGATCGCGACCATGACGCCAGCTGCGAAACCTGCCACACCGGCAACGATTTCAGCCGCTATACCTGCTACACCTGCCACGAGCACCGCCCGGAAAAGATCCGTTCCAGGCACATCAAGGAAGGCATTCGCAATTTCGAGAACTGCGTGGAGTGCCACCGCAGCGCAGAGGAAGAGCCCGAGCATGGGGAGTCTCGGGGCCGGAGAGAGCGCGATTGATCGGGAGGTGGCCACCCGCTCGCGGGCGCCCCTCAGCGCAGGGTGGCCTGACGCCCGCCGGCGCCGGGCTGGAGTCAGCGGGGCACTGCCATTGCCGCGACCTCCGGTACCTGGCGGCCGGCGCGCCTCATCCCGACGCGATTGGTGCAGCGCGCCGCCATGGAGCTGCAGCAGGGCCCGACCGGATCCGCGCAGGAAGCCCCTTCGGCGGGCGCATTCAGGCTGCGGCGGGTTTGTCCGCAGCGGGTTGGGCCGCGCGTGCCCGGAGGATTTCCTCGACAAGGCCGGCCACCTCGCGCCGTGGTGCGTCGTCGATGATTCCGGCAACGCCAAGCGTGCGCAGATGGTCGATCAAGGCCGCGTTGCCCCGGACCTCGGGTGCCAGGGTCAGAACGATCGCAGGCGGGGGGACGCGGATGCTCTCGTGCGCGAGCAGCACGCGATGCAACTGCATCACGGTCACGCCGTCTTTCGCCGGCAGGTCGAGCTCCAGCACCAGCAGGTCGAAGCGTGTGTACTCCAGCGCCGCGAGCGCCGCCTCGCCGTCTGCCGCTTCCACTACCGCGACACTGTCCGTCTCGATCAGCGTGCGCAGCGCATGGCGGACGTCGCTGCGCTCATGCCCGATCAACACGCGCCAGCGTGGTCCTGTCGGCAGCTGAAAGACGTTGGAGGGCATCGCTGGTTGCACCGTCCGCCGCGTGCGTCATTCTCCGGATTCGCGTCGTCGATCGCGCGCACGCCGATGCACCGGGGTGCGCCACGATCGGACGAACGGGATTATTTCCGATAGTCTACGCAGGTCCAAGTGAATATTCCCGGCCGCGGTCGTCGCAGCCGGGCGCTGCACGGGCCACGTCGGGTGCGCGCGGCGCGAACCGAACTTCCACGATCGCTGGTTCTTCATCCCGTGGATAATGGCGAACGTCCTGTTCGTCCGCACGATGATGCTGACGGTGATGTTCTTCAACATGATGCGATGCGTGGGCCCGTGACGAGCGTCCAGGCTGCGGCAAGGCGTGAGTCGCAAGGTCGCCGGCGCCGCCTCGCGCTGTGCGCCATCGCGGCGGCCCCATGGCTCGCGCGTGCGGAACGCGGCGTTCGGGAGGGCGCCTATCCGAGCCGTCCGGTGCGCCTGATCCTGCCATCTACGATCGGGGGTACGAGCGATCTCGTCGCGCGCCTGATTGCGACCCCCTTGGGCGATGCGCTGGGGCAGCCGGTGGTGATCGAGGCAAGGCCCGGTGCCGCTGGCCGGATCGCGGTCGACTATGTCGCCGCCGCGGCACCGGACGGATATACGCTGCTGCTGGCCAACAACGCCACGAACGCGATCGATCCGGGAAAGCGGGTGGGTGCCGGCGTCGCGCCGATGGCGCGATTCGCGCCCGTGACGATGCTCGCGCGGCTTCCGATTGTCGTGGTGGTCCCGCCCGCCCTCGGGGTGCACAAGCTTGCGGAACTGATCGCCCGGGCGCGTCGAGCACGGGGGAGGCTCTTCTATGCGAGCGGCGGCCTCGGGTCGACCTCGCATATCGCCGCCGCCCTGCTATTCAAGCGCGCCGCGGTTCACCCGGTCCACATTCCCTATGCAGGGACCTCGATGGCCGTCAAGGATGTCCTGGCTGGCGAGGTTCCCGTGCTCTTCACCCATCTCGGAACCGTTGCGGCGCTGATCCATGCGGGGCGGCTGCGCGCACTGGCCGTGACCGGCGATCACCGCATGGCCGAATTTCCGGACGTGGAGACGGTTGCCGAGGCCGGATATCCGGGTTTCGACGTCACGACGTGGCATGGTGTGGTCGCCCCCGAAGGGACGCCCGGTCCGGTGATCTCCCGGCTGCAGGACGAACTGGCGCGTATCGTTGCGCTGCCCCGGGTTCGCGGGCAACTCGCCGCATTGGGCATGGAACCGGTCGGCGCTACCACGCAGGATTTTGCGCATGCCATTGGCGCCGGCATCCGGCAGTGGGAGGAAGTCGTCCGTGCCATCGGAGGCCTGCATGAATGAGCGGGCAGCGGTGGTCGTCCTTGCTGCGCGGTGCGATCCGACGGAATGGTCGGAGCATCCGCGCGTAATGGCTGGCCACCCGACGGCGACATGACCCGGCGCCTGCTGCTGGTATCGACCGCGACCCGCTGGCTCGGAACTGCACGGATGCCGCGCGTGCTGGCGCGGGCTGGTTTCGGGGTTGCGCTGCTCGCCCCGAAGGATTCGCTGGCGACGAAGTCGCGCTATCTCACGCATATCGGCATCCTGCCGGTGACGGCGACCCCGAGCGAATGGTTGCGCGGTCTGGTCCAGATGGTCGAGAAGGTGTCGCCGCAGATGCTCGTGCCCTGCGACGAGATGGCGATCCGGCTGCTGTTCACGGTCGCCCTGACCCCGCCGCCGGGATTGGCCGCGATGCGCTGGGCGCGCCTCGTGCGCTTGATTGCCGAGTCGCTGGGCGATCCGCAACGCTACGCAGTGAGCATCGACAAGACGATGCTCCCGTCCGTGGCGCAGGCATTGGGCGTCCGCGTGCCGCCCTATGCGATCGCGGCTCGCATCGAAGACGCGATCGAGCATGCCGCCGCGCTGCGTTATCCCGTCGTCCTCAAACGGCGTTTCGGTTTTGCCGGGCAGGGCGTCGCGGTCGTGTCGACGCCGACGGAACTGGCCGACGCTGCGCAGCAGCTGATGCGACCCGATCCGCTCGACCTCGGTGAGCCCGGCCGGGCGCAGCTCCTGGTGCAGGGCTACATCGACGGGCCCCACCATTCGCAGGCGCTGGTCGCTCTGCGAGGCGTTCCGCTGGCCGGCTTTGCCTGGGAGCGGCAGGTCGCGACGAGCCCGATCAAGGGACAGACGACCGTGCTGCGATTCGTGAACTCGCCGGAAACGCGCGACTTCTCGGAGGCGCTATGCCGGGGTTTGGGCATGAGCGGGTTTTTCAACGTCCAGTTCGTGCTCGATCAGCGCAGCGGTGCTGCCCACCTGCTCGAGATCAACCGTCGCCTGGTGACGCACATGCACATGGGGGAACGGGTGGGCAAGGACCTGGGTCGGGCGCTCCTCGATGCGCTCGAAGGGAAGGCTCATGACTCCCTGCAGGGTGGCGACGGGAACAGCGGAGAATCCGTCGTCGTCTTTCCCCGCGAGTGGCTTCGCGACCCGGAAAGCCGCCTGTTGACGGAGTTGCCGGCCGATCTTCCATGGGATGAGCCCGAACTCCTGGCGGCGATGCTCGCGATGCGCCACGAGCAATGAGCCGATCGGAGAAGCGCGCGACACGACGAACTCGCCCCGGCACACGGGAACCCAAGACGTCGGCGCCGGGGCGCTGCATCGAAATGCCGCCATTCATTTCACCCGAAGGAGTTCCATGATTGCAGGATTGGTCGAGATCTTCGTGTTCCAGGGGCTCGGCGAGATCGTCTCGCGTTTCGCCGTGCATTTCATTCCGGGTCCGGTGATCGGGCTCGTGCTGCTTCTGGTCTGGCTTCGCGTCCGCGGCGGCGTGCCGCCGGCAGTCGAACTGGTGGCCTCGGGCCTGACCCGACACCTCGGGCTGCTATTCGTACCCGCGGCGGTGGGCGTCATCCTGTTCTGGCCGCACCTGAAGTCGAATCTCGTTCCGGTCGTGGCGGCCCTCGTGGGCAGCGTCGTGCTGACCATCGCGACCGCCGCCGTCGTGCTGCGCCTTCTCACCCGGCGGGTGTCCGATGAAGCCTGAGTTCCCCGACATTCACGAGATCTGGGTCTACCTGTCCGGCAGCCCGCTGCTCGCGCTGATCGTCACGCTCGCCGCCTATCAGGTCGGGCTGGTCGTCTATGAGCGTTTCGACCGCAATCCACTCGCCAACCCGGTGGCGATCGCGGTCACGCTTGTGGCTGCGGCACTGGGCGTCATCGACATGCCTTATGCGACCTATTTCGAGGGTGCGCAGTTCGTGCACTTCCTGCTGGGAACGGCCACGGTCGCGCTCGCCGTTCCGATCCACGCCAGCCTTACCGAGTTGCGCGGAAGGGTCGTGCCGCTGTTCGCCGCCCTCGTTGCGGGCGGCGCCACGTCGATCGCCAGTGCGGTGGGGATCGCGCGCTGGCTGGGGGCGGACGATGCGATCGTGGCGGCGTTCTACGCAAAGTCGGTGACGGCGCCGATCGCCATGGGCGTCGCCGAGCGCATCCACGCTTCGCCGACCTTGACGGCGGTATTCGCGATCTCCACCGGCATCCTCGGTGCGGTGTTCGCGCGTTTCGTGCTGAACATCGTCGGCTCGAAAGCCTGGTGGCAGCGCGGCTTCGCGCTGGGCGTTGCGGCGCACGGCATCGGGACTGCGCGCGCCTTGAGCATCGATGCCGAAGCGGGTCGTTTCGCGGGTCTGGCGATGGGATTGCACGGGATTCTCGGCGCCATTGCCATTCCGCTGGTCGTCCGCTGGCTCCCGGGGTAATCGCGATTCCGGGCCGATCGGATGGGTCAATCGATGCGCTGCAGGTCCTTCCTGAACCAGTCGCCGCGCTTCACGTAGGCATCGACGTTCGCGCGCATCGCCGCAAGCTCGTCGTCGCGCAGCGGGCGATGGACCTTCGCCGGCACGCCGACGATCAGCGAGCGGTCGGGATAGACCCTGCCTTCCGGGACGACGGCGCCTGCTGCGATCAGGCATTCGCGGCCGATCACGGCCCTGTTGTAGACGATGGCCTGGATGCCGACCAGCGTGCCGTCACCGATCGTGCAGCCGTGCAGCATCGCCTGGTGCCCGATCGTCACGTCGCTGCCGATGGACGTCGGGATACCCGGGTCGACGTGAAGCACCGCGCCGTCCTGCACGTTGGTGTTGTCGCCGATGCGGACCGCGTCATCGTCGCCGCGGATGACGGCGCCCGGCCAGACGCTGGTGTGCTCGCCGAGCGTGACGCTGCCGATCACTGTCGCTCCGGGCGCCACGTAGGCCGAAGCCGGAACCTGGGGTGTCGCATTGCCGAGTCGATAGATCGCCATGATGGTGTCGCGGTTGCCTGCCTTCGGCTGGCCATGCGGGCATGTTACATCGGGCGGAATCGGCGGGATCCGACGGATCCGGGTGTGACACGTGACCGGCATCCAGGGAAGGAATTGGCGCAGGGGTCCGATCCGTGCCGATCCGGCGCCGGCGTATGATCCGTCGATCGGTCGGAAGAGCCGATTCAGGGAGACTCGAGTGGACGCAGGTGTCGGCCGACCCGAGATGGGCAGTCGAAATGCTCAGTGCCCCTGCGGCAGCGGCAAGCGCTTCAAGCATTGCTGCGGGGCTGAAGCAGCGCCGCCCCTTCAGACGCGATTCGCGGCGCTCGCTGCCCATCGGGCAGGGCGGCTCGGGCGCGCCGAGTCGCTCTATCGGCAGGCGCTCGAGGAGGATCCACGCGACGTCGACGCCCTCCATATGCTCGGCGTCGTCCAGCTCGAGAGGATGCGCTTTCGGGAGGCCCTCGATATCCTGTGGGACGCGGCAGAGGCGACCGCATGGGCCGTCCCCTCGATCCGGCACAACATCGGTCTGGTGCTCGGCAAATTGCTGGCCCGCGAAACGAATGCGCGGCAGACAGCGTTGCTGGAGTGCTTCGTCGCGCAGGAGCGCGGCAGGGCCTCGGGCAAGACCGGGGTGTCGCCCCTGGTCAGCGTCGTGCTCCCCGCGTTCAACCACGCCCGCTTCGTCCGCGAAGCCATCGCCTCGGTCGCCGCCCAGACCTATCCGCACATCGAGCTCGTCGTCATCGACGACGGTTCCATCGACGGCACCGGCGCGATTGCCAAGGCCGCGACGGAAGGCCTTGCGCTTCCCTCGAAGGTGATCAGCCGCGAAAATCGCGGCGCGCCCGCGACGCTGAACGAGGGCGCCGCCCTGGCGCGCGGTACCTACCTCGCATTCCTGAACTCCGACGACTGCTACGCGCCCGACCGGATCGCCTGCATGGTCGACGAAATTGCCGCCACGGGCGCCCGCTGGGGCTTCTCCCTGGTCCGCAGCATGATCGGAGAGTCGGGCGCCTCGCTGACCACGAGGGCCGGGACCTGCCGCATCCAGCAGAAGCAGCGCAGTTTTCTGGGGACGCAGTCCAACAGCTTCACGGTGGTCGAATACAACGTCGCCGTTTCGAGCGGCAATCTGTTCGTCGAGCGCGATTTCTTCCATTCGGTTGGCGGGTTCCGCAACTTTCGCTACAACCACGATTGGGATTTCTGCCTGCGCGCCGCCGGCCTCGAGGAGCCCGTTGTCGTCCACCGGCCGCTCTATCTTTACCGGATTCACGAGCACAACACGATCTCGGAGTCGAAGCAGCGGACGATCGAGGAAGCCGATCGCATCTTCGCGGATTTCCTCGCCGGAGCGCTCGCCGGTCGCGTCGACAGCGGCAACGATCTCGCGCCGCAGGCGCCCGGCAATCGCGATCTGTTGCTGAGGGTCGCGTTTCGGGCCGGACAGGGAGCGCTCGTCCCCGTCGACAAGCTGCGCGCTCTGGCGCTCGAATGGCGAATGAAGGCGCGGCCGGCAATGCCGGTCGACGATCCCGCGGTCGCCGCCGGTTCCGGCGTCGGGACAGCCATCGTCGTGCTCGGAATGCACCGCAGCGGCACGTCGGCCCTTTCCCGCGTGCTCAATCTCTGCGGTGCGTTCCTCCCCTCCAAGCTCAAACCCCCGAAGCTGGGTGTGAATCCAAAGGGCTACTGGGAGCCGGAGGCCGTTCTCGATCTCAACGTGCGCCTCATGCGCCAGCTGGGCGGCGATTGGGACCGCGTCGACTTCGACCTCCCCGCCGACGGTGACGTCGTCGCCGAGTTCGAGGACGATGCGCGAGCGCTGCTCGCCGCCGAGTACGGGGATCAGCCGATGATCCTGATCAAGGATCCGCGGATCGGTGTCCTGGCGCCGCTATGGCATCGTGCCCTCCAACGGGCGGGCTATCGGCCGGTGTACGTGGTACCCGTCCGCAATCCGGTCGAGGTCGCGCAGTCGCTGCAGGCGCGAGGCGACATGTCGGTGGACGAGGGCCTGGCGCTGTGGCTGGCATATTCGCGACGAATCACCGCATTCACGGACTCGGGTTGCGATGCCGTTTACGTGCGCTACACGGACCTGCTGGACGATTGGCGCCGGATCGTCCACCGCATCGGCGAACGCCTGGACCTGCCGCTCGATCCGGTGACCCGTGCCGAAGACGTCGACCGCTTCCTCGAGCGCGGTCTCCAGAGGCAGAACGCCGACGGCGACACACTGGAAGCACTTTCGTCCGGATTGCCGATCGCCGGGGAAGTCCGCGACTTGTACGGTGGCTGCCTCGCGCGCTGCGATTCCGCGGTGCCGCGGGTCTGTGCACCTGCTGCGGGAGCGACGTCCGGCACGGTCACGCGCGCCGGTTCCCCGCCGGGATCCGCGCCTTCGGCGAGCTTCGTCCTGTGCATCGAAGGCAACGCCATTCGCGACCAGGCGTTGCTGCTTTGCCGGAGCATTCGCCGGTTTGGAGGGCGTTACCGCGATGCGGCGATTCTCGCCTACGCGCCGCGTCCGGGCCTCGGCGTCGATCGGGATGCGCGCATTGCGCTCGAGGAGCTCGAGGTCGAGTACATCGACGCGCCGCTCAATACGACTTGCCTCGACTACGCGCCAGCGAACCGGGTGTTCGCGGGCGCACACGCCGAGGCGCATGTCGACACCGAATTCCTGGTGGTCCTGGACAGCGACACCGTGTGGCTGGGCGAGCCGGAAATGCCGGGCGACGCCGACGCCGCGGTCAGGCCCGTCGATCTCAAAGGCAGCGCCACGCGGGGCCCGGGCGATCGCTTCGAAGCGTACTGGGCAGCGCTTGCACGATTCTGCGGCGTTTCGCTGGACTGCCTTCCCGCTGTGACGACGACGATCAGCAACGAACGCATCCGCGCATCCTACAACGGCGGGTTTGCGATCGTGCGCCGGTCGCGCGGCATCCTGACGCGCTGCGCGGAGATCTTCGGCGCATCGGTGCGCGCCGGAACGAGGCCCTATCTCGGCACGGGGATCGAGATCGTCGCCTCCACGGGAAACGTCGGGACTGCGGGGAGCGAATACTGGGGCTCGAGCCAGACTGCCCTGGCGCTCGCGATCTGGAGCGCGACAGATCGCGTGCAGCACTATCCGGATCACTACAATCTGCCGCTGCATCTCGTCGCAGCCGAAGGCGAGATCGATCCGCGCTGGTTCGCACGCTCCCCGGTGCACGTGCATTACCACTGGATGTTCGGACGTCGGCGTTGCGACGTGGCGCTGGAGCTGCTCGCGAGGCTCGGCGTCCCGGGGGACCGGTGTGCGTGGCTCGCCGGCCGCACGCCTTTGCGCGAAGTTCCGGCGCGAAATCCCCGTCGCCAGGCCGAGGCGGCCTAGGCAACGCCCGTCTGCACCTGGAGACACGACGATGCCTGCACATGCCCGGACGATCGGATCACGCCTTTCGGAGGTCGCTGGCCGCGTTCCCGAGCGGATCGCCATCGTCGAGCGCGACGTCCGGGTCACGTACCGCGAGCTCGATGCCGCGGCCAATGCCATTGCACGGCATGTCCTTGCCATCGGTGATGGCCGCGACGGCCGCGTCGGCCTGTTTTTCGAAAGGAAGATCCCGGCGATCGAATCGATGTTCGGAGTGGCCAGGAGTGCTCGCCCCTATGTCCTCCTCGATGCCGGCGATCCGGCGGAGAGGCTGAAGTTCATCCTGCAGGACTGCGAGCCGTTCGTCCTGCTGACGGAGGCCCGCCTGCGTGAGCACGCGCAGGCCATCGCGCCGGGGGGTTGCGCAATCGTCGACGTCGCGTCGATCCACGATTGCACTCAGGACGGCGGCGAGCGGCCGCTGCCGGAGGTCGTGCCCGACGCGGCCCTCTATCTCTGCTACACCTCGGGTTCGACCGGTCGGCCGAAAGGCGTCTGCCAGACGCACCGGAACCTGCAGTTCTTCGTCGACGCCTATGTCGAGGCGCTGCGCATCGGTCAGGCGGATCGCCTTTCCGTGCTCTACACGCTGAGCTTCAGCGCGGCAAACATGGACGTCTACGGGAGCCTGTTCAGCGGCGCCACTCTGTGCGCCTACGACCTGCGCCGCGATGGCCTGGCGTCGCTGGCCGACTGGCTCGACCGCGAGCGCATCACCGTGCTCCACGCCGTTCCGACGGTTTTCCGCGAGCTCGGGAATCGCCTCGCTCCCGGTCGGGTGCTGCCGCATCTTCGCGCCGTGGACCTCGGCGGGGAGTCGGTCTTCGCGAGTGACATCGATCTCTTTCGCGCCCACACCGCCGATGGCTGCATTCTGGCGAACCAGCTCGCATCGACCGAAGTCGGCCTCGTGGCGCTGCACGTCGTCGGCCATCGCGATCCATCATCCCCGGGCTCCGTCATCCCGGTCGGCCGCTGTCCCGATGGCGTGCGCGTGCTGATCCGGCGTGCCGACGGCAGCGCGGCGGCGACCGACGAGGTGGGCGACCTCGTCGTCTGCAGTCCCCACGTCAGCCCGGGCTACTGGCGCCGACCGGAGCTCGACGCCGCGGCGTTCTTTGTCGATCCGCGCGAGCCGGGCTGGAGGCAGTACGCCAGCGGGGACCTCGGCCGCTTCGACGAAGCGGGCAACCTGCATTTCCTCGGGCGCAACGGGGGCAGGGTGAAGGTCCGCGGGAATTCGGTCGACCTGACCGAGATCGACGCTGCGCTGGCGCAATGCCCCGGCATCGCCAGGGCCGCCGTCCTGGCATCGCCGGTCGAAGGCGAAGCGGACTCGTCGCGACTCGTCGCGTACGTCACTGTCCGCGAGCCCGCCGATCGCGTGCCCGCAGTGCTTCGCCGGAGGCTCGCAGCCCGTCTTCCGTCGTACATGCTGCCGTCGTCGTTCGTCTTTCTCGACGCACTGCCGGAGACGGCGACCGGGAAGGTCGACCGCCAGGCGCTGGCGCTGATCGCGCCGTCGGCCTCGAATTCGGCGCGGACGATCGTGCCGCCGCGCGACGATGCTGAACGTACGGTCGCGGCCGTCTTCGAGGAGCTGCTGGGGATTGCGCCGATCGGCCGCGACGACGATTTCTTCCTGCTCGGCGGCGACTCGCTGCTGAGCACCGAGCTGCAGGCGCGATTGGCCGCGGCTTTCGGGGTGCGCGTCGGCAATTTCCACGAAAACGCGACGGTGGAAGGGGTCGCATGCGAAGTCCGCCGCATGGCCGATGCGGCGTCGTCCCCGGGCTGGGAAGCCCCGGTGCTCATCGCGCTCTGGCGCCACGGCAGTGCGCCGCCCCTGTTCCTGGTCCACGGCCGCCATGGGCAGGCGTTCGTGAGCCCGCATTTCATGCGGCTGCTCGGCGATGACCAGCCGGTGTGGGCGATCCAGGCGCGGGGGCTCGACGGAGTGCAGCAACCGCATGCCAGCGTCGAGGACATGGCAGCGGACTACCTGGCGGAGATACGCCGGGAACGCCCGCACGGCCCCTATTTCCTCGCGGCGCTTTGTGCGGGCGCCTACGTCGTTACGGCGATGGCGCGTGCGCTGCGAGCCGCCGGGGAGCAGGTGCTCCCGCTGCTGCTGCTGGATCCTCCCGACCGGCTGCTGGAGGCAGGCTACTCGCAGATGCCTGAGGAACGCTTCATCGCCAAGATGCAACAGCGCCGTGCGCTCGGAGGCACTTCCGGTCCTGCCGACAACCCGGCCTACATGAAGACCGTAGTCCGCGTCGCATCGGCATTCGAGCAGGCGCTGGCCTGCCATCGGCCATTGCCGTACGACGGGACCGTCTACATGCTGTGCAGTCGCCAGCGCGCCGGGACCTACGATCCTGCCGACTGGAGAAGACTCTTCACCGGGGGGCTCAAGCGTTTCGAAGTCGGGGCGACGCACGCCGACGCGCTCGATCCGCGCAATCCGGTGTTCGCGAGCTACCTGACGCGATGCGTCGGGCTGATCCGCGAAGCCGCGCAGCGAACGGGCACCCGGCACGCCCCAGCGCAGTGATCCGGTGTCAGGGCGCGTCCAGAGTCCCGTACGCCCTCGGCCAGGTGACGATGCCCCAGGGCAGATGCACGCCGGCGATCACCTTCTCCGGCTTGTAGGTGGCGGCATCGATGACGTGAAGGCCGTTGGAGCGTCCGCGGGCGGCGATGATCTTCGAGTCGTCAGGCGTGAAGCTGAACTGCCAGCAGACGTGGCCGGCGTCGCCGCGGCCAGCGCAAGCGCGCCCACCACCGCACAAATCGCTTTTGCGTTCACCGAATCCTGTGCTCCAATAGAAGGCCGCCCGAATCCGGCCGCCGCGCCGTGACGGTATCTCGCAGTGCCGGCGCCGGCCATCTCGCTGTCTGGACGACCCATGCAAACCGGGAGCATCGTAGCGCCGGCTGGATCCGTTTTGGCACCGACCGTGGACCGCCGTCACGACCGCGCAACCATGATTCTGCACTGGCTGGTCGCGATTTCGATCATCGCGCTGCTTGCGATCGGGTGGTACATGGTCGGAATCCCGAAGCAGACCCCGGCGCGTGGAATTTCTTACAATCTGTACAAGTCGCTTGGAATCGTCGGCGGAGTGCTGATCGTCGTGCTGATCGCGCGCAGGCTGACGCACCGGTCGCCGCCGCTGCCGGCGTCGATGCCGGCGTGGGAGCGGCGCGCGGCGAGCCTGGGACACGTCGTCCTCTACGTGTTCATGGTGCTTTCCGTCGCTGCCGGCTACCTGACGTCGTCGTTCAGCGAATTCGGCCCCAAGCTCTTCGGCATTCCGCTGCCGCACTGGGGATGGGACGACGTCGCGCTCCGCGAGCGTTTCGCGACCGCGCACAAGTTGATCACGCTGACCATTGCCGTGTTGATCGCGATCCACGTCGCAGCTGCGCTCAAGCATCTGCTGGTCGACCGGGACGGCGTGTTCCAGCGCATGCTGCCCGCACCGGAGCGCGATTGACCCGTTCCCATGACCGGACCATCCATCCTGAACAATCCCGGACTGCGGGTGAACGGTGTCGAGCGGCAGGTGCCGGCCGAGCCGAACACGCCGCTGCTGTACGTGCTGCGCAACGATCTCGGGCTCAAGGGAACGCGATTCGGCTGTGGCGAAGGGCAATGCGGGGCCTGTACGGTGCTGCTCGACGGCCGCGCCGTCCAATCGTGCGACCTGCCCCTGTGGTCGGCCCAAGGGCACGACATCACGACGATCGAGGGCATCGGGGACGGGCAGGCGCTGCATCCGGTGCAGCGGGCGTTCATCGACCACCAGGCAGCGCAGTGCGGCTACTGCTCCAATGGCATCGTGATGGCCGCGGTTGCGCTGCTCGATCGCGTGCCCGATCCGACCGATGACGATATCCGGGCGGCGCTCGACCGCAACCTCTGCCGCTGCGGCGCGCACGCAAGGGTCCTGCGCGCGATTCGCTCGGCCGCCACCGCCATGGCGCGGTCGCGGACGCCGTGAGCGGGCCCATGCTTCCGCAGAGCCTCGCCGCCACGCCGAGCCTCGACCGCTGGGTGCGCTTCGACCCGGAGCGCACGGTGACCGTAT